>DASUGD010000094.1:0-3115 GCA_036274195.1 Gemmatimonadaceae bacterium | reverse complement strand
CGGCGATTCCTCGCCTCCGCGCCTGCGGCGCTACGCTCGGAATGACGCGCTCTTTCCGTTTCCCGTTTCCCGTTTCCCGTTTCCCGCAGTCCCCCGTCGTCCGTCCCCCGTCCCCGGCAGTCGCCAGTCGCCAGTCGCCTAAGCCCGCTCCAGAATCGTCGCCGTGCCTTGACCCACGCCGACGCACATGGTGCACAGCGCGTAGCGGCCGCCGTTGCGGACAAGCTCGTGAGCCGCCGTCAGCAGCAGGCGAGCTCCCGACATCCCCAGCGGGTGGCCTAACGCGATCGCCCCGCCGTTCGGGTTGACGCGAGGATCATCGTCCGCCACCCCGAGCTCGCGCAAACACGCGAGCGTCTGCACCGCAAACGCCTCGTTGAGCTCGAGCACCGCCATGTCGTCAAGCGAAAGCCCCGCCCGCGACAGCGCCGCGCGCGTCGCCGGCACGGGGCCCATGCCCATGATCCGCGGCTCCACGCCGACCGCCACCGACGCGACGATCCGGGCCAACGGCTTCGCGTCGAGCTGCTGCACGCCGGCGTCCGACGCGATCAGCAGCGCGCAGGCGCCATCGTTGATGCCTGACGAGTTCCCCGCCGTCACCGAACCCTTCCCGTCGGTGCGGAACGCTGGCCGCAACTTGGCCAGCAACTCGAGCGTCGTATCCGGACGAATGAACTCGTCGTCCGCAAAGGTGCGCGGTGCACCCCCCTTCTTTGCCGGCGCGAGCTCGACCTGCGTGATCTCGTCTGCGAACCGGCCCGCTGCGCGCGCGGCCGCCGCCTTGGTCTGCGAACGGCACGCAAACAGGTCCTGGTCCTGGCGCGACACCCCGAACTGATCAGCGACGTTCTCGGCCGTCTGTCCCATGGAGTCGATGCCGTACGTGTCGCGCATCTTCGCGTTCACGAACCGCCAGCCAATGCTCGTGTCGAAGATCTCGACGTCGCGCGCGAACGGCTTCGCGCCCTTCGACATGACGTACGGCGCGCGCGTCATGCTCTCGACGCCGCCGGCGATGTAGACGTCCCCGTCGCCGCTGCGGATGCCGCGCGCCGCGGTCGCAGCCGCCGTCATGCCCGACGCGCACAGGCGATTCACCGTCTCACCCGGCACGCTCACCGGCAGGCCCGCGAGCAGCAGCGCCATGCGCGCGACGTTGCGATTGTCCTCCCCCGCCTGATTCGCGCAGCCCAGGATGACGTCGGTGATGCTGGCCGGATCGAGCTCGGGATGTCGCTCGAGCAGGCGCCGGATAGTCAACGCCGCCATGTCGTCGGCGCGTGTCTCGGCAAGCGATCCGGCAAAGCTGCCGATCGGTGTCCGAACGCCGTCTACGATGTATGCGTCAGTCATGCTTCGTCTCGTCTGTAAAATGGTCGCGGCTCGTTCGGTACACCGTGCCCTTGAACAGAGCCACCACCTCGCCATCGCCCTTTCGAACCGTCACGTCGAAATATGCAAGGCGGCGACTGGCGCTCAGCTCGACCGCGGACGCCGTCAGCACATCACCGGGCATGATCGCCGCCGGGTATCGGATGCTATTCTCGATGCTGACGGTCAGCCGGCCGTGCGTGTTCGACGCGAACGCCAGGGCACTGTCGGCGAGGGAGAAGGCTATCCCGCCGTGACAGACGCCGAACCCGTTCACCATCTCGGGCCTCACTGTCATACGGACGGTCGCGGCGTTAGGCGCGACCTGCGTCACCTCGAGGCCCAGCCATCGGCTGAACTCGTCGTGCTCGAGCATGTGCGCGACCACACGCTCGGCCAGCCCCTGAGCCGACCCGTCCGACGCTGGCGCGGTCACGCGAGCAGACTCCGCCTCTCCCGCACGACGCGTCGCAGGAGCGCGCTCGGCCGGTAGCGGTCCTCGCCGTACTCGGCGAAGAGCGCCTCGAGCCGACCGAGGACGGTGTCCATCCCGATCTCCTCGCCCCACGCGATGAGACCCTTCGGGTAGTTCACACCCTTCGTCATCGCCAGATCGATGTCCCGCGGCGTGGCAACGCGCATGAGCACCGCGTCGACGGCCTCGTTCACCAGCATCGCGAGCGTCCGGTCGACGATCCGCTGGCCGAGCGCCCGGTCATCGTTAGGCGCCGGGGCCGTTGCGCCGGGGCGGTAGTCGTAGAACCCCCGTCCGCTCTTGCGCCCCAGCCAACCCGCTTCGAGCAGGCGCTGCTGCGTCACCGACGGGCGATAGCGCGGGTCGAACGAGAGACCTTCGAACACGCTCCGCGTCACGACGAAATTCACGTCGTGGCCGATGAAATCCATGAGCTCGAACGGGCCCATGCGAAAACCGCCGAGGGTCTTCATCGCCCAGTCGATCGTTGCGACGTCGGCGATGCCTTCCTCGTACATGCGGATCGACTCCCCATAGAACGGGCGCGCGACCCGGTTCACGATGAAGCCGGGCGTGTCGCTCGTGAGCACGGTCGTTTTCTTCCACGAGTCGATGAGTGCCCGCGCTGCCGACACGACCTCGGCAGTGGTGGCGAGCGACGGGACGATCTCCACGAGCGGCATGACCGGTGCCGGATTGAAGAAGTGCACACCGAGGACGCGCTCCGGGCGTTTGCACGCACTGCCGATTGCGGCCACCGGCAGCGATGACGTGTTCGTGGCGAGAATCGCGTCGTCCCTGACGACGCTCTCCAGCGCCGAGAACAGCGCCTGCTTCGCATCCAGCCGCTCGACGATCGCCTCGACCGCCAGGCCGGCATCCGCGAGCGGGGCGAGATCGTTCACGCCCTCGACGAATGCAATGCGACCGAGGACGGTGGCGTCGCCGCCCGCAGGCAGCCTTCCCTTCTCGACGTCCCGCGACAGTGCCTTTGCAATGCCGTCGCGCGCGCGGCGGACGGCGGCGGGATCGGCGTCGGCGAGCACGACGCGGTGACCCGCGACGGCGGCAACCTGGGCGATCCCGCTGCCCATGGCGCCCGCGCCGACCACGCCGATCGACGTGTCGCGGTCGAGCACCTAACGACCGACGAACACGGGTGTGCGCTTCTCCAGGAATGCCTTCACGCCCTCGCGATAGTCCGCCGTCGATCCGGCTTCCGCCTGCAGCTGCGCCTCGAGCGCGAGCTGCTCATCGAGGCCGTTC
>DASUGD010000093.1:0-9513 GCA_036274195.1 Gemmatimonadaceae bacterium | reverse complement strand
CACGCCGAACAGTGGCCGGGTGGCCGGCGAGCGACTGCGAATCACACCCCCGAAGAGCGCGCCCTCCTGGCCTTTCTCGACCGCTACTTCCCCGACAGGCGGCGGCGCCGCGCGCGCCGAGCGCGCGAGCGTCGCGAGGATTCGATGGCAGCGTGATTGGCGAGCGGCGGGATGGCGCTGCTCCGTTCCCATTGGCGCTGTCCGGTGGCTAGCTTGCGCGCGTGCAAACGATTCGGGCCGTTGACTGGAGCCCAGATGGCGCCGCCGTACGCATCATTGACCAGCGGCGTCTGCCGGGTGCGTTCGTGGAGCGCGACCTCGGTACGCTCGACGAGGTCTGCGATGCCATTCGAACGCTGGCCGTGCGCGGCGCGCCGGCGATCGGCGTGGCAGGCGCCATGGGAATGGTCGTGGCACTCGCTCCGTTTGCCCACGAGCCGCTGAGCCGATTTCGCGAGCGTGTCCGATCCGTCGGCGCGACCATTCGAGCGACACGTCCCACCGCGGTGAATCTTCCGTGGGCGGTCGAACGGATGCTACGCGCGGCCGAGGCGACCGCCGACTCGCCCCGTGCCGTCGTCGACGCGCTTCGCGCGGAAGCGACGCGCATACGCGATGAGGATCGGGCGATGTGCGAACGCATCGGGACACACGCATTGCCCCTGATTTTCGACGGCGCGCGCGTGCTCACCCACTGCAACGCCGGCGCGCTTGCGACCGCCGGGATCGGTACGGCACTGGCGCCCATCTACCTCGCCGTGGAATCGGGCCGTCGCATCGAGGTGTTCGTCGATGAAACGCGGCCGCTGCTTCAGGGCAGTCGCCTAACGTCGTGGGAGCTGGCGCGAGCGGGGATTCCCGTGACCGTCATTGCCGACAACATGGCGGCATCGGTCATGCGCGCGGGCCGGATCGACCTGTGCATCGTGGGCGCGGATCGCATCGCTTGCAACGGTGACGTCGCGAACAAGGTCGGCACCTACAGCGTTGCCGTCGCGGCACATCACCATGGCATCCCGTTGTACGTGGCAGCTCCGTGGTCGACGTTCGATCCCGCGACGCCGAACGGGGGAGCGATCGAGATCGAGCAGCGCGACGCCGATGAGATCCGGTGCGGCTTCGGCCCGTTGACGGCCGCACCCGAGGCTGCGGTTTACAACCCGGCGTTCGACGTCACGCCGTCGGCGCTCATCTCGGCGATCATCAGTGACCGGGGAGTGCATCGCCCGCCGTTTGACTTCGCGGCGAATCCCATGGGGACCGAGGCCGCCGTCGCGTGACTCGACGAGGCGGAGCCCGAGGGCTGCCGGTGTTGCTCGACGCCCACGCCGCGGCACTCGCCGCGTGTCGGCGGTGCACGTTCGATGACGCGAACGTCCTGCCGGTCATCTCGTCAGCGCGGGAGCCGCGCGCGATGCTCGTTGGCCAGGCGCCCGGAAAGACCGAGGTGGTTGACCGACGGCCCTTCGCGGGTCGCGCGGGGCGGACGCTGTTCCGCTGGTTCGCGTCGATCGGGATCGACGAGCAGGTTGCGAGAAGACGCATCTACATCGCGGCGATCACGCGATGTTTTCCAGGATCGAGCCCGTCGGGCCGCGGTGACATGGTTCCGTCGCCGTCCCAGATCGCGAACTGTTCGGCGTGGCTCGACGCGGAGATCGAGATGATACGACCGGCAGTGATAATTCCTGTCGGACGCCTGGCGATCGAGCGGTTCCTCGGCGGCGGGCTGCTTTCCGACCTCGTCGGCCGTGCACATCGGCTTCGCGGTCTGCCGGGCGCGCCCGTGGCGATTCCGCTGCCGCACCCATCCGGAGCCAGCAGCTGGATTCACGCACCCGGGCACATGGAGCTCGTCGTCCGCTCGCTCGAGCTCATTGCGACCCGGCTGCCGGAGCTCGTTCGTGAGAGCGGCCCTACGCAGAGCGTCGCGTGATAGCTCACCTGGCGCTCGCCGCGTCACTCACCGCGCCCCCGGACCATTGGTTCGGGTCGGACAAGCTGAAGCACTTCTTCATCGCGGCGTTCACGCAGACCGTGGCCTACAGCGCATTGCAGGCGGCCCGTGTCAAACACGATCAGGCGCTCGCGGGCGCGTGGGCGGTTACCGCTACGGTTTCCGTTGCGAAGGAGGTGCACGACCGCAGATCGTACGGCCTCTTCAGCTACCGGGACCTCGTCTGGGACGCGGCTGGCGCGGGCGTTGCGACGCTGGTCATCGCGAAGACGGTGAGGACGCCGTCGGACGCCGAGCCGAGCACCGCGCAGCTGCTCGTGCCGAAGGTGGGGCCGCTCTTATCTCGCGTGGCGCGCGATCCTATATTGGCCAAACGGGTACTGTTCAATCCAGCGCCCCGCCGGTAAGAGTCCAGCGGTTGGCGCGACCGCTTTCCAGTCTTCGCATGAGCGATCCTGCCATCAAGCCCGACCTGGAACGCCGCCGCAACGCCGCGCTCCGCGAGCTCATCGACGAGCTACTTTTCCGCGTACGCGATGCCAATCAGCACATCGACATCTGGACACCGGAAGAGCGGGCCAGGGCCGAGGAGGAACTGAGTTCCATCATGTCGCGGGTGCGGGGCGCGGCGCTGCACAAGTCGAAGTGAACGCGAATCCGGCGCATGTCGCCGAGGGGTAGCTGTGGCACGGGCGCGTACGAAGTTCATCATTGGCGGTGTTCTGGTTCTCGGCACTGCCGGTTACCTGATGGCGACGGCCATCGGTGAGACAGGGATGTACTACCTGACTCCCGGCGAGCTGACGGCGAAGGTGAAGGGCGACTCGACGTTTTACGACACGGGCGTGAAGATGGGCGCGCGCGTGGTTCCCGGGACGATCGAGCGGGAGCCCGGGGGGCGAGCCGTCTCGTTTCGCGTGACCGACGGTAGCCAGATCATTCCGGTGACCTATCGAGGCGTCATTCCCGACACGTTCACCGACAGCGTGGACGTGGTCGTCGAGGGGCGCTACAACCGCGAAGGGACGTTCGTCGCGACGACGCTGCTCGCCAAGTGCGCGTCGCGTTACGAGAACGCGCCCGACAAGTACCAGTCGACGCCTGGCTACAAGGCAGCGAAGGGCCCGGCCGCGTGATCCTTCTTGGCGAGCTGTCGCTCTGGGTGGCCCTGCTCATGGCCATCTGGAGCGCGACCGTGTCGTTCGCGGGCGGGCGCATGAGTCGCGCGGACCTGGCTGCGAGCGGAGAACGCGCGATGTACGCGAGCTTCGCGTTCGTTGCGCTGGCCTCCATTGGCCTGTGGACCGCGTTGATCACGAGCGATTTCTCGCTCCGGTTCGTGGCCTCGTATACGAGCGCGAACCTGCCGACGGTCTACAAGTTTTCGGCGTTCTGGGGAGGACAGGCGGGTTCCATGCTGTTCTGGTGCCTCATCCTGTCGCTCTATTCGGCGCTCACGCTGTTCGCGAACCGGAAGCGCAATCGCGAGCTCATGCCGTACGTCACCGGCACGCTCGCCACGATTCTCGTTTTCTTTCTCGGGACCACGGCGTTCAGCGCGAACCCGTACGCACGGCTCGACTGGATTCCGCCCGATGGAACCGGGCTCAATCCGCAGCTGCAGAATCCCGGGATGGCGTTCCACCCGCCCAACCTGTATCTCGGCTACGTCGCGACGTCCATTCCGTTCGCGTTCGCGATCGCCGCGCTGGTGACTCGCCGGCTGGATGCCGAGTGGCTGGCCGCCGTCAGGCGGTGGTCGCTCGTCTCGTGGCTATTCCTCACGATCGGCATCACGATGGGCATGTGGTGGGCGTACGTGGAGCTCGGATGGGGCGGCTACTGGGCGTGGGATCCGGTTGAAAATGCCTCGCTGCTCCCGTGGCTCACCGGCACGGCGTTTCTCCATTCGATCATGATCCAGGAGAAGCGCGGGATGCTGCGGAAGTGGAACGTCACGCTCGTCGTCGCGACGTTCCTGCTCTCGATCCTCGGGACGTTCATCACGCGGAGTGGCGTGATCGAGAGCGTGCATTCGTTCGCGCAGTCCCCGGTCGGCACCTACTTCGCGACGTTCCTCATCGTCGCGATCATCGTCACGGCGTTTCTGGTCGCAACGCGGCTCAAGGATCTCGAGGCGCGCGCCGAGCTCGAGAGCATGGTGAGCCGCGAGGCGGCGTTCCTCTACAACAACGTCGTCCTCGTCGGGATCGCGTTCTCCGTGCTGTGGGGGACGTTGTTCCCGATCATCAGCGAGGCCGTGCGCGGCTCGAAGATCACGGTGGGTCCTCCGTTCTTCAACACGGTGAACATTCCGCTCGGCCTGCTGCTGCTGGCGCTCACGGGGATCGGGCCGCTCATTGCGTGGCGCCGTGCTTCGATCGCGAACCTCAAGCGACAGTTTGCCGTGCCGGTGACGGGCGGCCTGTTCCTCGGCGCGGCACTCTTCGCGCTCGGCATGCGCGACGGTTACGCGCTCGTGTCGTACACGCTGGCCGGCTTCGTCTTCACGACGATTGCCCAGGAGTTCGTGAAGGGTGTGAATGCCCGGCGTCGGATGCATGGCGAGCCCGTGCCGGTCGCGTTCATCCGGCTCATCGCGCGCAATCGCCGGCGGTACGGTGGGTACATCGTGCATTTCGGCGTCGTGGTGCTGTTCGCGGCGTTCGCCGGGCTTGCGTTCAAGAAGGAGTACGATCTGTCGCTCACCCCGGGCGCGTCGTTCTCCGCGGTCGATCCGTATAACCGGACCTGGACGTTCACGAGCCAGGGCGTCTCGCGCTACGAGGAGCTCAATCGCCAGGTGACGGCGGTCGTCCTGGAGGCGAAACGCGCCGGCATGGCGCCGACGCTGATCAAGAGCGAGAAGCGTCAGCACGTGGACAGCCGTGGCCAGCCGACGTTCGAGCCGTCGACGGAAGTCGGCATCCTCGAGTCGTTGAGGCAGGACGTGTACCTCGTCCTGCACGGCGTGTCCGGGGACGACCGCGAGACCGCGGAGATTCGCATCACGTTCAACCCTCTCGTGTGGTGGGTCTGGTATGGCGGCATCATTATGGCGTTAGGCGGTCTGATCGTGATGTGGCCGCAGGCCACGCGCAGCGGCGCGAGGCGTCGTGCCGAGGGCGGGTATGTCGTGGTGATGCAGTCATCGGAGCGCCGCCCGGCCGACGTCCCGGAGCCACCCGTCGAGGCCGGGGTCTGATGGCCACTCGGCGTCAGTTCGTCATCACGTTAGGCGGTGCCATCGCCGCCGTGGCGGCGCGGGCCGCGCGCGGTCAGCAGGGCGCGGAAACACCGGGCGCGACGATGGAGGGCGACGGCTATATCCCCGTCCGCCGACTTCCGCGTCCAGCCGGTGGCAAGCGGCTCACGCCGCTCGAGCGCGATGCCGTGGAGCGAATGCTGTCGTGCCCGTGTCCGTGCACGCTCGACGTGTTCACGTGCCGGACGTCGATGCCATGCGGCTTCTCGCCGCGGCTCCATGCCGACGTCGTCCAGCTCGCGGACGGGGGCTATTCCGCGAACGAGATCCTCGCCGCGTTCGAGCAGGCGTATGGTGAGAAGATCCTCATGGCCCCGCACAAGCAGGGGTTCAACTGGGTGGGGTGGATCGCTCCGTTCGCTGCCGTAGGCGGCGGCGCGTTCGCGGCGGGCGCGCTGATCCGCCAATGGGGACGGCGTGCGGCCGAGCGCCGGACGGCGGCCTCGCCGGTGCCGGTCGACGCGAGCGACGATGAAATGGCGCGGCTCGAGGCGGCGATCCGGAGCGACGACGCGTGATCGCGCTCGTGGTCGGGGCGGCGCTGGCCGTTGCGGCGCTGATCTATGTGCTCCTGCCGTTGTTCGACGCGGTGACGCCGCTCCGGGCGCGCCTAACGGGCGTGCCGGCCGCGGCACCGGAGAGCGCGATCGACGCCCTCCGCGAGATCGAGTTCGACCGCGCCACCGGGAAACTGTCGGACGACGATTACGCCTCGCTCAAGGCGACGTACACGCGCTCCGCGCTCGTGGAGTTGCGGACGCGGCGCGGCGAGCCGGCGGCGGCGTCTGCCGCGTCCGCTGCGTCCGAGCAGGTGGCGGCGTCATCCCCGGTGGCAGGCGTGCCGTCCATCGCCGGCTCTCGTGACCCGGCTGAGGCGGCGGTCCTTCGGTACCGGGCGATCCGGCGGTCGTGCGACGTGTGCGGCCCCCGCCCTGAGCCGGACCCCGCGTTCTGCTCGTCGTGCGGGAAGTATCTCAAGGGCGCGTGCGCCACCTGCGGGGCGGCGATCGACGCCCCGGCGTCGCGTTTCTGCGCCAACTGCGGGACGACGCTCGCGGCGTAGGCACGACGCTCCGGAGGCTGTAGCCTCCGCCGGCAACCACGCTCGAGGAACGTCCGGACACGTCTTTCGACGGTTCGTCCCACGCCGCCATCCATTGACACGGCCACCTCCCGACTGCTATAAAGGCGCGGCGCGTCCGGCCACTCATGGCCACGTCCGATCAACAGCGTCGTACGGTTCGTCCCAGGCCCTGCCGCCGATGTCGGCGCACTTCACCCGTCAACAGAGAGGAGTCGTTAGGTCGGCTGTTTTTGGTCGGACAATCACATGGCCCCACGTGCCGCGTGCGAGGCTCTTGCACGCGCCCGCCCACCTGGTTTCAGCCTGCTGTAGTCACTTGTGCAACGCAGGAGGCCGCATGGTCAGTCAGGTTCATCGCAGGACGGCATTTCTTGCCGCAATTGCGTTCGCAGCGATCACCACACAGCTCGCGGCGCAGGAGGCCGCAGGAGTCGGCACGATCGAAGGTACGGTCCGGGAGCAGGCAACGAACCGGCCCGTGGAGTTGGCGCAGGTTCACGTAGTCGGCAAGAACATCGGGGCGAGCACGAACCGCGACGGTTTCTATCGCATCACGAACGTCCCTGTGGGGCCGGTCGAGCTCCGGATCCGGATGGTCGGGTTCACGCCGACAACTCGCACCCTCACGGTCACCGCCGGTGGCACGCAGACCGTGAACTTCACGCTCGCCGCCTCGGCGGTGCAGCTCGAGGCCATCGTGACCACCGGTACTGCCGGTGCGACCGAGGTGAAGCGTCTCGGCAACACCGTCGCCACCATCGATCCGCCGAAGTACGCGCCGATCAAGACCGCGTCGGAGCTGCTCCAGGGACGTGAGCCGGGCGTCGTCGGGCTCTCGACGAGCGGGCTGAATGGTGAGGCGATGAAGATCCGCATTCGCGGCAACGCCTCGCTGACGCAGTCGAACGAGCCGATCGTGTTTGTGGACGGCGTTCGCATCAACTCTGGCGGCACCGGCTCCGGTGCTGGCACGACGCTCTCCCACCTCGACGACATCGACCCCGCGACCATCGAGCGCGTGGAGATTCTGAAAGGCGCCGCGGCAGCGACGCTGTACGGAACGGAAGCGTCGAACGGCGTCATCCAGATCTTCACCAAGCGTGGCGTCGCCGGCGCACCAAAATGGGATTTCAACGTCACACAGGACTTCTCGAGCTACCCCACCAACCGCATCGACGACAACTGGGGGACGCCCGTTAGGCAAGGCCAGCTCGATTCGCTCCAGCGACTGTGGGGTCGGAGTGACCTGCAGCTGTTCAAGCCGTTCAGCGTCCCGATCCAGACGAACTACTTCGAGACGGGGTCGGCGCAGACCGTCAACGGCTCCGTGACCGGTGGAACGCAGAACCTGAACTACATCGTCTCCGGGTTGTACAACCGCGATGACGGCCCGTGGGCGCCGGAACGGTTGGGCGGTTCGGCCCGGGACCTCGTTCGCCGGACCAGCGGGCGATCCGTCGTGGGCTTCTTCCCGACGTCGAACGTGCGGCTCAACGCGCAGGCGCAGTACACGAATACCTACGCAAACCGACCGCAGTACGGGAACAACATCTATTCGCCCGTCACGCTGCTGGAGTTCAGCAAGCCGGATCTCGGGCAGTGCAACAACTCCGACCCGGAGGGCACCGATCCCGACCTGGGGATCAAGTCGCCGGGCGTCTGCAAGTTCGGCGGCAATCCGACCGGAGCGCCTAACGCGTTCGGGACGCCGCGCGAGACCGCGCGCAAGCTGAACGAGATCACGACCGACCGGTTCATCTCCTCGCTCGATGCCAGCTATACGCCGTTCGCCTCGCTGAACCTGACGGGGCTTCTTGGCGTCGACTACACGAGCCAAACGTCGACTCAGTTCCAGCCGTTCGGCTACAACGTCGATGGCGTGATCGGCGACAACGTGTTCGGCGACAAGGGTATCTACGACGAGAACAACCGGCAGCTCACGCTCGACATGAAGGCGAACTGGCAGAAGGACTTCATGACGAACTTCAACTCGGCGTTCGTCGCGGGCGTGCAGGGGTTCCTGACGAAGGTGAAGTATCCCGGTTGCTTCGGGTACGATTTCCCCGGCCCGGGCATCGCCCGCTGCGACGCCGCTGGATTCCAGTTCGGAAACGACGGAATTCTCGAGACGATCAACGGCGGTTACTTCGCGCAGGAGCAGCTCGGCTACAAGAAGTTCCTGTACCTCACGGCCGGAGCGCGCTACGACTATTCCAGCGCCTTCGGCAAGAGCGCGGATGGCGTGCTGTATCCGAAGTTCTCGGTGTCGTTCGTGCCGAGCGACATCGGCGGCTTCAAGCTTCCGACCATCTCATCGCTGCGCCTCCGCGCAGCGTGGGGTCAGTCCGGGCGTCAACCGTCTGCCTTTGCGAAGTTCACTACGTTCGCCGCGCAGACCGGCCCCGCCGGTGCGGGCCTCCAGCCCGACAACCTCGGCAACCCGGACCTCAAGCCCGAAGTCGCGACCGAGATCGAAGGCGGCATGGAGCTCGGCCTGTTCAACGACCGCGTCGGCTTCGACGCGACGTACTGGAAGCGGCGGGTGGACGATCTCATGTTCGAGGTGCAGTATCCGCCGTCCGGTGGCTTCACCAACGCGCAGCTCACGAACGTCGGGACGATGGACGCGCACGGCCTCGAGCTGTCAGGCAGAGGCTACGTGATCCAGAAGCCGAACGTGTCGCTCGACCTCCGCGCGAACATTGCCTTCCTGACGCAGAAGGTGACGTCGTTAGGCGGCGCACCGGAGCTCAAGACCGGCGGCTCGTACGCCCGCATCCGCGGCTACATCAAGCCCGGCTATGCTCCGGGCGAGTTCTTCGGTGCGCGGGCGCTTCGACCATGCGCCGGCGGCAGCACGACCGCGTGTCTGCAGCCGGGCCAGCTCCCGTATGACATCAACAAGGACGGCGTCCCGGATACGGAAGCAGAGATGCTGGCGTACCTGTCGCAGCCGCGCGACTACACCACGCTGTTCAACGGCTCCGTCATCATGGTCGAGGACGGGATCAGCTCGGACCTCGGCAAGCCGACGCCGGATTACACCGGCTCGTTCGGCGGCACGCGGACGTTCGCCAAGAACTGGCAGATGGGCGCGCTGTTCGAGTTCAAGGGCGGGAACTACACCTACTGGTGCCTCATCTGCGGCTTCCGCAACGCGTCGCCGGTTGGCACGAACTCGAGGCTGTTCCAGAATATCAACGCGAC
>DASUGD010000092.1:0-4586 GCA_036274195.1 Gemmatimonadaceae bacterium | reverse complement strand
CGCACGGTGGTGATCGACGGCGATCGCATCCGCGCGATAACGGCGAGCCCGCCGGCAGGGACGCGCGCGATCGACGCGCGCGGCGCGTACATGATCCCGGGGCTCTGGGACATGCACGTGCATCTCGGCATGGCCGGGCGCTCGGCACTCGCGCTGCTCGTCGCGAATGGCGTCACGGGCGTCCGCGACATGGGCGGGGAGTTCGATCTCGTTCGCTCGTGGCGCGACAGTGTCAGAGCCGGGACGCTCGTGGGTCCACGCATCGAGATGACTGGGGCGATCGTCGAGAACGCGCGCTGGCTCGGCGCGGTGCGCGCCATGCTCAAGCAGAGTGGCGATACGCTGGCGGCCCGCGAGCTCGACGAACGCATCCCCGTGGCGACGCCGGAGGAAGCGCGGGCAGCGGTGGCGCGTGTCGCCGCGTTAGGCGTGACGCTGCTCAAGGTGCGGAACGACCCGCCCCCCGACGCGTACTTCGCGCTGCTCGCCGAAGCGCGCACGCGAGGTATTCGGGTCGTCGGTCATACGCCGCAGCACGTGAGTCTGGCGCAGGCGTCCGACTCGGGGCAGGCGAGTCTCGAGCACGAGCTCCTCGGATACGCGAACAACCGCTGGGTGTCGACGCTCGATGAGATGACGCCGGCCGATCGCGCGAGCCTGTACGCGCGCTTCGTTCGCAATCACACGGCGCTCGTGCCGACGCTCGTCGCGGGCGTGGGCCTCCGTCACACGCCGGACAGCGTCGCGATCGCAATGATCGAGGGGACGAGCGTGCCCGCCGATCCGCGGCGTCGATACCTCGACCCGTTGCTCGCGCGTGAGTGGCGCAGCCAGATCGAGATGAAGAAGATGGAAGGGCCGCAGCCGGACTGGGTGGCGCTGCACAAGCTCGCGGCCGCGCGGCTCGCCGCCGCCGACTCCTCCGGGGTCCTGATTCTCGCCGGGACCGACCTCGGCACGCCGCTCACCTATCCGGGCTTCGCGGTGCATGACGAGCTCGATCTCCTGGTGCGCGATGGCGGTCTCAGCCCACGTCGCGCGTTGTGGGCCGCGACACTCGGCCCCGCGCAGTTTTTCCATCTCGAGCGTGATGCCGGCAGCATTGCGCCCGGGAAGGTTGCCGATCTCGTGCTGCTCGACGCCAATCCGCTCGAGGACGTTCGGGCCGTGAGACGGATTCGTGCGGTTATCCGGTCAGGGCACTACCTCGACCGGGCGGCGCTCGACGGGTTGATGACCAGTGTGGCGCGTTAGGCGCGTCGTCGACTATGTACATCCCAGCCTCCTATCGCGAAGATGACCTCCCGACGCTCCACGCGTTCCTCGACGCGCATCCGCTCGCCGCGCTCGTCACGGCCGTCGACGGACCCGCCAGTCTCTTCGCGACACATTTGCCGCTCGTGCTCGACCGCGGCGGCGGGCCGCTCGGCACGCTGCGCGGCCATCTCGCTCGCGCGAATCCGCATGCCCGACAACTCGCGGCCGGCGCCGTCCCGGCCCTCGTATTGTTTTCGGGCCCGGACGCGTACATCACGCCGAACTGGTACCAGCGCAAGGCGGAGGACGGGCGTGTGGTGCCAACCTGGAACTACGTTGCCGTCCATGCGTCCGGCACTGCCGTGCTGCATGATGACCCGGAGTTCCTCCGCGCGCATCTGGAGACGCTGACGGCCCGCCATGAGGCGAGCCGGTCGATGGGGTGGAAGGTGACCGACGCGCCCGAGGAGTTCATCGCTCAACAGGCCCGCGCGATCGTGGGGCTCGAGGTTCGGATCGAGCGCCTCGAGGGCAAATGGAAGATGAGCCAGAATCGCTCGGCCGCCGACATCGATGGTGTGATCGCCGGGCTTGGCGCCTCCGACTCGCCGGCCGATCGGATCGTTGCCGGCATCGTCGCAAAGCGTCGGCCACGCGACAAGTGAAATTGCGTCCCATCGTCGAGCGTAACGCCTAACGTGCAAATCGAGCTCCTGACGTCCCGCGTGGCGCGCGAAAAGCTGGATGATCTGATCGCACTGCTCCAGGATGCCGTCGATTCCGGCGCGTCCGTTGGCTTCCTGCCTCCGCTGTCGCGAGACGCGGCATCCGACTACTGGCACTGCGTCTTCGCGGATCTCGACGCGGGGCACCGGCTCCTGCTCGGCGCCATGAATGGATCCAAGCTCGTCGGCTCCGTCCAACTCGAGCTGGCGCGGAAACCGAACGCGTCGCATCGCGCCGAGGTGCAGCGGCTCCTGGTGCATCGGGCGGTCAGGCGGCAGGGCATCGGCGAGCAGCTGATGCGTCGGCTGCACGAGCTCGCGCGCCAATACGCTCGCACGCTCCTGGTGCTGGACACTCGGGAAGGCGATCCGTCGGAGCTGCTGTATAGGAAGCTCGGGTACACGAGAGCCGGGGTCATCCCCGGCTACGCGCGGAGTGCGGACGGAGCGCTCGACGCGACGGCGTTCTACTACCTGTCTGTTCCCGCGCTGCTCAGATAGGTTCAGCTGGTCTTCGACCCATCCGATCATGATGCATCCGCGTTGGCTGATCGTCGCCCCGTTCGTCGCGCTCGTTGCCGCGTTAGGTATCGGGCCGCTGCGTGCTGCCGAGGTGTCCGGCGTCGTCTTCGAGGACACGAATCGCAACGGCACGCGAGACGCCGGCGAACGAGGCGTCGCGGGCATCGCCGTCTCGAACCAGGACACCGTCGTCACGACCGACGCCTCCGGCGCCTTCCGGCTGCCGAGCGCGGGAACCGGCGTGATCTTCGTGTCCACGCCGAACGCCTATCGTCCCGTGGGTCCATGGTGGCGGCCGGTGAGCTCCGGGGAGCCGCTCGCCTTCGCCCTAACGAGAGAACAGGCGCGCAGCGAGCTCACATTCATCCACGCGTCTGACACGCACCTCTCGCCGGCCTCCCTGCCGCACACGCAGCGGCTCCGCGCGCTCGTGGATTCGATCCGGCCCGGACTGCTGCTGATCACGGGTGACCTGGTGCGCGACGCGCTCCGCGTGGGGGAAGCCGAAGCCACCGGCTACTACGAGCTGTTTGCCAGGGAGCGCAACGCCTTCCGCACGCCCGTGTTCACCGTCCCGGGGAATCACGAGAACTTCGGCATCGAGCGCGACACGTCCCACGTGCCGGCCTCACATCCACTGTACGGGCGCGGGATGTATCACCACTACTTCGGCCCGGACTACTACTCGTTCACGCGGGGAGGCGTTCACTTCGTGGGACTGAACACGGTGGACATCGATGACAAGCAGTACTACGGCCACGTGGACAGCCTGCAACTCGCCTGGCTCGAGCGCGACCTGGCGCTGGTACCGGCCGACATGCCGGTCGTGACGTTCGACCACATTCCGTTCGTCACGACCTTCGAGGGGCTCAACGGGTACAACGATCGTCCACCCGCGCCGTCGCTGATCACGGTGAACGGCAAAACAGTCTATCGCCACACCGTTTCCAACGCCGGTGACGTGCTCGCCGTGCTGCGCAAGCATCGGTACGTGCTCGCGCTCGGCGGGCACCTCCATGCGACGGAGCGCATCGAGTACGAGATGACCGGCGTCCGGACGCGGTTCAACCAGGTCTCGGCCATTGTCGGCCCGTCAGAAGGGGCCGGCCTCGAGTCGATTTCCGGTGTCACGCTGTACCGCGTGAAGAACGGTGAGATCGATGCAGGGCGGTTCATTCCGCTCGAGCCGGCGAAGTAGCCTGGTCGTGTGCGCTCGCTGTCGCAGATATTAAAGGTTGTCGGCCTCGCCGGCGCGCTGGCCGTCCCGTGCGAGGCACTCACGGCACAGGCGCTGGACTCGACCGGCATGCCGTCGCTGGAACAGCTGGCGCTGGAGGCCGGGCGCGCCAGCCGACGGCACCCGGTTGCAACGGTAGCGCCGGCGCTCCTGTGCGAGCCGACACATCCGCTCATCGATAGCGCCTCCGTCGCGGCGTGCGCCTCGCTCGATTCCGCCAGAGCGGCGGCGATCACGGCAGCGTTTGCGCGCGGCCTCGAGGTCCCGCTGGCCGCGACGCCGGGTGACAGTGTCGCGTTAGGCTTGCCCGTCTGTCCGGCTGACATCGATCGGCTGAGTGGCGGTCGCGTACTTCCTGCTCGCGTGACGGCGCCCGTAGCCGGCGTGCACGACGGAGTCTGGGAAGGACGTCTCCTGATGGAGGTACGTTGCCGATCGGGACCTGCGGCGAGCGGTACACGCATCAGGACAATGGGAAAGGAGTACCTTTTTCAGTGGATTGGCGGCGCGTGGCGATTGTACCAATTTGCGTGGCGGGGCACCGGACGCTGACCACTCGATGAAGGGGCTTGATGGAAAAGACGTCGCGGCTTCCGAGTGCATCCGGCGGCGGGACGATCGAAGTGGAAAGCGGAGACAACGGGACGACGTTCACGGCGACGATTCCGGCGCGACCAGCGATTGGGACATCGGGACTGGGGACTGGGGACTCGACCGGGAAGCGATTAGCGCCGAGGAGACTTCCTCTGCCGTAATGGCATCCCAGCCGAGTCCCCAGTCCCTAGTCCCCAGTCCCTCGGCGTTTGACGATGACGGTCGTGCGCACGACATCACTACGCTTCTAA
>DASUGD010000091.1:0-9881 GCA_036274195.1 Gemmatimonadaceae bacterium | reverse complement strand
CAACGCCCCCCAGGGCGTTGGAACGATCCGTCAGGACTCTGACCCCTTACTCAGCTTTCGATTGCCGCCTCGGTCTCCGTCCGTCCGCGCGCCGCGACGACCCAGCTCGTTTCCACGATGGAATCGCGCACGCCGTAGATGACGTCGTTGAGATGCACGACGACGCAGACGTGGTTCGGGATGATCCGGACCTGATCGCCCACCTGCGGGTTCCAGTCGGACTTCGAGAGATCGAGGATCCCGTGCTCCTCCGACATGCGCGCGACCACGACGTCGGGGTGATCCATCACCACGCCGAAGCCCTCGCCGGCCACGCCGCGCATCGGCTCCCGGCCTAACGCCTTCGACCCCGCGTCGATCACCGCCTGGCCGGGCACCGCGCGGCTCACCACCGTCGCGAGCACCGTCAGCGCGCAGTCCTCCCACGCACACGCGCCCAGCTCGGCCGTCGTGCGATCGTTGTAGACGTAGGTTCCCGGACGGACTTCGGTGACCCCGGGTACCTCGTGCATCCGCCAGGCTGTAGGCGTCGAGCCTCCGCTCACCACCCGCGGGTGCACGCCCGCGCGATCGAGCTCGGCGATGTACACCCCGAGATCGGTACGCAGCCGCTCGAGGTTCGCGTCCTGCTCCTTCACATGCTCGCGCACGTGGCCGGGATAGAAGGCGATGCCCGCGTAGTTGAGCGGCGGATGCTGAAGGATCTGCCTGGCGAGTGCCACGGCGTCCGCCGGACTCTGGACGCCCACCCGGTGCATGCCCAGGTCGATCTCCACGTAGACGTCGACCTCGCGCTGCGAGACCTTGCTCGCGGCGGCGAGCTGGCCTAACGCGGCCGTCGAGTCGAGTGCCACGGTCAGCCTGACCTGATGCGGGATGTACATCACGCGCGCGAGCTTCGTCGCCCCGACGAGCGGATACGCGAGCAGGAGATCGTGCGAGACGTCGCCCATGACCTCGAGCTCGCGCGGCGTCGCGCAGGTGAGCCCGACGGCGCCGAGGCGGATCTGGTCGGCCGCGATCCGCGGCGACTTGTGCGTCTTCACGTGCGGGCGCAGCGCCAGCCCATGGAGAATGCAGTACGACGCCATTCGGTCGAGGTTGTGCGCCAACCGATCGAGGTCGACCACCGGTGCCGGCGTCTCGAGGGCAGAAAGCTGCTTGGGTGGTTCCGCGGGTTCGAGCGTAGGGAACGGCGCTCGCCGCTGCGTGGGTGATCGCTTCATTACGTAGTGTCCGCGCTGGAATGAGACCCGGATTGCCACCGCGCGGGCGGCTCGGCCCAATGCGACGCAATATGGACACCGGACCAGCGATGGGTTAGAGCAAACAGACCGCCGGCCGGATTGTGACGGGGATCATAGACCTTTCGGCCGAACCGCTCGCTCGCACGCGGCGAGCGCGACGTCCACGAGCAAGGCCAGCACCGCGGCCGGCACGGCACCACTCAGGATCAACCCGGTGTCGCTGAGCGCGAGCCCCGTGACGATCGGCTCGCCGAGTCCGCCCGCGCCAATGAATGCCGCCAGCGTCGCGGTCCCGACATTGATCACCGCTGCCGTCCGCACGCCGGCCATGATCGTCGGCGCCGCGAGCGGCAATCGCACCAGGCGCAACACCTGGGTCGGGGTCATCCCGAGCGCGTGCGCTGCGTTCACCGCGACCGGATCCGCATCTCGCACACCCGAGTAGGTGTTCCGCACGATGGGGTACAGCGAATACACGAAGAGCGCCACGAGTGCCGGCACGATCCCGATCCCAACCAACGGAATCATGAACGCCAGGAGCGCGATCCCGGGAATCGTCTGGAGCAGGCCCGTGACGCGGACGAGCGGTTCCGCGAGCCGTCGGCGGCGCTCGAGGACGAGCGCGAACGGGATTGCCACGAGCGCTGCCACCGCGAGTGACACGGCAGACAGCACGAGATGCCGCCACGTTCGCCGCGCGAGCGCGCCGCGTTCGTCCACGATCTGGTGCACGAAGGAATTCCACGCGGAGATGCGCCCGGTAGGCGTACCGGCCGCCCCGGTGGCGGCTCGGGAGGGGCGGCCGAGGCCTAACGAATCCAGGGCGTCACGCGAAACCGTGCCGACTGCGACGCCATCGACCTCGAGCCGGCGGTTCAGGGCGCGCATCATCGCGCCGTCGATGCGGCCGCTCAGCTCGGCCAGCGTGGCAACGGCCCGAGGGTCGTCACGCGCCAGCGCGACGCTCACCAGCGCCGCCGCCTGATATGGTGGGAAGAAGCCGCGATCGTCGGCGAGCACGACCAGGTCGTAGCGCGCGATGAGTCCATCCGTGGAATACCCGTCAATGACGTCGACCTGGCCCCCCGCGAGCGCCTGGTACTTCACGGCGGCGAGCAGCGGCCGCACTTCACGAAACGTCAGGCCGTAGGCGCGCGAGAGGCCGGGCAAGCCGTCGTGGCGGCCGATGAAGTCGGCCGTGAAGCCCGCGCGGAGCGACGGCGCGACCCGGGCGAGGTCCGTCAGCGTCCGGAGCGAGTACTGCGCCGCCGTCTCGCGCCTAACGCTGATCGCGTACGTGTTCTCGAAGCCGAGCGGCGGAAGCCACGTGACGCCGAACCGCTGGCGGAACTCGGTCGCCACGTGGGTGAACGCCTGCGCGGGCGTACGCCGCGTGGTGTCACCGAGGAGTGCGAGCAGGCCCGTACCGGTGTACTCGGGGTACACGTCGATGGAGCCGTTGCGCAGGGCGGCGAACGCGATCTCGGTGGCGCCGAGGCCCGGCCTCCGGTCCACGCGGAATCCGCGCGCCTCGAGGAGCTGCGCGAACATCTCGCAGAGGATGTACGATTCGCCGAACGGCTTGGATGCCACCACGATCGGTCGCGCGCGGGGTGCGCCCTGCGCGAGCGCGATGGCGAGCACGAGAGCGAGCGCGGTCCTCATGGGTGTCGCTCGAGTCGCTGAAGCCCGGCTTTCTCCACGAGACGCGCCACATACGCGGTCGCCGGCGACCCGATCACGTCGAGCGACGCGCCGATCTGCTCGATGGCTCCGGCGCGCATCACCGCGATGCGATCCGCCAGTCGCTGTGCCTCGAACAGGTCGTGCGTCACGAGGACGCACGTTACCGGGCGCTGCTTCCGAACCGCGATGAACATCTCCTGAAGGTCCGACCGGGTGATGGCGTCGAGGGCGCCAAACGGCTCGTCGAGCAGGAGCACCGTGGGCCGGGCGGCGAGCGCCCGTGCCATCGCAACGCGCTGGCGCTGCCCGCCGGAGAGCTGTCGCGGGTACCGCCGGTCGAAGCTGTTGTCCGTGAGGCCGACGAGGCCCATCGCCTCCGTGCCCAGGGCACCCGCGTTAGGCAGGCCGATCAGCCACGGCACGAGCTCGACGTTCCGGCGCACGGTCCAGTGCGGCATGAGGCCGCCTTCCTGCAAGACGTACCCGATGTGCCGCCTGAGCTCCACCTCGTTGGCCTGCCGGACGTCCGCGCCGTCGACCGAGACCGCCCCGCTGTCGGGTTCCACGAGCCGGTTGAAGCAACGGAGCAGGGTGGTCTTGCCGGACCCACTCTCCCCGACGAGCGCCACGCACTCGCCGTCCGCCACGTCGATCGACACGCCGGCCAGGGCGTTGACCGCCCCCGCGGGCGTCGCGTACCGCTTCGTGACATCGCGGGCGGTGAGCATCATCTGGCCGAATATGCCATGTGCAGGACACCTGGGATCAAGGGGTCAGTGGCCCCTTTGGCTCCCGGCCTTCCGATTCCCTGTTCCCGATTCCCTATTCCCGGGTTCGCGCAACCCTCCGCCGCCAGGGCGTGTCAACCAGGCAAGTCAAAAGCAGACCGGTATTTCCGAGGCCGACGACCGAGTGGACGAACGTCAATTGATCGCCGCGGCAGTGGCTGGTGAGGTCACAGCGCAGCGAATGCTATATGACCAGCACGTGGATCGAGTGTACCGCCTGGCCTTTCGCCTGGCGGGCGAAGACGAGCTCGCGCGTGACTTCACCCAGGAGACGTTCATCCGCGCGTTCCAGCGGCTCAAGGACTTTCGCAGCGAATCGTCGTTCGGGACGTGGATTCACACGATCGCCACGTCGGTGTCGCTGAACGGACTCAGGAAGGTGAAGAAGTTCAGAACGCGCGAGTCCTCGCTGGACGATGCACTGACGGTTGGCGCGGTCACGCGACGCGCCGAGCCGGACCTCAAGGAGCGCCTGAGGCAGGCGATCGACAACCTGCCCGAGGGATACCGGACTGTGTTCGTGATGCACGACGTGGAAGGCTACACGCACGAGGAGATCGCGGCCGCGCTGGGCGTCCAGCCAGGCACCTCCAAGGCGCAGCTCTTCCGGGCGAGGGCCAAGCTCCGCGAGGCGCTTGCCGACTTTGCAGGAGAATGGGTGTCATGAGCGACGAAGACCGAATGGATGCGCTGTTACGGCAGATGGCAGCGGAGGAGTACAACCGCCCGCCCGAGATCGTCCCGCGCGAACAGATGTGGGAAGCTGTACGATCGGGAATCGGGAATCGGGAATCGGGAATCGAGGGCGATCCCTCGCCGCGCTCGGGACAGGCGGGGAACCGGGAACAGGGAACCGTGCTTCCGTTCCGGAGTCGGGTTCCTCGATGGGTTTACCTGGCAGTCGCAGCGGTATTGCTGCTGGCGCTGGGCATCCAGCTCGGGCGGCTCATGGCACCCACGCCATCGCAGCAGCTCGCGCCGCGGACCACCCAGCCGGACTCGTTAGGCCCGACCCGCGTCTCGCCGGAATCGGTGTCGATCGGTAATCCGCGCCGGGACGTGGCCGCCACCGAGAGCCGCAGCGACGACGGCGGCAGCAAGGGGCCGCCAAAGCAGAAAGGCGGTGGCCCCGAGCGGCTCGGGCCAAACGGTGCGGACGACATCTCGGCCCGCGCCTACAGCGTCGCCGCCGCGCAGCATCTCACCGAAGCCGAAGCCATGCTCACCGCGTTCAAGGGCGACCTCTCCCAGGGCCGCATGGACGCGGAGATCTCGGCCTGGGGGAAGGACCTGCTCTCGAACACCCGACTCCTTCTCGATTCGCCCGCGGCGCGCGACCCGGTTCGCCGCAAGCTGTTGCAGGACCTCGAGCTCGTGCTCGTTCAGATCGTTCAACTGTCTCCGAAGTCCTCGGCGCGCGATCGCGACCTGATCAAGGGCGCGCTGACCGACGACCAGGTACTGACGAGACTTCGCACCGCGATTCCCGTGAAGGGAACGTGAGGACCACGACCATGAAGATCATCTCGATTGCTGCCGCGATGGCGCTGGCGGCAACCCCCGCGTTCGCCGCCACACAGGTTGGCACTTCCTACGAGCGATCGGTTCCGGCGAGGGAGGCCCGCGCCGCACGCGCCCACCTCGGGTCGCCGAGAGCCGGCCCGGACCTCCCCGAACTACAACAGGGCGATCCGGCCGACTCGCTCTATCGGCGCGCGCGAGAAGCCTTGAACCGCCGCAACTACACGCAGGCCGCTGACCTCTTCCGCCAGGTGGTCGATCGCTACCCGAAGTCGCCGTCGGCGCCGTCGGCGATGTACTTCCGTGCGTTCTCGCTTTACCAGACCGGAAGCGTCGACCGCATGCGCGAGTCGCGTGACGTGCTGACGTCGCTCGAGAAGAAATACCCTAACGCGGATCTCGCGGACGCGAAGACGCTTCGCACGCGGGTGTGCGGTGAGCTGGCGCAGCGCGGCGACGCCCAGTGCGCCGCGGAGGTGTCCAGGATCGCGCAGAGGACGGAGACCAAGTCGGGGCAGAGTGAAGCCACGACCAGTCAGAGCGCGCGATGCTCCGAAGATGACGACGACGAGCGCGTCGTTGCGCTGAACGCGCTGCTGCAGATGGATTCCGATCGCGCCATGCCGATCCTCAAGAAGGTGCTCGAGCGCCGGGACGCGTGCTCGTACGTGTTACGCCGGAAGGCCGTGTTCCTCGTCTCGCAGAAGGGCGGGGAGGAAGCTGCCGACATCCTGATGCAGACCGCGAAGAACGACCCGGATCAGGAGACGCGCGAGCAGGCGGTGTTCTGGTTAGGCCAGGTCCGCTCTGAACGGGCCGTGCCGTTGCTCGAGGACCTCCTCAAGAACTCGAAGGACAAGGAGACGAAGGACAAGGCGCTGTTCGCGCTCTCGCAGCAGAGCTCTCCCAGGGCCGGCCAGATCCTGCGGGACTTCGCCGAGCGTGAAAGCGAGGACGAGGAGCTGCGCGAGCAGGCGATCTTCTGGCTCGGCCAGAAGCGTTCCGAGGAGAACGCGAACTACCTCAAGGGGCTCTACAGCCGCGTGAAGTCGGACGCGCTCAAGGACAAGATCATCTTCTCGCTTTCGCAGCAGCGCGGCTTCGGCAACCCCGAGTGGATCATGCAGATCGCGCTCGACCCGAAGGAGAGCGTCGAGATGCGCAAGCAGGCGCTGTTCTGGGCGGGACAGAACGGCGGCGCGTCCACCGAAGCGTTCGCGAACCTGTACGACAAGATGACGGACTCCGAGATCAAGGAGCAGCTCATCTTCGTGCTCTCGCAGCGCAGCAAGGACGGCAAGGCCCTCGAGAAGCTCATGGACATCGCGAAGACCGACAAGGACAAGGAGCTGCGCAGCAAGGCCGTCTTCTGGCTTGGCCAGTCGCGCGATCCGCGTGCGGCGAAGTTCCTGGAAGACCTGATCTCGAAGGAGATCAAGTAGGAGGCATGATGGGCCTGACGCGTAGATGCGTGGGTGTGGTGATGGCGCTGGTCGCCGCGCCACCCCTCGGCGCCCAGTCGATCGCGGACCGGGTGGCCGCGGTGCGAGAGGGCACGGTGCAGATGACGTACGCCTCGCGCCCCGAGGCCTGTGGCGACGGCCGAGACGTGACGGCGTTAGGCGGGCTGGTCATGGTGTACCCGTCCATGCAGGGCCACGGCTGGTCGCGGATGGATTGCACGTTCGGTCCCACGCGTGTC
Organism: Gemmatimonadaceae bacterium; assembly: GCA_036274195.1. Taxonomy (GTDB): domain Bacteria; phylum Gemmatimonadota; class Gemmatimonadetes; order Gemmatimonadales; family Gemmatimonadaceae; genus JAJKIV01. Next base: position 2,937 of record DASUGD010000091.1, on the reverse strand, counting down.
GTGGTGACGCGCCGCGATGGCGAGGTGACTCTCGTGCGGGTGCACGTTGGCGCACTCCGCCGAAGCGACGCCGGCGTCACGGATCTCGGCGCGGTGTCCGCCAGCGAGGCGGCGGAGTACTTCCTCGAACTCGCGTCCAGCGCACATGGCCGCGTGGCGAGCAATGCGATCATGGCGGCCGCGTTCGCCGACAGCACCGATGTCTGGCAGCGGCTCCTGTCCCTCGCTCGCGACGAAAGCCGCGCGCGCGACGTCCGACGCTCCGCGCTCTATTGGTTGAGTGGCGTCGCCCCCGCGGACGCGGCGGTGCCGCTCGCGGCGCTGGCCCGGAACAGCGGCGAGTCACGGGAGCTCCGCGAAGGCGTGCTCATGACGTTAGGCTACCTCCGCGACGGCGCCGGTGTGTCTTCGCTCGTCGAGATGACGAAGCGCGACGGCGACGCGCGCTGGTTGCGCGAGCGCGCGATCTTCTGGCTGGGCAACGCTCGCGACGACGGTGGGCGGGCCGTGCTGCGCGCGATCGCGTCGAGCGATACGGTCGCGCGCGAGCTGCGCGGCCAGGCGATCTTCGCGCTCGGCTTCCTGGACCATGACGGCGGCAACGGACCGTTCCTGCGCACGCTGTACGCGCGGCTCGACGACCCGGGCCTCAAGGACAAGGTCATTCACGCCGTCGCGCAGCTCGACGAGGACGATGACCAACGCTGGCTCGTCCAGCGCGTGCTCGATCCCAAGGAGTCTGTCGAGCTCCGGAAACAGGCGCTCTTCTGGCGCGGGCAAAAGCAGTCGGCGCCGTTAGGCGACCTCGTCGCGATCTATCCGCGCCTGGACTCGCGCGACCTCAAGGAGCACTACGTGTTCGTCCTCTCGCAGCGGCACGAGTCGGATGCGGTGGACGAGCTCATCGATCTCGCCAGGAACGACCCCGATCGCGAGATCCGCGCGAAAGCGACCTTCTGGCTCGGGCAGAGTCGCGACCCGCGGGCGACGAAGTATCTCGAGGACAGGATTTCAAAATGACGCGCCACCTCATCGCCTCACTGGCTCTCGCGTGCGCGGCCTCCTCGCTGGCCGCAGCGCAGTCCATCGCCGATCGCGTCGCCCGCGCCGGTGACGGGTCGGTCCGAATGAGCTTCGCCACGAAGCCCGAGATCTGCGGGCGTGGCGGCAGCATCAGCCGCGGCCACAACTGGCGGCAGCAGTGGGGCGACTACGATCGGACGCGCGATGTCGAATGGGACAACGCGTGTGACTACGGTCCCGGCCGCATCGTGCTCGAGAAGCGCGACGGCGAGATCGTGGCGCTTCGGTTCGCCGTTGGCGGACGGTGGCGTCCGGCGGGGACCGATATGACCGACCTGGGAACCGTCCCCGCGAAAGAGGCGGCGGACTATCTCATGTCACTCGCCACGAAGCTTCCCGGCAAGGCAGGGCGTGACGCGATTTTCCCGGCGACCGTGGCCGACAGTGCGGTCATATGGCCAGCGCTCATTCGCCTCGCGAAGGACGATGGACGCCCACGCGAGACGCGGAAGCAGGCGGTGTTCTGGCTCGGTCAGGCGGCCGGCGAGGCAGCGACGGCGGGCCTCGATTCGCTCTCGAACGACGCGAGCGTCGATCGCGAGGTGCAGAAGCAGGTCGTGTTCGCGCTCTCTCAACGGCCGAAGGACGAGGGCGTGCCGATCCTCATTCGCGTGGCGAAGACCCACCGCGACCCGGAGGTTCGCCGAGACGCCATGTTCTGGCTCAGTCAGTCGAACGATCCGAGGGCGATTGCTCTGTTTGAGGAGGTTTTGACGAAACGGTAGACGAATTGCCGGGGACGGGGGACGGACGACGGACGACGGTTAAACAGCGGGAATCCTCGGGATGCTCACCTCACTAGGAGAGGAGAGGCGTCCCGATGGTTCTCGCTCTTACAGCCGTCGTCCGTCGTCCGTCCCCCGTTAGGTTGGGTAAGCCCAGCCAACAAGCGCGTCCTCATACGCCGCATACAGCGTCTCGGGCGCCGGCACCGGCTCGTCTCGCACCATGCTCTTGAGCTGAATCGCGTTCACCGCCGCCTTCGCGCGGTAGTGGTTGTTGGCCACCGCATAGACCTCTTCCGCCCCGGCTTCCGCGACCTCCACGCTCCGGTCGGCCCACGGCTTGAGCTCGGCCGGTGTGTAGAGATAGTCGTACCGCGCTTCCACGCCCGCATTCTTCCGAAACCAGTCGCGGTAATTGCGGCCGTGAATGCGCACGTAGCCAACCGGGGCTGTCGCCGTCGCGCTCGGCTTGATGGAGTTGTGGAAGAGCGGCTGGTCGATGTTCACGAATCCGATGCCGCGCTCCGCCAGCTCGGCATAGAACTCCGGAACCGCCCAGGACACGTGGCGCACCTCCACCACCAGAGGGAATTCCGCGAATGCGCGCGTCACGTCATCGAGCCAGATGCGGTTGTCGTCGGTGCGGCGGAACGACCAGGGAAACTGCAGCAGCACTGCACCGAGCTTCCCCGCCTTCTGGATCGGTTTGAAGCCGCGGCGGACTTCCGCGACTTCCGTTCGGGTGAATGCCGTATCCCGCTCGTGCGTGAAGCGCTTCCACAGCTTTGCGGTGAACCGGAAATCCGTTGCGTGGGCAACCCGATCGACCCATCGGCGCGCGACGTCCGCGTCCACGGGGCGATAGAACGTCGAGTTCACCTCGATGACGTCCAGATAGCGCGAGACGTACTCGAGTGGGTCGAACCCTCGCGGATGCGGCTTGGGGTAGAAGACGCCTTCCCAGTCGCTGTACGACCATCCCGCGGTTCCGACGTGGATGAGCGACGCGGTTGTGGATCCCGATGTCGAGCTCGCCGTTCGGGGCCGTGACGCTGACGCAGTCATGCCCCTCGCCAGTGCAGATTCCCGGCCGTTGTGGGTGGATTGGGGTCAGAGTCGAATTTCATCG
>DASUGD010000090.1:0-33994 GCA_036274195.1 Gemmatimonadaceae bacterium | reverse complement strand
CGACGAGGCATCGCGACGCTCGCGAATGTTCGGCGACAGCGCACCGCGCTCCAGCACGACACCCATCTCCTCGGCAATCATCGAGACGGCGTTCGACATCACCATGAGCGCGAGCGGGTCGAAGGCGGGAGCCGCGCTCATTGTGCCTCGAGCATCCAGCCGCCGATACCTAACGAGCGGGCAGTCCAGCCGCTGGCGACCAGCAGCGTTGCGTCGGGCAGCCCTATCGTCGCGCGGCCGGCGACCACGCCTGTCAGCTCGCCGCCGTCGTCGAGCCGTGTCTCGTCGCTCCACAGGGAGCGCCCGCGCCGGGCAAGCTGCATCGCGCGCCCGCCAACGGACAGGCTGCACCGCACGCTCACGATCTCCACGTCGCGGTCGAGCGTAAAGCCGAACCGCTCGTCGTGGCGCGCGAGAAAGCGCTGCCTGATCGCGTCCAACCCGAGGCTGGGCGAGATCTCGACATCCAGCTCGTGCCCCTGGCCGACATATCGCGCCCGCGCGAAGTGCTTCACCTCGCCGCCATCGCCGTTTCGTCGGCTGCCGGATCTGAGCATCGTCTCGAGCGATGAGAAGGGCAACACGTCTGCGCGGAGCTCATCCAGCGGCTGCATGACGCTCGCCGTGGCCATGTATCGCTGCGGCGCGATCGCGAGTCCCAGCGCGCTCAACACGCCGGCAAACGGTGGAATGACCACGGTCCTGACGCCGATGCGCTCCGCCAGGCCGCACGCGTGGAGCGGCCCGCCGCCGCCGAACGCGATGAGCGCGCAGTGTCTGGGATCGATCCCGCGTTCGACGCTCACGCGCCGCAGGGCACGCGCCATCGATGCATCGACGATGGCCACGATAGCCTCGGCCGTTGCCTGTCGACTCGCCCCGATGCGAGTGGCCAGCGCGTCGATCGCCGCGATCGCGCCGCCCAAGTCGAGCTCGACGCCATCGCTCATCGTCGTGCTGGCGATGTTGCCCAGCGCAATGTGGGCGTCGGTGACCGTTGGCTGCGTACCGCCGCGATGGAAAGCCACAGGGCCGGGTCGGGCCCCTGCGCTACGTGGACCGACGCGCAACGCTCCTCCGTCATCCACCCACGCCAAGCTGCCGCCGCCGGCGGAGACCGTTTCCACGAGCACGCGCGCGAGTGCGATGGGCACTCCGGCAACCGTGCCGCCAGCCTCCAGCAGCGGCTCGCCGCCGAGCACCAACCCCACGTCGGCGCTGGTTCCGCCAATGTCGATCGTCAACGCCTTGCCCAAGCCTAACGCGCGCGCGATGTACGCCGCGCCCGCGACTCCGCCGGCCGGGCCCGAAAGCGCGAGCGATGCGCCGTTGAATGCGGCAACCGGTGCCGGCGTGGTGCCGCCGCTCGACGACATCACGCTGGGCTCGGGCAGCCCCGCGGCGTTCAGCCGCATTGCAAGGTGGGCCACATAGCGCCCGACTCCCGGCCGAACGTAGGCCTCGCACACCGTGGTCGCGGTACGCTCGTACTCGCGGATCTCCGGCAGGACATCCGACGAGCAGACGACGTCGCGTCCGGGCAGGCGGTCGCTCAGGGCCCTGGCCAGAATTCGCTCGTGCGACGGATCGGCGTAGGCGTGAAGCAACGAGACCGCGACCACATCCGGCGTCAGCGCGGCGACTCGATCGGCGACCTCCGCGGCTGCCGTCGGGGTGAGAGGCCTAACGACGCCTTCCGGCGCGGTTCGCTCGGGCACGCCGACGACACGGTCCGCGGGCACGAGCGGTGGCGGGTGGTGCGCGGAGAGATCGTAGAGCGCCGCGCGCTCCTGGCGTCGCAGGTCGAGCAGGTCGGTCGCTCCGTCGGTCGCGCACAACACCACGCGTGCGCCCGTGCGCTCGAGCAGCATGTTCGTCACGACGGTCGTTCCGTGGACGATCGTCGCAACGGGCGGAGCACCGGCGGGAAGCCGCGTGAGCGCGCGCTCGACGCCCTCGCTCTGATCAGCGGGCGTGCTCGAGACCTTGTAGGCGATCACCGACCCGTCGTCGGCGACCGCGGCGAGATCGGTGAACGTGCCTCCGACGTCGACCCCGACCGAGAGCCCGCTCACGCGACCGAGCGTGAGGCGACGGTAGGGACTGCGTCGCTGCGCCGCGCCACCGCCGTTTCCCGTGCCAATGTCAGCGCGAGCACGCACCACGCGAGCGCCAGGTGTGGCGGCAGCGTCAGCGCGATGATGTCGCCGTTCACCTGATTGAACCACGGAAGGATCTGCATCGCGAAGCCGACGAATGCGATCGCGGCAATCACGATCGCGAGCGTACGGGCTGCGCGCACGGCGCGGGGGCGCCCCATGGCAAGCGGAAGCACCACGGCGAGCGCGAGCGACAGCACATCGAATTGCAGCAGGTTCTCGTTGCGCGCCATGAAGATGTGGCGGGTGGCAGTCCAGCCGACAACGAGCACCACGCCGAGGATTCCATTCAGCGCGGTCCAGATCGTCGCCAGCGTGGTGAAGCCGATCCGGGCGGCCCGCTTCCCTGCAATCGCACCGCGCGCGAGTACGGCGAGAACCACTACGACCGCGAGCCCGATCGCGAGGTTGCGGACCATCTCGTCGGGCGGTTGCCTTGGCTCCGGCGGCCCGGTCGACACGAACACCTGACGCTCCGCCTTCACGAGCGGATGCACCGCCCCGCTCGAGTCACGGATTTTGACGTCCCGGATGTGGTCCTGCAGCCGCGCGGGAAGGAACGCCTCTTCCCATTCGCTGAGGCGCCGATCCGCCATCTCGCCGAGACCAATGTTGGTGCCGAGCGCGATGGCGGGGTCGAACTGGAACAAGCGCTGCGTATGGAATCGATATGTCGTATTCGTCAGGTGGGGCGCCATCGCCTGCTGGAGTTGCCCGCCGACGACGCGATCGATCACATCCCGCACGCGCGTTGAACAGTTGTCGAGATAGTAGTCGTACCGGTAGTAGCGGTTCTCGGGGCGCGCGTTCCAGGCAATGAAATCGCGGACTGCCAACCGCTGGGCCGGCGTGAGATCGAGCTCCTGCACCCACACGGACCGGTTCGTGTACCGGTACACGTCCACGGTGCTCGCCATGTCGTCACCCTGCATCCAATACAGGGTATTGCCGGTCATGAACCGCCGCAGAAAGTGGGGCTGGGCGAAGTCGAACGTCCCCCAGTTGTAGACGCTGTCGGTGCCACTAGTCCTGTCGACGATGCGGATCGCGTTATGCCCGAACCGCTCCCAGATCCGCGTGCCGTTGCCCATGGTGACCAGGTAGATCGTCAGGTCGGATCCGGGTACAACTGACTGGGAATCGGGAACCGGGAACCGGGAACCGAGGCTCCTCGACGTTTCTGTTCCCTGTTCCCTGTTCCCTGTTCCCGGCCTCTGTGCGCCAAGGTCACCCGCGAGCAACCAAGCCAGCCCTAACGCGAAAACTCCTCTCACAGCTTCACCTCTTTCCCCTCATCGGCAGCCTTGTAGGTGGCCTCGATCACTTTGTGCAGGATCACCTGATCCGTCGGTGCTTCGTACGGCGTCTCCTCGCGCACCACCGAGAGAAAATGCGCGAGCTCGGCACGGTACGACTGGTTGAACGAGTTTTCGCGCGTTGCCGCGCCGCCAGGCGACACGTCCGTCGGCTTCCCGTTCAGCTCCTTGACCACGCGAAGCGGCGCCAGGCGCGCGCTCCCGCGGGATGACAGGGTCTCGAACCACCAACGCTCCTCATACCCCACGTACGCCCACGAAATGTCGAACGTGAACGCGATGCCGGATTCGCACTCGAGCGTCACGAGGGCCGACTCCTCGACCGCCGTACCGCGGGGCCGGTCCATGTGCGCCCACACGCGGAGCGGAGCCGGAAAGTCGGCGAGCCACATCGCGAGGTCGACCATCGGCAGACCCTGATCGAAGAATGCGCCCCCGCCCGCCTCGGCCCGGCGCGCCCGCCATCCCTCGTGGCGCAGCCGTGGCTGATACACGCCCGCGCGCACGCCGGTCAGCTTGCCGAGCTCGCCGCCACGGAGGAATCGATCCAGCGCCTGGACGTCGGAGCGGAACCGGTGGTTGTTCGCCACGAATACCTTGCGGTCCACGCGGTTGGACGCAGTGAGAATCCGCTCGACGCCACGTGCCGTGAGCGACAGGGGTCGCTCGCAGAACACGTGCACTTTCGCCTCGAGGGCCGAGAGCACGTGCGGCTCGTGCAGATGGTTCGGCGTCGCGACGATCACCGCATCCAGCTCGTCGAACTCGAGCAGGTCCTCGATGTCGGTGAATACATCGGGAATATCGAAGCGGTCCGCGAGGGCGCGTGCCTTCGGGCGATCGTTGTCGCATAACGCGACGAGTTGCGCGCCGCGGAGCTTCGAGAGGAGCGGCAGATGCGCGAGCTGCGCGATCGCCCCGGCACCCACCACGCCGACGCGTACGTTGGGCTTCATCGAGGAGTTCGGGGACGTGGGTTGTCGAAGTAATAGCTGCCGCCGACGCGCAGTGAAGCGAATCGGGCGAGGCTCAGGAAATCGTAGCGCGCCTGCGCGTCGAGCGCGACATGGCGGAGCACACGAACGTTCAGCCCCACCGCGCCTGCCACCCCAACCGCAATCACGTCGGTCGCCCGCTCCACGAACGTGCCGTCGATCAGCCGGCCGTCCGCGTTCACGATGTGCGTGGCGAGCCCCGCACCGAGATACGGCGAAAGCCACCAGCTGGGCTTGTAGGTCCGCCGCGCGTCAGCGCCAAGCACGATGTCCGACACGGTGATGTCGCCGAGAATCACCTCGGCATCCCCCGTCGGATCGGAGATCGCGTTCTTGAGCGAATCGGCGTACGCCTGCACGCTCTTGTCGGTGAACTGGGAGCCCCAGTAGGTCGCGTTGAACACGATTCGCCAACCCGGCGCAATCTCGCCGTAGTCCGCCTGCAGCGAGTACGATGTGGTCGGCTCGATGCCGTACGGCGCAACGCGACCCACCTGCACGCCGAGCGCGGTGAACTTGAGCTTGTCGATGCCAAGCCGCTCTGCCAACGACTGGTGCTCCTGCGCCTCGAGCCTGGTGGCTGCGACGAGGACGACAGAAAGAATCCGAACCAGTGATCGGAGCTGTTCAATACACGCGCGCAACGGTGGTCCCGGGGAAGTACGTGCGGAGAATCGTGCGGAAGTCCTGACCAGCGCGCGCACGGCCGACGGCGCCCCACTGGCACATGCCGACGCCATGACCGTAGCCGAGCCCTCGAACCGTCAGACGCGCGAGTCGTCCGTCGGCGGAGCTGACGACCTCGGGCGAAAAATACGTACTGTTGAGTAGCTCGCCACTCGACGATCGCAGCACGTACCGGATGTCGTTCCCACGCAGGCGATAACGGCCGCGGGTCGTCTCGATCCAGAGCGCTGCGACGCGACCCGACGGCGTCTTGCCATCCACGTCGACCCGCCGCACCTCGCCAACGGGGCCCGGTGGCACCTGCGCGTAACTGCGGAGATACCGCTCGACCATCGCCGTGAGCGAATCGCCGCGCCAGCTCCGCTCCCACCGAAATCGCGGGGCGATGTCGCAGTAGTATCTGTCGGTGCCCGGAATCCGATCGCTCACACGCTGCAGGTACGGCTCGCTTTCCGAGCGCCAGATCTCGTCGGGCGCGGCGGTGCTGCCACCACATGTCGAGTGATAGGGAGCGCTCACAACTCGACCGTTGAACGTCAACACCAGACCGTCGGTTGCCGCAACCGCGGCGTCCGCGACGGCATTCTCGGCATCGACGCCGCCGTACACCTGGTCGGTTGTGGTCGCGGTCAGGTCGTAGGTGCGTGACGTGTTGCCGAGGCGCGCCACGGCGTAACTCCGCGCCGCGACCGCCTGCGCCTCCAGCGCGGCGCGATCGCGCGCCCCGCGAACGCCAAGCTCCCTCGGAACGACGCCGCGAAGGTAGGCTTCGACGCCGACGCGATTCACGATGCGAACCCCGGAGTCCGCGGCGAGGATCGAGATGTTGCCGCGGTACCGCCGCTGATTGACGGAGACGATCGTTTCAGGCTTCGCGGCAACGAGCGACAGCGGTCCCGCGAGCTCACGCCGCGATCCCGTCGGCTCTGACAGCGTGAGGGTCCCGCCCTGCGCGGACACCGACAGGACGTCGCCTGCCCCGCCCGTCGCGGCGACCCGGCCGTCGCGATCGACGAGGCGCCACGCATCCGTTGCGGTCAGCGTGACGCCGGGAAGGACGCCGAGCGAGACACGAAGGCTGGCGGCATCGACGGCGTTAGGCACCGGTGCACCGGACGTGGGTGCCGGCGCCCGTGAGCACGCCGCGATGCAAATTGCCGCGAGGCCGGCGGCGTGGCGCGTCAACGTCAAAAGGCCGGGATCGCGCACCCGCCGGAACATCGCCTAACGCCCGAAGCTCCCCACCGTCGTTACCGGCAGTACGCGGCCGAGACGAGCGGATCGCGGCGCCACGCGCTGTCGGTCAACAATGCGCACGGCCGTCGCGGCGAAGTCATAGTCATCTTCCACTGACGTGAGCTCCACCTCGACGAAGTCGCCAGGCGCCGCGTCGGTGACGACACGCGTGACGCCGTCGACGTCGTCCGCCTGCCACGGAGCGCGCGCCTGCGCGCGCCCGCTCTCGTCCGGCGGTCGATCCACGAGCACCCGAGTCCGCGCCCCCACGTGGCCCTCGTACCGCTCGGCCGTGATGACGCGCTGCAGTTCCGTCAACCGCTCGAGCCGCTCGCGCTTCACGTCATCGGGAACGTCGTCGTCGAGCGCCCACGCGCGCGTCCCTTCCTGTGCCGAGTACGTGAACGCCCCGACGCGATCGAACCGGGTCTCTTCCAGGAAGTCCAGCAGCTGCTGAAAGTCCTCCTCGGTCTCACCCGGGAAACCCACGATGCACGTGGTGCGGATCGCCACGTCCGGGACCACGTCACGGATCCGGCGGATCCGTTCTCGCTGCGTCACCTGACGCTCGGGGCGGCGCATGCGCTCGAGCACCGCATCCGACGCGTGCTGCATCGGCATGTCGAGGTACCGGAGCAGCCGTGGCTCGTTCGCCATGAGGTCCAGCAGCTTTGGCGTGAGGCCCGCCGAGTAGAGATACAGCAGCCGAAGCCAGGGAATCGACGTTTCGTCGACGAGCGCCCGAAGCAGCTCCGGCAACCCGATGCCATTGCGCAGATCACGGCCGTAGTGCGCCAGGTCCTGCGCCACGAGATTGACCTCGCGTGCGCCCTGCAGCTCGAGCAGCTGCGCTTCGCGAACGACATCCGCCAACGCGAACGACCGATGCTTTCCGCGCATGAGCGGGATCGCACAGAACGCGCACCCGTGGTCGCACCCCTCGCTGATCTTGAGATACCGAACGTGCGGCAGGTCGCCCGAGTACACGCGAACGCCGGGGTGGTCGACGAGAGGATCGCCGAGCAGTCCGCGCTCGGTCAGCTCCGGAACGAGCCGGTCTGCTTCGGCAGCGCCCAGAAACAGATCGACTTCAGGAAGCGCGTCCGCGAGCTCGTCCTTGTGTCGCTGCACGAGACAGCCCACGGCGACGACCGCCTGGCAGATGCCGTCGCTCTTGTATCGGCCGGCCTCCACGATGGCGTCGATCGACTCGCGCTTGGCGGCGTCGATGAAGCCACACGTGTTGACGATGATGACCTCGGCCTCATCGAGGTCGGTCGTCGACTCGGCGCCGTGGGCGATCAACTCTGCCAGATATCGCTCGCTGTCCACGGTATTCTTGTCGCAGCCGAGCGTGAGGAGACCAACCTTCATGGGTGACAAAACTAGCTGGTAGCTGCCGCCTCGTGCTGCCGGCTTGCTGCGGATTAGGAAACGGTTAAGTCCTCCGGGACCAATAGCCGGGGGACCGACGGCTGGTCACATTCGACGTTAGGGACTTCCCGGCGAGGACGTTTCATGTTCAGCACGTGCCTCTTCTGCCACGGGCGACTCGGCAGCAACGACGTCGTCGAGCACTTTCCCGTTGGCTCGCGCCTGGCGTTCGATGGGGCGCGAGGCAGGCTGTGGGCGGTGTGCCCGCAATGCCGCCGGTGGAACCTGTCCCCTCTCGACGAGCGGTGGGAAGCGATCGAGGAGTGCGAGCGGCTTTACCGAAGCACTCGAGCACGTGTCTCGACGGACAACATCGGGCTGGCGCCGAACGTCCGCGGCGTCGACCTGATCCGGATCGGCAAGCCACTGCGACCCGAGTTCGCTGCATGGCGCTATGGTTCGCAGCTCAAGTGGCGACACAGCCGAGCCAGGATCGTGGCCGGCGTTGCTGGTGCCGCCGGAGTGGCCGCCGCGGTGGCCGCGGCGCCGGTCGCCGCACCGTTCATCGCGCCCGCGTTCTGGGCGTTTGGCGCCAGCGCACCGTTGTGGGTGGTGCCGGGCATGATCGCGATGGACATCAAGGACTACTGGCAGTGGGAGCGCGTGGCGCTCCGGTTGCCCGCGTCGAATGGCGGCAAGTTGACCGTGCGCATCCGCCACCTCTGGGAATCGGCGTATTACAGCGACCGATACACCGGTGAGCTGACGCTCCGCGTGGCACACGACGGCGGCGCATCCCAGTACGACGGTGACAAGGCGCTGTCGGCGGGCGGCCGGCTGCTCGCGCGCGCGAACTGGCTCGGTGGGGCGGGTCGCCTCGTTCAGCGCGCCGTGGACCACATCGACGAGGTCGGCGACGCGGACGGGTTCCTCCAGAAGACCGCCGCGCGATTCTCGCGGTTCCACGGACGCCGGATGATGGCGCGCTATCGGCGAGTCGGCGCGATGAGTCTCATGCCGGTGGAGCGCCTCGCGCTGGAGATGGCCGTGCACGAGGAAGCGGAGCGCCGCGCTCTCGAGGGCGAGCTCGCCCGGCTGGCCGCGGAATGGAAGGAGGCCGAGGAAGTGGCGGCGATCGCGGACGACATGTTCGTCGCGCCGACCGTCGACGAGTGGATCAAGCAGCGCTCGACCGAGATGCGCGCGGCCGAGCCGGACGATGCCTAACGATAGTTGCCGAACTTCAGCTCCACGCCGAAGTCCTTGGCGCGGAGCATCTGCATGACCAGCTGCAGCTCGTCGCGCGACGGGGAGCTGACGCGAACCTGGTCGCCCTGAATCGCGGCCTGGACCTTCTTCATCTTCGCGTCCTTGATCGCGGCGGCGACCTTTTTCGCCGTGTCGCCGTCGAGCGACATCTTGAGCCCGACCTCACGGCGCACCGTGTCACCCCCGGCCGGCTTTATCTCACCGATATCGAGGTTTTTCACCGGCACCCCGCGCTTGATGAGCTTCGCCTGCACGACGTCGAAGAGTGCGCGCATGCGAAAGTCGCTGTCGGCCGTGAGAAGGATCTTCCCTTCTCCGCGCTGAAAGTCGATGGTCGCCTTCGAGTCCTTGAAGTCGTATCGCTGCGCGATCTCCTTCTGTGCCTGGTTGATCGCGTTGTCGACTTCCTGCAGATCGACGCCGGTGGTGATATCGAAGGAATTGGTCTGTGCCACGATCGGGAAATTGGGGTCAGAGTCGAATTTCTCTGGAATTTGGGGCGAGTCAAATTCCAGAGAAATTCGACTCTGACCCCAATTTCAGCTCGTCGGGTGTCACCGGGCGAAGCAGGATGTCGAACCCAAGCCACGCGAGCTTGGAGAACGGGAACAGCACGAACGGCGCGGCCAGCATTCCGAGCGGCGCCGCCCACTGGAGCGTGTCCCACGGCACGTTAGGCCACTCCGCCAGCAAGACCGCGATGAACACGATCGCGAAGAGCATCTCCGAGACCACCAGATTGAACAGCATCGAGCCGATGAAGTAGTCGCGCTCGCCGCGCTCGATCGCCAGGCCGCAGTTGCCACATCGGTCTCGCATCTTGAACCAGTGGCGCATGACGGGCCCGCGCCCGCAGTTCGGGCATCTGAGCCGCGCCGCTCGCCCCAGCACGCTCAGCACGCGCTTGAGGCCCGGCCAGGACATACCGCGCGCCGATTCCTCGCGCTCGCTCGCGATCGGTTCCTGCGACGATGACGGACGACCCGTGGCCATGACCTCGAAGCTAACCATGACACCCGCAGATGCACGACGGGCGGGTCGGTGGACCCGCCCGCGCTCCCCCCGCATGACTCGTGCGCCGCGCCACCGCTAGCCCAGGAAGCTCTCCAGCGCGCGGGCCCGCGACACGTGACGGAGTCGTGAAAGCGCCTTCTCCTTGATCTGCCTCACACGCTCACGCGTGATGCCGAGCAGCGACCCGATCTGCTCGAGCGTCATCGGCTCTTCGCCGTCGAGGCCGAAGTAGAGGCGGAGAATCTTCGCCTCGCGCTCCTTGAGGCTGGACAGCGCCTCTTCGATCGATTCCGTCAGCGCCTTCTCGAACGTCTGCTCGTCAGGCGTCGGGTTGACGTTGTCGGCGAGATAGTCGAGCAGCTTGTTGTCTTCGCCCGGCGTGAGCGGGGCATCGAGGGAGAGATGGGTCTGCGAGATCGACATCGTCTTCGCGACCTCTTCCTCGGTGATGTCCATGCCGTCGGCGATCTCGGCATGCGTGGCCTCGCGGCCGAGCTCCTGCAGCAGCGCATTCGCCCGCTTGCCGATGCGGTGCAGCGTGCCCGCCCGATTGAGCGGCACGCGCACGATGCGCGACTGCTCGGCGAGGGCCTGCAGGATCGCCTGGCGAATCCACCACACCGCGTACGAGATGAACTTGATGCCCTTCGTCTCGTCGAACTTGTGAGCCGCGCGAATGAGGCCGAGGTTGCCCTCGTTGATCAGGTCCGAGAGCGAGACGCCCTGGTTCTGATACTTCTTCGCCACCGACACGACGAAGCGCAGGTTCGACCGGACCAGCTTGTCGAGCGCCTCCTGATCGTTCTGGCGGATTCGCTGTGCGAGCCGAACCTCCTCATCGCGACTGATCAGTGGGTACGCACTGATGTCGCGCAGGTACTGGTCGAGCGAGCCTTCCTCGTAGGAAGTCTTTTTCGGGGTGGTGGCGGCCATACGACCAGCGGCTCCTTCGATGTTTCGCTTCTCCCACCGCGCCTTTGCGCGCCTGGTGAGGCGGTCGGACGGGTTGTCCATGTCGGGACGGGAGGTCAACGGACGCGCTCCCCGATGCGCGTCCAGCGGATCCTGGTGAGCCACGACATACGATCCAGCGAGTCGGGATCGTAGCTGTAATACACAAACATGGGGCGCCCGCGGATGAGCGAATCGGGAACGAATTGCCAGTAGCGACTGTCGAGCGAGTTATCGCGATTGTCGCCGAGCACGAAGTACTCGTCCTTCGGGACGACTAGCGGTCCCCAGTTGTTACGAGACGGCACGCCGGTCGGTGCGGCCTCGGCGGTTCTGACCAGATACTTCTTCTGCCAGTCGAAATCTGGCGTGGTCGGATCCATGTCAGGCTCGCTGTGCGTGACATAGCGCTCTTTCTGGCGCTCGCCATTCACGTAGAGCTCACCCGATTTCATGTAGAGCGTGTCGCCGGGAACGCCGACGAGTCGCTTCACGAAGTTCTTCGACGGATCGAGCGGCCATTGGAAAACGATTACGTCGCCACGCTGCGGATGCCGGATCGCCGGAAGGTGCTTGCCGGTAAAGGGGATCTCAGCGCCGTAGACCATCTTGTTGACCAGGAGGAAGTCGCCGACCAGCAGCGTCTTCTCCATGCTTCCGCTCGGGATCTTGAACGCCTCGACCAGAAACGTCCTGACGAACAGGAACAGGATGATCGCGATCGTGAACGACTTTGCCCACTCGAGAAAGAGTCCCCAGTGTTGTCCCGGGCTGCGGTTCACCCGCCGCAGTGCTTCGGCACGGTGCTCCTCGCTGACCGGCGGACGGACCGGAGTGGTGTGGGCGACTTCGCTCATTGCGAGGACGTAGGAGGAAACGGGTCGGGAACGAACGATATCACCGCTGCGGCTCGCACCGCCGCACGTTCGGCGGCAGGACGAGCATCGGCAGCGAGCCGAACGGTCGCGACGGTGTGGCGGCCAGACGTACTGCTTCCCATGCCGAGCGGAGAAACCGATTCCGCAAACAAAGCAGCACGAACGCGAGAGCCAAGGTCCGGTGCGGATGGCGCCGTGTACACGGCCACGATCGAGTCTCGCGGTGCGAGCGTCTCCGACGTAGACGACAGCCGCTCGAGCGCATCGCCAACGCGTGAGACCGCGTCGTCGACGACGTGGCGAGGAATCCCTCGCCCCTCGACTCGTCGCTGCACCCGCTCGGCGAGCGCCAGCCGCATGTCGTGTGTCAGCGCCATTACCACCTGGTGAATTAATTCGCGGTGTCAGAGGTTCGCAAGCGATGCGGCCCTCACTGGTCGCAGCGGCACACGACGCCGCCGTGATCCACTACGTGGGACTGCCCGCGTAGTTGTCGATCTGTGCCCGTTGCAACGACCCGGAAAAATCGATGTACCCGACCTTCGTCTCCGAGTAGAACTCGTAGACCTCCCAGCCACCCTCCCGGTGCCCGTTGCCCGTTTGCTTTACCCCCCCGAAGGGGAGGTGTGCCTCGGCCCCGATCGTCGGCGCGTTGATGTAGGTGATCCCATTGTCGAGCTCCACGAGCGCCCGGTATGCCGTGTTGACGTCGCGCGTATAGAGCGACGACGAGAGCCCGTACTTCACATCGTTGTTCACCGCGAACGCCTCGTCGGGTGTCGAGACCCGAATGACCGACAGCACCGGACCGAAGATCTCCTCCTGCTCGAGACGGCTACCAGGCTCGACGCGCGCGAAGATCGTTGGCTCGAAGAAGAAGCCATTGGCCAATGCACGGTCGTCCGGGCGCCTCCCTCCACACAGGAGGTCGGCACCCGCGGCCTGACCAATGTCGACGTACGCCTCCACCTTTTCTCGCGACGCCTCGTGAATCAGCGGCCCGACGTCGGTGCCCTTCTTTCGTCCGTCACCGAGTCGCAGCCCCCTCGCCTTATCGACGAGCATCCCGAGGAAGTTGTCATGGATCCCGCGCTGCAGGATGAGCCGACTGGTGGCCGTGCATCGCTGCCCGGCGGTCCCGAACGCGCCCCAGAGCACACCGTCGAGCGCCAGGTCCAAGTCCGCGTCGTCCAATACGATCTGAGCGTTCTTGCCCCCCATCTCGAGCGACAGGCGCTTGTGCATGCGGCCGCAGACCTCCCCGACCACGCGTCCCGTCTCGGTCGATCCCGTGAACGAGATCACCGGAATCTCGGGATGTTCGACGATGGCCGCTCCCACGACCTCGCCGCGGCCGTGCAACAGCTGAATCACCTCGGGGGGGAGGCCCGCCTCCAGCAGAATCTCGACGAGCACCGTGCCCGTGTGTGGAACGTCTTCCGCCGGCTTGAAGATCACGGCGTTCCCGCATAACAAGGCCGGAAACATCTTCCACGTCGGGATGGCCATCGGAAAGTTGAAGGGCGTCACCAACCCGCAGACGCCGATGGGCCGCCGGAAGCTCATCGCCCATTTTGCTCTGAGCTCACTCGGGACGGTATGGCCGAATAGCCGGCGTCCCTCCGTGGCCGCGTAGTACGCGGTGTCGATTCCCTCCTGCACGTCGCCGCGAGTCTCCTGCAGCGGCTTGCCCATCTCGCGCGTCATGAGGTCCGCGATCTCGTCCTTCCTGTTGGAAAGGAGGTCGCCCACGCGGCGAAGGATATCGCCACGCGCCGGGGCCGGTGTGTTGCGCCAGAGCTCGAAGCCTCGCTTCGCCGACGCCACGGCCCTGTCGACATCCGCCGCGTTGGAGAGCGGGAAGCGGCCGATGACGTCCGTCGTGTCGGCCGGGTTCACGTTCTCGAAGTACTCGCCTGACGAGGGCTCGACCCACGAACCGCAGATGAAGTTCCGGAATATTTTCATTGGACAGTGCTATCAGCCATCAGCCATCAGCCATCAGCTCGAACCTCGGAAGTGTAGCCGCTGGCTTGATGCGAACCAAACGACCGCGGCTACTTGGGGGCGGGTGCCGGAGACGTCGGGGGGGGAGCGGGCTGGGTCGGCGCGGGACACGACCAGCCGGGCCGATTCGGGTCCGGTTTCGCGTAGCCCGAGCGCGGGAGGATCTCGATCGCCGCGAGGACACCGCCCCACAGGATGAGGAGCAGCGAGAGGATGTGGCCGCGAGACGAGCGATGCCGGAACGTCCAGATCGATGACCACACGCCGGCGGCGGTAACGACGCCCGTGGCGGCGAGGTAGCCGAGGAGCCCGACGCCGCACTTCGCGTCGTACGGCCAGAACAGCATCCCGACGCCTAACGCCGTGGCCAGCACGAGCCGCGCCATGACGCCCAGCGTCGACGTCGTACGCTGCTTCTCGACCATTTCGGCGCGCGCCTGCGGCGTCTTGGCCGTCTTGGCCGGCAGCAGCGCCTCATCGGACGCGCCCTCGAGCATCCGGTCGATCTTCTTCAGCTCGGAGTCCCAGTCCTTGCCGCTCATGACACGGTCTCTCTCGTCAGGCCGTACCGCTCGATCTTCTTGTAGAGATTCGACCGCGGCATGTCGAGACCGCGGGCGGTCTCCGACACGTTCCAGTCGAACTCGCGCAGCTTCGCGAGGAGAAACGCCCGCTCGGCCGCGTGCTTGAACTCCTCGAACGTCTTGCACTCGAGGAGGGAGCCAAGGCTCGCGCTGTCCGCGACGCGCCGCCCGGCAAGGCGCTCCACGTCCGTGACGCCGATGCGCGGGCCCGACGCCAGGATCAACAGCCGCTCGAGTGTGTTGCGGAGCTCGCGCACGTTGCCCGGCCAGTCCATGTTCGCCAGCACGTCCACCGCGGCGGGATCCAGCACGCGAGGCGGAACACCCTCGCGCTCGGACAGGGTGCGCACGAAGTGCGACGCCAGCAGGGGAATGTCCTCACGCCGCTCCCGCAGGGGCGGGATATGGAGCGGCACAACGTTCAGTCGATAGTAGAGATCCTCACGGAAGCGTCCCGCCGCGATCTCCTCCTCGAGATTCTTGTTCGTCGCCGACAGCACCCGCACGTCGACCTTGATCGGCTTGGCGCCACCGATGCGTGTCACGACACCATCCTGCAGCACCCGCAGCACCTTGGCCTGTGCCGTTAGGCTCATGTCGCCGATCTCGTCGAGGAACAGCGTGCCGCCGTCGGCCTGCTCGAACTTCCCCGCCCGGTCCGCGACGGCGCCGGTGAAGGACCCCTTCATGTGGCCAAAGAGCTCGCTCTCGATGAGTTCACTCGGGATCGCTGCGCAATTCACTTCGACGAACGGCTTGTTGGCCCGAGTGGAATTCCGATGAATCGCCCGCGCGACGAGCTCCTTCCCCGTGCCGTTCTCCCCCGTGATGAGGACGCGTGCCGGTGTGCCGCCGACCTTGTCGATCTTGTCGATCACCGCGCGAATCGCGAACGAGCGTCCCACGATCTCGTACCGCGACTCGATCGTCTGCTTGAGCCGGACGTTCTCTTCCTGCAGGTCCAGGTGGCTCAGCGCATTGCGCAGGAGCACCAGGATCCGGTCGGTGTCGAGGGGCTTTTCCAGAATGTCGTAGGCGCCGAGCTGCGTTGCTTCGACCGCCGTCTGGATCGTCGCATGCCCGCTGATCATCACGACCGACGCGGACGGATCGATCTGCTTGATTCGTCGCAGCCCCTCGAGACCGTCCATGCCCGCCATCTTGACGTCCATGAACACGAGGTTCGGCCGCCACCGCTCGTACTCGGCTATGCCGTCGGCGGCGTTGCCAGCCGTGTGGACCTCGTACCCCTCGAACTCCAGCAGCTGGCCGAGCGCGGCCCGGATGCCCTGCTCGTCGTCGACGACGAGGATGCGTCGGCTCACTTGGCGGTCGTCTTGTAGAGGGTGATCTTGCCGCTGGCGACGCGGGCGTCGCCAACGTAGGTCGGCACGACGAACGGAAGCCCGCTCTCGGACACGCCAGGCGGCATGGACCCACGCCGGATCTGGCGCAGCAGCTTCGGGATCCCCCCGCGCGGGATGGGGAGCTCGCCGAGCCTAACGTCTTCCACGAGGAACTGAGCGAGCCCGGGCCGGACCAGCGCGAAGGTCCCGCCCATCTGTAATGGCGTGCGGCGGCCCACGAATCCGGACAGCGGCCCAAGCGCGTCGGCCGCCTTGAAGTCGTCGAGCGAGATCACCGAGCGAACGTACATTCGGTTCCCGATCGTCGCCGCCTCGATGCTGTCGGCCGACGGCGGCAGCTGCTGCGCGAGCGCGATGTAGAAGTACGACGCGAGATCGCCAGGGTCGAGGCTCACGAACACCGGGCCGCTGCGCTTACCTAACGACTCGATCGCCTGGCGCGCGCGTGCCGCGCCGGCGTCGCTCACTGGCTCCCACTTCGGGCCGCCCGCGGTCGCGGTCGCGCGCGGCGCGGACTTCAACCACGGCACGTAGCCGATCCATCGATCGCGCGTGAGATACGCCGCGACGGCCGCGACGCACAGAACCACGAGAACGACGATCCTCCGGAGGCACCCGAACATTCAGTTTCCTCGTGGATGAAGGGGCACGGCAGCCAGGACGGAATAGCGGGAGCCGGCCGGGCCGAGCTCGCTCTGCATCAAGTCTACCGTCTGCACCGCCAGCCCGCGCGAGCCGCGACACGATTTCGCGGCCGCCGCCAACGCCGTCGCCTCCGCCGCCCCAAGCTCGCCCTTGACGCGCCCGAGCGTCAGGTGCGCCCGGAACGCCCGCGCCTCACGCGGAATGCCGAGGGGCGTCAGCGCCGTGTCGATGTCGCTCGCCAGGGATTGCAGCGCTCGCTCGCTCGTCATCCCGACCCATACGACGCGGGGACGCCGGAAGTTTGGGAAGGCACCCACGTCCGTCGTCCTCGCGGATATCGCCGCATGGGTCGGTACCACCGACTCCAGAGCCTCACGCAGCCGGACGACCACCGATTCGTCCTGCTCTCCCAGAAACTTGAGCGTCACGTGCAATGCCGCGGGCGACACCCAGCGCACGCCAGTCGTCGCCGCCCGCAGCGGCGCCGCATCGGCATAGATCGCGTCGCGTACGGCCGCCGGGAAGTTAGCCGCGATGAAGAGCCGCATCACCCACGTCGATCCCAACGTGACTGAAGCCCTGGCCGCGCGCGGCCTCCACCACGCTGTGGCGCGCCGCCGAATCGACGAGCCGGTCCACGAGGAGGGTGTCGTTCGCTCGCAGGATCGCGAGACGATCGCGTGCTTCGACGGCGAAGCCGAACCCGCGGCGTTCCAGCGCGCGCTCGAGCCCACGTGCGTCACCGCCGCCCGAGGCCGAGCGTGAACGCACGAGCGGTTCGGCAAGCACGCCGCCAAGAACGTTCAACGAGCCGGAGCGAAACCCGCGAGCATCGATGGTCACGCGCTCGAAGCCGACGTCGCGCAGCGCTTGGCAGATCGCTGCGCGACCCTCCGGTCGCAGCCATTCGCCGAGCAGATCGGCCGCGATCTCGACGCGGGCAAGATCGCCATGGTAGCGCACCCGCAGATCGCCATGGAAGCCGAGCTGCCGGAGCGCTCGCTCCGCTCGCTCGATCTGCCGCAGCCGGTCGATCGTCACCGCGGTGCCATACGGTATCCGCGAGGACAGGCATGGCGACGCTGGCTGCGACCAGGTCGGAATACCGCGCGCTCGGGACAGCCGGCGAATCGCGTCCTTCGAGAACCCCAGCTCGGCGAGCGGGGAGTGCACGTGATGCTCTGCAGCGGCCCGCGCGCCCGGGCGATGATCGCCCAGGTCATCGGCGTTCGTCCCGTCGACGACGACCGCGATCCCGCGCTCACGCGCAATCGGCGCGAGCGTATCCCACAGCTCCGTCTTGCAGAAGTAGCAGCGATTCGACGGGTTCGCGGCGTACCGCGGGTCGTTCACTTCGTCGGTCGAGACTTCCAGCACCGGCACGCCGAACTGCCGCGCAACCGCGCGAGCGCGCTCCCACTGTTCGCTCGGATACGACGCACTACGCCCGATGACCGCGAGGACGCGCTCGGCCCCGAGCGCGGCGACGGCAGTGCACGCGAGATACGCAGAATCGACGCCGCCGCTGAAGCCGATCAGCACGGACCCGTGTTCACGAAACCACGTGGTGAGTCGCGTCTCGAGCGCGCGATCGTCGCGAGTGGGCGTCTCCGCTCCTGACTCGAGCTTCGTGAAGGCGTGCGTCATCTCGAAAAAGTTAGTCCAACGCCGACGGCCGCGCATCGGGAACGAGCACGCGCTCGTCCTCACGCAGCGTCGCGGCACTCATCTCGTCGGTGTCCCACTCCGCCGCGGCCTCGGCGAGGTGAGCGCGACGCACCAGGATCATCTTGCCGAGCACCTCGCAGCCGGCGCGCGTGACCACCAACGGTCTCGCGCCGTTGTCGGCGATCGGCCGTGTCGCGATCAGCCCGCGCCTCGACAGTTCATCCACCGCAGCGTCAATGGTCGTCGCGCTGATCGCGTTGGCACGGCCGAGCGCGGCCGGGTCGGCGCCGCGGTCCTGTTCCAGCCTGACGAGTAGCCAGGCCGCTGCCGGCGAAAGATCCACCTTCGCCTCGCGCACGAGCCGCTCCATGTAGTGACGCTGCGCCTCACGATTCGCGAGCGACGCGAGACCACGGCGAATCTCGGCCAGGGAATCGGCGTTGACCGGCATGTTGAACGCTTCGCCCACCAGGCCGCCGCCCTCGGTCGCTTCCGCGGACAGGGTCGCACGGAGTGGTCGCTCGGGCAACAGCCATGTGAGCAGAAAGCCGACGAGCGCCACGATCGTCGCGACGAGAAACACCACGTCCAGCGATGCAGAGAACGCCGCCGCATACGCCGCGCGAACGGGCGGCGACAGCGAAGCGAGCAGCTCCGAGGTTATCGCCGAGCCGGGCGCCGGCGCTCCCTGCGCAGCCGCGGGCAGCCGTTGCGCGAGCTCCCCACCGAGCCGCGTCACGAAGATCGCACCGAGAACGGCGGTGCCGACCGATCCGCCGATCAGCCGAAACAACGTCGCTCCCGATGTCGCAACGCCGAGGTCCCGATAGTCCACCGCGTTCTGCACCGCGATGACCAGCACCTGCATCACCATGCCAAGCCCCAGACCCATGATGAGCATGATGCCCGAGGAGGCGAGCGTGCTGGTTTCGGGCGACATGTGCGACAGCAGGAACAGGCCTAACGACATCACCGCGGTCCCGATCACGGGGAACATCTTGTAGCGTCCGGTGCGGCTGATGAGCTGGCCCGACGAGATCGACGTGAGCAGCATGCCGCCCATCATCGGCAGCATCTCCAATCCCGACCTGGTGGGCGACGCGCCCTTCGCGACCTGCAGAAAGACGGGCAGGTACGTCACGGAGCCGAACAGCGCGAAGCCCACGATGAAGCCGACGGTGGAAGTCACCGTGAACGCGCGGTTGCGAAACAGCCGAAGCGGCAGCACCGGCTCCTTGGCGCGATGTTCGACGACGATGAAGGCGGCAGTCGCCACGATCGCGCTCGCGATGAGCGCAGCCGTGAACGGAGAGCTCCATGGATATGCGGTACCACCAAGGTCGGCGAGGAGCACGATGGCGCTGAGTGCAATCGCGAGCAGCGTCGCGCCGGCGTAGTCGATCGCATGCTGGCGGCGCTCCACGCGGGCAGGAAGCGTGATCGCGAGGACTACGAGCGCCAGAGCGCCCAACGGCAGGTTGATGTAGAAGATCCAGCGCCACGAGAGGTGCGTCGTGAAGTAGCCGCCGAGCAGCGGCCCCGCGACGCTCGACACGCCGAACACCGCGCCGAAGATCCCCTGGTATCGGCCGCGCTCGCGAGGGGGCACGATGTCGCCGACGATCGCCTGCGTGGTGACCATGAGTCCACCGCCGCCGAGCCCCTGCACGGCGCGGTAGATGATGAGCTGCGTCATGTTCTGGCTCGACCCGCAGAGCGCCGAGCCGGCGAGGAACAGGACGATCGCCCCCTGCATCACGCCCTTTCGCCCGTACAGGTCGCCGAGTTTCCCGTAGAGCGGCGTGACCACGGTCTGCGCGAGCAGATATGCCGTGACGACCCACGACAGGTGAGCGAGGCCACCGAGCTCACCGACGATGGTTGGGAGTGCCGTCGAAACGATCGTGGAATCGAGCGCGGCGAGCAGCATCGCGAGCACGAGCCCGCTGAAGACCACGAGCACCTGGCGGTGATCGATGGGTGCTGCGCGTTCGCTGGTGACAGCGGTCATTCCGTATCTCGCCAGGTCTCGGTGACGTCGCAGTGATACCCGGCTCGTGGCGGCAACGCCGCGCACGAGCGCACCGGCTTCAGGGCAAGATGAGTGCTGCCCCGACTACGCGCGCAGTGCCGTCACGGGGTCGACCCGTGAGGCACGTCTCGCCGGCAGATAGCACGCGAGCGCGCCGACCACGACGAGAAGAGCTCCTGCGGCGATGTACGCAGGAGGGTCCGATGGCGCCACCTGGTACAGCAGGGATGCCACGAGGCGCCCCCCGGCCAGCGCGAGCGCGAGCCCAAGTACGAGCCCGCGAATGACGAGTCTCATCCCCTGCCGAGTGACGAGCGCAACCACGTCGAGAGGGCGCGCGCCGAGCGCCATGCGCACCCCCATCTCGAACCCTCGCTGGGCGACGGAGAACGCCAGCACGCCGTACAGCCCGACTGCGGCCAGAACGAGGGCGAGGCCGGCGAGCGCGGAAAAGAGGACCGTGCTGAATCGATTCGGCGCGGATGCGACACTCAGCACCTCGTCGTAGGTGAGCGCGTCGTACACGGGCAGCGTCGCGTCGGTCTGTGTGACGGCGGCGCGGATTTCCCGAGACACATCCGCGACGTCGCCGTCCGTGCGGACCACGAACGCGAGCGAGTTCCCGAACCACGTCCAGGCAAGCGACGGCGTCTGTTCGATCGGCACGTAGAGTTCCGGGAGGGCGTCGCGCTGCAGGACCTGCCGCATGTCGCCGACGACTCCGATGACCTCGCGCCACGGCGGATCGACGGCACAACATGCGATGCGTTTGCCGATCGCGGACTCGTTAGGCCACAGGCGGCGCGCCAGGGCCGCGTTGATGACGGCCACCCGCGGCGCGCGGTCGCCGTCCGCGCGGGAGAACATGCGCCCCGCCGCGAGGCGTGCGCGCACGGTCTCGAAGTATCCTGGCGTCACGATGTGGAACCGCGCCGCCGGCTCGTTGCCCGGCGAGTACGTCGTTCCTTCGACATGTATGTCGACGCTGGGAGTCCACCCCGCGAGTGGCGGGCCACTGTTGGCGGAAGCCGATACGACGTGTGGAAGGCCGCGGATTCGGTCCCCCAGCTCGAGATACGTGCGCTGGACGATCTCGGGCGATGCATAACGCGAGGAGGCCAGTGAGATACGGGCCGTGATCAGTCCGCCGGGCACGAAGCCGAGATCGACCGTGTTCAGCTTTCGGGCGCTCCGAACGAACAGGCCCGCGGCCGCAACCAGGGCGAGCGCGAGCGCCACTTCGGATACCACGAGCGCACTGCGCAGCCAATCGCGCGTCGTCGTCGCACCGGCGGTGCGACCACCCATGCGGAGCGCTGGCTCGACGGTTCGAAGCCCTCGCAACGCCGGCAACAGTCCGAGGAACACTGCGACGGCGATGGACACTGCCGCCAGGAACAGCGCCGTCGCCGGTCCTTCGCCGGCACGGTCCAACCCCGGGATCTCCGCGGGGGCCAGACGAACCAGCCCGCGCAGCGTGAGACGGCTCACGACGAACGCGAGCACCGCGCCCGATGCTGCCAGCACGATGCTCTCCATGAGGAAATGCCTGACGATGGTCCCGCGTGTCGCGCCGAGCGCCGTACGGATCGCCGTTTCCTTGCGCCGCACTGTCGCGCGTGCGAGCAGGAGATTCGTGACGTTGACGCAGGCGAGGAGCAGCACGAACCCGACCGCGCCGAACAGCGTCGTCAGGCTGCGCCGATGATCGGCGACGAGATCGTCGCGGAAATCGTAGACGCGCGCGGACCGATCGACCATGTCGTCCGGGTGCAGCCGTGCGATCTCGCGCGAGACGCGCTCCATGTCCCGCTGGGCCTGCGCGTCGGTCACGCCCGGCTTCCGTTTCGCGTAAACGGCGAGCCAGTGATCCGAGAAGGTCGACGTGTGCTCGGCGGTGAGCGCGAGTGGCACCCAGAGCTGGTCGCCGGGCGTGGCGATCGAGAACTCCGGCGGCGCGACGCCGACGACCGTGTACGTTTCGCCGTTCATACGGATGGGCCGTCCGACGATGCGCGAGTCGGCGGCGAAGCGCTCCACGAACAGCCCATGGCTGAGTACCACAACGTGCTCCCGCCCGACCTGGTCTTCCTCAGGCAGGAAATACCGGCCAAACGCTGGCTTCACGTATCGCGCGCGGAACAGGCCCGAGGTTGCGAACGCCGCGCGAACGCGCTCGGGCGTCCCTTCCGTCAGGTTGAACGTCGTCGGCAGATACGCGCCGAGCGATTCGAACGCGCTCGTGCGCGTGAGCCATTCCGTGAACTGACCGGGACCTACGGCTGTCTCCGACCCGCGCATGGTCTCGGTGATGCGCACCATGCGGTCGGCGTCGGCGTACGGCAGCGCGCGCAACAGCACGGCGTAGAGCACGCTGAAGATCGCCGTCGTGGCACCGAGGCCTAACGCGAGCGTCAAGATGGCAATGCTCGCCAGCACGGGATAGCGACGCAATTGCCGCGCGGCGAGATTGAGCTCGGTCCATGTGCTGTGCAACCACTCCCGACGCCGCGCGCTCGTCAGCCGGTCGCCGTCGATCTCGCGGCACGTGCGCGCGAGCGTGTCCGCGTCGCCCAGCCGCCGCCACGCCTCGGCGCGCGCCGCCGCCGGATCCATGCCCTGCGCCACGAGCTGATCCACGCGCAGCTCGACGTGGAACGCGAGCTCGTCGTCGACGTCGGAGCGCACGTCCGGCCCCCAGAACCGCAGATACCGCCGCCATGACGGATCATGCATGGTCAGCTCGGCTGCTTGCTCGTGTCGAGCACTCGGCCGACCGAGCGGACTATCGTGAGCCAGCTCTGTGACTGGGCCTTGAGCTGGCGGCGGCCTTCGGCGGTGAGGGCGTAGTACTTCCCACGGCGGTTATTCTCGGTCTGCTTCCACTCGGCCTCGATCCAGCCGCGCTTCTCCATGCGGTGGAGCGCCGGGTAGAGCGAGCCTTCTTCGATCGTCAGGGTGTCACCACTTGCCTGCTCGATCCATCGCCCGATCCCGAACCCATGCATGGTGCCCCAGGTGAGGGTCTTGAGGATGAGGGTTTCGAGGGTGCCCTGGGGGAGCTCGACGCGGTCGGCCACGGAATCCTTACCCTTTTTTCGGCTAGGGGACGATAGCACACTTCACCTAGTTCGACAAGGGGACCGGCGCCGAGGTTCAATCGGCGCGCCGCGGATGTTTCGTTCGCCTGCCGCGTCCGCGCCGGCCTGATTCCTTCCCTTCCGACCGCGGCGACGCTAGATCAAACACGACCACCCAACTCATTCCTCGCACGGAGGTGCCGTCCTATGCGTGTCGCTGCCTCGCTGTGCGCTGCCGTCGCCCTGCTCGCCGCTGCGTGTGCGCCGAAGGGTGAGACGCCAGTGAAGGACTCCGCCGCGACCGCCGCGCCGCCCGTCGTGGACGCTGCCGCCGTCAGGCAGACCATCGAACAGGCAAATGCCAAGCAAGCCGACGCGATAGCTCGCGGCGACAGCACCGGCCTCGTCGCGAATTATGCGGACGACGCGGTGGTCATGTTTCCGGGAGAGCCGGCATGGCGCGGGCGCGGCGAGATCGGCGCCAACGGCGTCAAGCTCCTTCGCTCGGCGAAATTCAGCGACATGAAGTTGAACACCGCGAACGTGGACGTCGCGGGTGACTACGCGATCGAGACCGGCAGCTTCGAGTGGACCGTGACCCCGAACGGCGGAAAGCCGATGCACGACAAGGGCAAGTACCTCACCGTCTGGAAGAAGCAGGCTGATGGCTCGTGGAAGGTCTATCGGGATATCAACAACTCCGACGGGCCGCCCCCAAAGAGCTGAACAGGAAGTCACGACTCGGCCATCGGACGATCGCACCAGAGCACGGGGCAGCGTAGCACCTCGCTACGACTGCCCCGTCCTAACGAGCATCCACCCTCGCGGCCGCCGCCTGGCCCACGGCTGGCCAGCTCGTACCGCGCGTCGACACTGATCGCGGCGCTCCATCCGAACAGACGAACCGCGTTAGGGCCGACAGGTTCACGCGCGAGACGCGTCGCAGGCTCGACCCCAGGGACCTCGAGCCGCTCGACTAGCATCGTCCGGCGGCGACGCTCCTTGCGATGCAGCACTAGCCGAACGGGTTG
Source organism: Gemmatimonadaceae bacterium (assembly GCA_036274195.1). Classification (GTDB taxonomy): domain Bacteria; phylum Gemmatimonadota; class Gemmatimonadetes; order Gemmatimonadales; family Gemmatimonadaceae; genus JAJKIV01. The sequence goes on along the minus strand of DASUGD010000090.1, from coordinate 9,701 downwards.
ATGAAGCAGTAGGGTATTGCCCACGATGGTAAGAGTTGGGCAACCACTTCGCGATTCATGAATCATGCTGGGATTTGACCGAAACACCTCACAGCTCGGTACGAGCCGGCTGTGTCTTGTCATGCTGCTCGCCTGTGCGGCCACCGCGGCGTGCTCGCGGTCGCAACGCTACGATCTCGTCATCAACGGGGGCCGAGTGATCGATCCGGAGACGAAACTCGACGCCGTCAGAAGTGTCGGGATCGTCGGAGATCGCATCGCCAAGGTTTCGGCGCAGCCCCTCGAGGGCACAACGGTGATCGATGCGACGGGACTGGTCGTCAGCCCCGGATTCATCGACCTGCATCAGCACGACCAGAGCCCGGCGGCATACCGGTTGAAGGCGTTGGACGGCGTGACCTCCGCCCTCGAGATGGAGAGCGGCGTGCCTGACTTCGCGAAGTTCGTGGCCGTGCGCGAGGGGAAAGCGCTCATCAACTACGGCGCCACCGTGAGCCAGGAAGCGGCGCGCGTGCTCGCCTTTGGCGACACGCTCGCGACCAGTGTGATGGGAGAAGCGAGCTCGATCGACGATCCGCCGTCGGGACCAGCGACGAACAACGTCGCCAGCGACGAACAGGTTGCGCGTCAGGTCGCGTTCCTCGACAAGGGCCTCGCCGCCGGCGCGTTAGGCGTCGGGATGGGGTTGGAGTACACGCCCGGCGCAACGCGGCTCGAGATCATCCGGATCTTCCAGGAAGCCGCGAAATGGCATCGTCCGGTCTTCGTTCACATGCGCGGCGTCGGTGCGGTCGAGCCCGGGTCCAGCGTCGAGTCCGTCGGCGAAATGATCGCGGCGAGCGCCGTCTCCGGCGCGCCGGTGCACATCGTCCACATCAACTCCAGCTGCATCCGCTTCGTGCGCGACTGCCTGGCGATGATCGAAGGGGCTCGCGCCCGGGGGCTCGACGTCACCACCGAAGCGTATCCGTATGGCGCGGGGATGACGAGCATCGCCTCGGCGCTGTTCAACCCCGGGTGGAGAGAGCGACGTTCGATCAGCTATGACGCGGTGGAGATTCCCGAGACGGGCGAGCACTTGACGCAGGCGAGGTTCGATGCACTGCACGGGTCGGGCAAGGCGGTGTACGTCCTCATCCACATGAATCCGGACTCGATCGTCGACCTCGCGATCACATCGCCGCTCACGATGATCGCCAGCGACGGCCTGTCGAGTCACCCTCGTCAGGCCGGGACGTACTCGCGAATACTCGCTCGCTATGTCCGCGAGGAAAAATCGCTGTCGCTGATGGACGCGGTTCGCAAGATGTCCCTGATGCCGGCGCAGCGACTGGAAACGGTGACCGCCTCGGCACACCGGAAGGGCCGCCTTCAGGAAGGCGCCGATGCCGACATCGTGGTGTTCGACCCGGCAACGGTGGCAGACAAGGCGACCTATCGTGCCCCGCTGACCCCAAGCGCCGGCATGAAGCACGTGATCGTCAGGGGAACGCCGGTTGTACGGGACGGTCAGGTCGTCGACGGGGCAGCGCCCGGCAAAGCGATCACGGCCGACCCGCCCGCCAAACCATAGATCTCGCGCCGAAATGGGGTCGCGATTCGCCGACCCCTCACCCCCGGGTCGGCAAGCTGCGCTACGCCGCGCAAAACTGACATGAAACCGTCACCTCGCCGTCAGCGCCCGCGGTAGAGCGCCAGCGGCGCCAGGCTTGGCCGAGGCGTCGATCCGGTTGACGCCGGTTTGACTCCGAATGGACACGCTGGTGGCGCCGAGCAGTTGCTGCCGCCCTGGCAATTGTGACGGTGTTCCGCCAATTCACCTCGCATTCGAAGCGGACGGTGCATGATGCGCCTCGAAACACTCGGGGATGTGGCCCTTTGGGAGACGGTCAGCGACTCGACGCGTGGCGAGCGTCGACTGGGACCCGGCAAGCCGATCGCGCTGCTCGCCTACCTCGCCGCGGCGCCGGGGCGGCGGTCGTCCCGGGAGCACCTCGTTGGGATGCTGTGGTCGGATCGCCCCGCTGAAGAAGCGCGCCACGTGCTCCGGCAGGTGACGTGGCAGCTGCGTCGACGGCTCGGTGAAGGGGTTCTTGCGACGGCCGGCGAGGAGCTGGTCCTGACGAAAGACATCCAATCGGACCGCGCGGATTTCCTCCACGCGGTCGATCAGGGACGCCTGGAGGAAGCCCTGGCGATGTACCGAGGGGAATTCCTGCCCGCGTTCGCGACACCGGGGGCCGCGGGGTTCGAGCAGTGGGCCGAGCTCGAGCGGCTGCGTCTCCGCAGTGTGTTCGTGCGGGCGTCCGAGACCGTAGCCCGTCAACTTCTGGCGGCCGGCCAACCGAGAGCGGCCGTGCCCGTCGCGCGCCGCGCGCGAGACGCCGATCGCTTGAATACCTCGGCGTGGCGGCTCCTGCTCGAGACGCTCTGCAGCGCTGGTGACGGTCTCGGCGCTGCCACGGAGGCGGACGCTCTGGAGCAGACCTTTCGCGCTGAGGGCCTCGAGCTCGACGCCGCCGCGGCGAGCAGCATTCGGTTGGCCAGGCGGCTGCCTGCGGATGCCGTGCCCGATGAGGTAAGCCATTCGAGCGTCGTCACGGACCTCGTGGGCCGCGAGCGCGAGTTTTCGACCATCGTTCAGGCGTGGGAACGCGTTAGGCACGGGCTCGGCGCGCAGCAGGTGCACGTCCTCGGCGAGGCCGGAATAGGGAAGACGCGTCTCGTGTCCGACGTCGTCGCTCGACTGCGAGCGACGCGGGCGCGAGTGGCGCACGTGCGGGCGTATCCCAATCACCAGTCCCTTCCCTTCGGGCTCCTCGGTGCCGTCGTCACGGCCATCGCGAAGATGCCGGGCGCGGTCGGCGTGTCGCCGGTCGCGGCGGCGTCGCTGGTCGCGCTCGCGCCGAGCCTAACGGGATCGTTCCCGTCGGCCGGGCACGAGCAGCCAACGTCTCACGACGAGGCGCTGCGCCGCCGGTACCTCGCCGTGCACGAGTTGCTGGTCGCGGTGAGCGACGAAGCGCCGCTGGCCCTCGTGATCGACGATCTCCACTGGGCGGACGACGCGTCGCGAGCGGCGATCGTCGCCGTGTTGGACCGGCTCGCGGCCGAGCGGCTGCTCGTTGTGACGACGTCGCGCCCGGTGCTTGGCGCGACGGAACCGCCGGGGCTGACACTCCGACTCGCGCCACTGAGCGAGGAGGAGGTGGAAGCGCTCGTCGCCAGTCTCGGCGAGTTGCCGCAGCTCCCCTGGGCGGAGGCCTTCCCCCGAGCCCTGCATCGTGCGACCGACGGCGTGCCGCTGTTCATCATCGAAGTCCTGCAGAGCGCTGGTGACGAGGGACTACTGCTGCGCAACGGGAAGGTCTGGGCCGCGCCCCGGCCCCGTGACCTGCTGACCTCTCTTCAAACCGGGGTGGCGCTGCAGCAGCGCGCGGAGCGACTCGGGACCGAGGCACGCCGAGTGGTGTTGCACCTGGCGGTTGCCGGAGGCCCCACGCCGGTGGACCGCCTAACGGCTTCACTCCGTTACGCGGACGACGCGCTCGCCGCGCACGTGGAGACGCTCGAACGCGGCGGGTATCTGAAGAAGACCGCCGCGGGCCTCGAGGTGGCCCACGATTCGTTAGGGGACGTGGTGATCGCGGCGGCTTCCGCGGAGGACATGCGCGCGGCGCACGTGTCGATCGGGGCGGCGATTGCGGACGAGCCGGCCGCGACGGTTGGCGATCTCGTGCGCGCAGCCCGGCATCTCGACGCCGCGCAGGAGATCCATGTCGTCCCGCTCGTGCTCGAGCGGGCCGCGCTGAAGCGGCGCAGGTCCGGGGATCGGCGCCCGGCCCGCGCGATAGCGGGCGATCTCGTGCGGGAGGCACTTGGTCCGGAAGCCGACGCCGAACGCTCTGCCATTCTCGAGCGGCACGTGCGGCGCCGGCTCACCCGACCGCGCCGGCAAATGGCCGCCGCGTGCGGCCTCGTCGCCCTTTCGTTAGGCGGGTGGCGCATCGAACACACGCTGACCGCGGAGGCGCGCCGGCCAGTCGCGTCGCTCCTCGTCAGCTGGGTCTCCCCGGAAATTGACGCCCTTGTTGTTCAACTTGACCTGACCAAAGAAATGTTCGACGGGCATCATTCGGCGCCTCTGGAGCTGCGAAGTCTCGGCAGGCGTGATGAGTATATGGGAACGGATTTCCTCGACTCGGACGGACTCACGGAAAGCCCGGCTGGCGGAGAGTGGGCCGGCGTGCCCTCCGGGCCGCTGGCCGGCCAACTGTACACCAGACTCCTCTTAACACGCGGTCGCGGCGCATTCGAGCACGTCGTTCGACACCTCGGAAAACTCCGGGACCCGAGCTGGGCTCCCGACGGATCTGCCATCGTATTCGCGCGCGAGCGCTACGACGGACCAGGCTCCGAGTTGGCGGTGGTTGAGCCACGCACGAAGCGCATTCGTGTCCTCACTCCTATCTCGCCGGACTCGCTCGCCCGACACGTGTCCAGCGATCGGACGCCAGTGTGGGGGCCTGATGGTACACGGATCGCCTTTGTGCGCGCACCTACCGACTCCGAGCCAGGAGCGCTCTGCTGGACGACCGCCGATGCGACGATCGTTCGTTGCGGGATGACCCCGACACCTGTATGGGCAGTGCGCGCTTGGCGGACGCCAAGCCGCGTTATCGTCGAATCCCAATCCGGTCAGCGGCATGACCTGTCGGAGATACAGATCGACAGCGGCCGAGTGCGACTGCTCGAGTCGGATGTTGGAGAGGCGACCGTGAGCCCTGACGGACGGTGGGTGGCTCGGCGCTGCCGGAAACCCGCGTGCGGGCCTTACGGTTGGCTTGTTGGCCCCGTCGGGCAACCTAACGTGGCACGTCTGTTAACGCTCGCTCCGACGCCAGCGGAGGTGAAACGCTATGCGGAGCAAGTACGGGCAGGTCGCGGTTGTAATAAAGTCTGCCTGAGAACGGCGCACGTGTCGTGGCGCGCGCCCGCGATCGCGCCGCCATATGTCTCGCTGGCCGCCGTAGAGTTGGGTGGGTTCGAGCCCGGAGAAGCAGTTTCCTTCAATCCCAGGTGGCTCGATCAGCATGGGCAGCCGATTCGACCGAGTGTGGCAGAGGCGTACGCCACGGAACCCGACATCGCCGACCTCGACTCGGCGCGACACGTCCGATGGCGGCAGCGTACCCCGAGCGCGTCACGGTTCGTTTTCAGCGCCGGAGGCTGGCGCGCCGACACGGTAGTATGGACAGGCCCAGACACGCTCGGACGCCAGCTCCTCCCACTGGACGAGCAGCAACGAGTCATTCGCGAAGCAATGCGCCGGTGGAATTCACGCGAGGCACGGTCGGAGAAATAACGACAACCGTCAGAGGGGCCGCGGCGTACCCGCCTCCGCGGAGGGGGCAGATCGATGGTCCGCGCCGTTTGCCCGCATGTCACTCTCACACTGCTCGTCCTGCTGAGCTGCCAGCCTGGCGCGACGCCAGTGGCGCGCCGCGCGCTGTGAGGGAGTGCGCCGGGGCTACCTCGCCCCGCGCGCATCGGTGCGTCGGGTCATCGAGCAGCAACCGAGATTTCTCGACGGAGCAATAGAAGCCTTCACCGTTCTACGACCCCGCCGCGTGGGACTCGACGCCCGAGTTTGAGCTCGGCCGGGCCGGTCCCAAAGGAGTGAACCTTCCCGAGCCGTTCGTCTTGCACCGCTAACACACTCTCCGTGAAACGCAGGTAAACGCGAGCCGCGCTGGCGGGAAGATGAGGCATGACGCGCACGACCGTCGTCCTCATCCTCGTATTCCTGCTCGGCGTGACGGGCATCGCCGCCGTCACGCTCGCACGCCGAGGTGGCGCGGCGGACGTCGCTGCGCCAACGGCGGTGGCGACGGAGCGGACGTTCACCCCACGCATCACCGCCACCGGGAGCGTCCGACTCGCCGCCGGTGCGCGCGTGGCGGTCGGCGCGCAGGTGTCGGGCGTCGTTCGACGCCTCGCCGTGACCCAGGGTGCCCGCGTGCACCGCGGTGACCTCATCGCGGTCCTCGACGACCGCGAGGCGCTCGCCCGCGTCGATGATGCCGAGGCGCGGATCCGCCAGCTCGTCGCGGACAGCACGCAGGCTGCGCAGGACGCCGACCGGCTCGAGACGCTCCATGCCACGCGCTCCACCACCGACCAGGAGCTGCTCGCTGCGCAGACGGCACGCGCGCGGACGGTCGCGCAGCTCGGCGCCGCGCGCGCGGCGCGCGAGCTCGCGGCGATCAATCTCGATCACACCGTGATTCGCGCGCCGCTCGACGGGATCGTCGCGTCGGTTTCGACACACGAAGGCGAGACCGTCGCCTCGTCGTTTTCCGCCCCGACGTTCGTGGCCCCTCACACCACACACTGTGAGCGGGAATGCTGTGACCGGATCCCCGCTGAAGAAGCGCGCCCCATGTTGCCGGGAGGGTGCACCTAACGGTGTTGGGCATCCTCCCGGCCTGACAACCCGCTCGAGGCCAGCCGCATTTTGCATGTCGTCGTACGGCGCGCCCTTGCACGCGAACGGCCGCAGCGTCACCGGCAATTCGTCACGAGTGTACGAAGTGAGTTTGCGGTCATAGCGGACAGCCGAGGTTATTCAGATTGTCCAGCTGGGTCGCGAGGGAAAGCATTGTGTCGCGATTACCCGACGCCAGTGCTGCGTTCACGGCGTTGATCACGTCGGTCTGGCTCATGGGGTAGTTGACGTTGTTGGCTGCCGCGTTGAGTAGTGCGGCGACGCCGGCCCGCAAGAGGATCCGCGCCGCGCCTTGTGCACCGCTGCCGCCCGGAAACGAGAGGGCCTGGAGCAGCGTCACGTTATCGAGACCGAACGAGTCCGGCACGTTGAAGACGGGGTCCAGATTCTGACCGGGCAGGTAATTCCAGAAGTCCAGGCTCGGATGGTTCTTCCAGAATCCGGGCGAGCAGCCTTGCGTGTCATAGTAGCCCGCCTGGGGACGGAGTAAGTCCGGGACCGAGGGGCCAGTGACCCGGTCCTGAGCGCAAGCTGTTAGCAGGACCGCCGTGATGAGGGCATTGACGATAGCGGTGCGGGATGGTGCCGGCATGATACCCCCCCTGTAGCGTGAGACAGTGTTTCGGCTCGTGCGGTGCACACAACGCCCGGACACCGCTGTTCCGACGGACTTCGCGGTAACCGTGGTTTTCGCTGGCGTCGCATCAATCGGCGTGCCGGTGCGAAATCGGCAGTCGACCTTTGGTTCGGGTACTTGTCACGGACCTAACGTCATCCAGTCGACGGGGACACGCCGAGTGCTCGTGGCGCGGGCACCACAGGTGCCTTCCTCGGCCGCTACACGAGCCACCGCGCCGTCGGGGCTCCGGGACATACTCCGTCTGACCACGTCACGCAGACTGCGTGGCTACGGCAGCCTCCCGCCCCAACCGCGCGCCAGGCAATTCGTTCTTGACGTCGTTACAGTTGACAACAGGCCGTTAGCGGGTTCTCCGCGGCCGACGTGCCTCCGCCCGCGCCGGGCGCTCGCCGATTTGTGCCGCCTGATGGACGACAGCGGTGTCGGCCCTGCGCCGCGCGCCTTGCCCGTACCGCGGGACGATCGGGCCCACCGCGAGCACGCCCGCCGCCGCGGGCTAACATCACCTTGTAGTTCTCATGCCGTCCTTCCATGCAGGTGCGGGTGTTCCGCAAGTCGTGTAATAGCACGGTGCACCGCGATAGTAGCGACCCGAGCTGGCGCTAGCTCTTCTAGCCCTGGGGGGATCGTGCCGGCGCCGATCTACGCCGCCCGCTCGGCGAAGCTCGCTTGCGCGCTCATGAGTGGGTCCACAAGTTGGTCCGGTGACGCCGCTGCTCGAAGGCTTGCTTCACACAGAAGGCGCAAGATGAACGTCCCGCAAGGCGAGCGCGTCGCGCTCGTGATCTCGTCGCTCGACGCGGGTGGAGCCGAGCGCGTTATCTCGACCATGGCGAATCACTGGGCGGAACGGGGTCGCGACGTTTCCGTGATCACCATCGAGTCGGCGGACCGTGACTTCTACGCGCTCGACCCGCGCGTCAGGCGGACGGGCCTGGGTGCCAGCGGTCGCTCCGCTAGCATTCGCCAGGCGGTTGCGAACAACGTCCGTCGCATCCGCCGGCTGCGCGCGGCAATCCGCGATGTCCATCCGGACGCCGTGATCAGCTTCCTGACCTCCACGAATATCCTCGCGCTCATCGCCGGTGGACTGGCCCGGATCCCTGTAATCGTCTCCGAGCGAATCGATCCAACCCAGGAACCGGCGCCAAGGTTCTGGAGCGCGCTGCGACGGTTCGTCTATCCGCGCGCGCTCGCGGTCGTCGTGCAGACGCCTGAGGTGCAAGCTTGGGCGGAGGAGTTTCTGCCATCAGAGCGCGTCCGCGCGATTCCGAATTTTGTCCGGGTGCCGCCGGAGGCGTCCAAGGACGAACAGGCCGCCGACATGCCGCGCGAGCGCCGCCGCGTCGTGGCGATCGGTCGGCTGCATCGACAGAAGGGCTTCGACACCCTGATCCGCGCGTTCGCGAGATGCCACGCCGCCGAGCCGGAGTGGTCGCTGACGATCGTTGGCGAGGGCGACGAGCGGTCCCGTCTCGAGGCGCTGGCGGCAGACCTCGGGATCGCTGCCTCGGTCGAGATGCCAGGTCGGGTTCAGAACCCCTTCTCGGTCCTGCGTCGCGCCGATCTGTTCGTGCTGGCGTCCCGGTACGAGGGGTTCCCGAACGTGCTGCTGGAGGCGATGGCGGTGGGGACGGCCGTGATCGCCACCGACTGTCGCAGCGGGCCCGCGCGGATCGTTAGGCACGGCGTTGACGGCCTACTCGTCCCCCCCGACGACGTCGATGCGATGGCGGACGCCATCGCGTCCCTCATGCGCGACGACGACCAGCGGCGGGCGCTGGGCGCGAGGGCGGTGGAGGTCACGGAACGGTTCTCGGAGGACCGCGTCATGTCGGAATGGGAACGGCTCGTTGCGCAGGCAACGCGGGGCCGACGCGACCGCAACAACAACCGCGCCCAGCGCGGGGCGTCTTCCGGCACGCGTTCGCGCGCTGACGGCTCGAAGCGAGGCTCGATGTCGGGCGTCGGGCCGTTTGCCGTCGATACAGCCGTAGAGTTGCTGGATAGAACCGCTCAATAGGGTGCCGCCGGCGTAACCCACTATGGTGACACCTGAGGGAAGCCGGGGCGGGACGATGCGAAACTCCGCCTGACGGCGACCGCACGCGCCAATGCTGCCATTCGACGATGGTCGCGAGGCAGAACGGCAGGGTCGTAATCGACTGTCCCGGTTGCGGATTATCGTGATGCTATCCGTAATTTCGGTGAAGCTCGGCACGTCGTGTTTCACCGCGCCTCGCTCGCGACCTGAAAGGAGTTAGTTTCACGCTGCCTCCGCGATGACGGTCTTATGTCACGCGGGATACTTATCAACGTTAGGCGTCGGTCGTGTCTGCCGCGCCAGGCAGGGCATCATCCCGTTCTGGCACCGCTTGCGGGCGCGCGGAACGGCCGGGCGACGGACACGGCGGCGTTAGGCGCTAGCAGCCCGGCGACCGATTGGATCGCACGACCTCGAGCGCTTCCTCCTCGGTCATGGCGGGCAGGGTGGTCGGCAGCCGCCGCGCGAGCATGGTCTTCGAGACGGTAGACCGCGTTAGGCTCGACAAG
>DASUGD010000089.1:0-13540 GCA_036274195.1 Gemmatimonadaceae bacterium | reverse complement strand
CGAGCACTTCTTCTCGACGTTAGGCGTCACGCTCGCGAGCGGCCGGACGTTCACCGCGGCCGAGGCGCGCGACAGTACGCCGGTGGCGGTCATCAACCAGACGATGGGGAAGCGTCTGTGGCCGGGCGCCGACCCGATCGGGCGCCGGTTCCGGTATGCGAACGACTCGCTGGGCCCGTGGTTCACCGTCGTCGGGATCACGCCCGACATCGCGAACGATGATCTGGACTCGAAGGAGCCGCAGCTCGCGGCGTACCTGCCGCTGCGCTTCGCCGTGTGGCGTGGTCTCGGGCTCGTCGTGCGAACGACGGGGGAGCCGTCGGCCATCACGCCGGCACTCCGTCGCGCCATTCGCGACTCGGACGCCACGCTGGCGCTGTACGACGTGAACACGATGGAGAAGGTGCGCCAGCTCGGGTTCTGGCAGTATGGCCTGTTCGGCAAGATGTTCTCGGTCTTCGGTGTCGTTGCGCTGTTGCTGGCCGCCGTCGGCGTGTACGGAGTGATTTCCTATAGCGTGTCGCAGCGGACGCAGGAGATTGGCGTCCGCGTCGCGCTCGGCGCCCGGCGGGGGGACGTCCTCCGGCTGGTGGTCGGCCAGGGGCTGCGGCTCGCGGCCATCGGGCTGGGCATCGGACTGGTTTGCGCGTTGGGCGTGACGCGTGTCGTGCGCAGCCTGCTGTTCGGCGTGACGCCCACGGATCCCGTGAGCTTCGCCGGTATCACGGTGTTTCTGACGCTCGTGGCGGTGGTCGCGAGCTGGCTCCCCGCACGGCGGGCGATGGGTGTGGATCCCATCGTGGCGTTGAGGAGAGACTGAAGGCCGGGAACTGCCGGGAAACGGGAAACGGGAAACGGGGACTGCCGGGAAACGGGAAACGGGAAACGGGAACTGCCGGGAAACGGGAAACGGGAAACGGGAAACGGGAAACGGAGAACCCTCGGGATGCTCATCTTCGCGTAGAGAAAGGCTTCCTGAGGGTCAGCACCTCAGGACCCGTATCAGCCTCCTGATGCGCGGCGCAGCATCACGTCGGTGAGGCTCTTGCCCGACGCATCACGCCGCAGATAGCGCACGAGCGGACCGACCGCGCTCGTGGGGCAGGCTTCGTACGCCGCGAGCCATACCCGGGGCGACAGGACGTAGGTCGCCGCCGGCTGCGTGCTCGCTCGCGCGTCGCGCCTGTTGGTGCCTAACGGGTCGACGTCGAGCGGCGGCAGGAGCTCGAGCGTCACCGTCGCGCCATCGCGGCGCGTCCGGACCGTGTCGCCCGACGCGCCGATTTCGATGGCTTCCACGAGATGCCTGACCTCGAGCGTCCGGTCGTCGGACCCGGGCGGGCCGATGAGCGCAACCACGCGGCGAACGCCCGCCGTGGCAGAGTCGGAGACCCATAGCCCCTGAGCGGGTGCCGCCGTGGCCGGACGGAGCGAGTCTCCAGCGCATAGCGCCGCCTCGCCACTCGCGGCCACCGCCCCCGGCACTTTGGAATCGAGCGTCCGACGCTCGCGGCAGGCGCTGAGCGCCGCCACTCCGAGTGCTGCCGCCGCTACCGTTGCTGCTGCTGTCGATCGAGGCATCGCGCGTCCCGAATGTGGACGCGCCTACTCTAGGGCCAGGGCGTCACCCGGCTGCTTCCGGATGCCGTTACGCAGAGGTAACGCCTGATGTCGCCAATGAACGACCCCGGGGATGGCAGTACTGGGATCCCCGGGGTCGTCGAACATACGAACACGAGCGAGACGGACCGTCGTTGGAGACGGCGGTCGATCGACAGTCGACGCTAGTGCCTCACCCGATTCCAGGCGTCGCGAACCGCGTCCTTTATTTGCTCCCAGGTGCTCTCGCCGCGGTTCTCGAAGCGGTCCCACCCTGAGCGGAGGTCGGTCTCGACGTCGTTCCACTCGCGCCCGCGATAGCGGGTGGCCGACTCGTACCCGTACTGGTAGCCGGGACGATAGAAACCGTATCCGCGGTCCGCGGTCGCGTAGGGCCGGTTGCTCCAATTGTCCCGCCAGTACTGATCCTCGGTCGTCCAGTCGCCGGTGCCACTGGTTCCCGAGGTGCCTGTAGAGATGTTATCGCGATTGGCCATCAAACCTCCTGTGCTGCGGTTCGCCAATGTCCGCCGGCCCAGACGACGCCCTTGCCGGCGAGCCACTACCGGGCCTGTACCTGAGGACGCCGCGTTAGGTGCGGGAACGCCCTGGAGGTGCAGAGCACGTGCCGCGCAGGCGATCGCAACCATGGTTCACGGCCCGCAATAATCGCCGCGCCCGCTGCCATTCGGCCCCGTCAGAACGGTCTGCGCCACCGGACCGCGGTGTTGGTCCCCTTCGTTGACGCATACCCGTAGATGTACGCCCCTCCGGGCGGCATGCGCCACACCGTTCCCCCGTCGCTCACGTCTCCGAGGCCACTGAGGTAGTCCAGTGATGTGTACGGCGGGGCGCTGACGGCCGACGTTAGGCGCGACATGAGTGGCTGGTTGCAGCCCATCACGACAATGCGCCCCGCCAGCGTCCCGGCGCTGTTCACCGCGGCCAGGCCACCGTCCGCGAGCACGGTGTAACTCGCGTTGGCTTCCCAAATCACCGCCGGCGGCTTCCGGATCGACGCCTAACAAGTCGGTGAGCCGGCGCCGAGCCGCATGCCGGTCGGCGCCGGCCTCGGCGGTCGATTGGCGTCGACCGAGACGACCCACGCCTCGTCGAGCGCCGTGGGGTCGCGCGCGGCGAGCAACGATGACAGCGGCGCTGGGCAAGCGTCACTCATGGGCGGCCCCGGAAGCGTCGGCGGACGGCTGCGTTCCTTCCCGATTGTACGGGCGGTGCTCGCAGCGTCTCCACCCGTTATCCGCGCGTGACGGCAGTCAATCATTCGACACGTTGCCGAGCCGGAGGGCGGCCGGTACTCTATCGGGTCATGAGCGAGCTGCACACCCTCGGCCGCGTGCACCTCGTTGCCGATGACGGCGAGGAGCTGCCCGGTGGCGCGCAGGCGAAGCGGTTGGCGTTGCTCGCGTATCTCGCCCTGGCGCGAGAATCGCCGGTCCGCCGCGACGCGTTGGTCGCGCTCTTCTGGCCCGAGCTCCCGGACCACGACGCTCGCGGCGCATTGCGGCAAGCGTTGTACTACCTGCGCCGCATGGCCGGAGATGTCTTCAACGCGTCCGGCGACGAGCTGTCGCTACGCGACGGATCGCTGCGATGCGACGCCGTGGAGCTCGAGGAGCATGTTCGTGCGGGGCGGTTCGAGGATGCATCCGCGCTCTATCGCGGGGACTTCTTCGACGGCTTTCACGTCGATGACGTGGCACCGGAGCTCGAGGAGTGGGTCTCGCGTACGCGGTCTCGGCTCAAGCGGCGTGCGTCGGGAGCGGCGTGGTCGGCGGCAGACGCCGCGTCATCGGCCGGTGAACGCGAGCGTGCGATGGAGCTCGCGCGACGTGCGTGCGAGCTCGACGTCGATCAGGAGGCAGGGTGGCGGCGGCTCATGACCCTGCAGGCCGAGTGTGGTGATCGGGTCGGAGCGCTCCGCACGTACGAGGAGCTCACCTCGCGCCTCGAGCGCGAGTTCGACACGAAGCCCGCATCCGAGACGACCGCGCTTGCCGAACGAATAAGGACGGCGGAGATCTCCAGCACGGCGATAGCGTCGAGCGTGACCGCCGCGCCGGCACATGGTGGCGACGTGCGACCCGAGGACCCCGTACGCGTGCTGGAGCCTCTGCCGAAGCGACAGCGGTGGAGCGTCTCTCTCGTCGCCGCGATCCTCGGTTCCTTTCTGATCGCCGTGGCGATTGGCGGCTATACCTATATAAGATTGTCGGACGCCAACCCGTCGCTCCTTGCCACCGGCTCGCTCGCAGCGAGGGATCGGCTCGTGGTCGCGGATTTCAGCGACCTCGCGGGCGACAGTCTGCTCGCCGCCGGCATCACCGAGGCGTTCCGCGTGGACCTGAGCCAATCTCCGATCGTGCGGGTGCTCTCGACGCGCCAGGTCGCCGGTGTGCTCGAACGGATGCAGCGGCCGCGGGACACGCCGCTGAGCGAGGACTTGGCGCTAGAAGTCGCCGCGCGGGAGGGCGCGAAGGCGATCGTCACGGGCAGCATCGCGAACGTCGCGGGCGCATTCACCGTGAACGTGAAGCTCGTGAGCACGGAGCACGGCGACGTGCTCGCCGCCTTCCGGGAGGCGGCGGCCGATTCCTCGCACCTGCTCGCGGCGCTGGATCGCGTGAGCAAGCAGCTTCGCAACCGGATCGGTGAGTCGCTCCGCTCGGTGCGCGCGATGCCACCCCTCGCGCAGTACACCACCGGCTCGCTCGCTGCGCTCCGCAAGTACACGGAAGGCGTCCGGCTCGTTCTCGCTGGGCGGCGATCGGACGCCATTCACCTGTTCGAGGAGGCGGTGGCGATCGACACCGGGTTCGCGACGGCGTACCTCGCGTTGAGCACGACCTATGGGGCAATCGCCGAGCCCGGGCGCTCCCAGGCCATGATTCAGCGGGCGATCGCGCACCACCAGCGGCTGCCTTTTTCCGAGCGTGCCTTCACGGTCGCCATCGACGCCGTCACTCGGGGCGAGGTCGAGACGGCAATCGACGCGTACACGCGCCTCCTCGAGCGATACCCGGATGATTACCGGGCACTGAACAACCTGGCCATCATTTACAACGACCGTCACCAGTTCGCGATCGCCGAGAGCCTGTTCGCGCGCGCCACGAAGGTCGACTCGACGATTCCGAACTTCTACTTCGGGATACACAGCGCGCAGGTTTACCAGGGGAGGTTCCGCGAGTCACGCGCGACGCTCGATCTCATCGCGCGGCGCTTTCCAGGGAATCCCGTCCTGCTGAACGTCGAGATCCAGGATGCGGCGGCACAGCAGCACTGGGAGGAAGCGGAACGCCAGGCGGAGACGATGATCGCCACCGCGAAGGGCGACACGCTGACGCTCATCGATCCGTACGAGGCGCTCGCGGCGATCACGATGACGCAGGGGCGCCTGGCGGAGGCCGAGCGCCTTTGGCGAACGCAGCTCGCACTCAGCGCGGCGGCGGGGTCCCGCGGCCGGCACCTCTTTGGACTCGTGCAGCTGGCGAATCTGTATCTGCGCCACCGTGGCGATTCGGTGCGCGCGCTGCGCCTGGTCGACTCGGCGCTGGCCGCCACGCCGCTCGACAGCGTGCTGCCGGGCGACCGGCTTTACGACGACCTTGCGCGCTTCTACGCGACGGCGGGCCGCCTAACGCGTGCCCGCGAGCTGCTCGCCGCCGCCGAGGTGAACGACAGTGTGCTCGCGCGAAGGGCGGGCGCCGAGCGCACATGGGCGCGTGGCATGCTCGCGCTGGCGGAGGGACGGGCGACCGTGGCCGAGTCCGAGCTCCGCCAGGCGGCCGACGCACTCGTGTGTCCGATGTGCGGGCTTCCCGACCTCGCGCGCGCGTTCGAGGCGACCGGCAAGTCCGGCGCGGCGGTGACGGTGTACGAGCGGTACCTGACGACGCCGTGGCTCTGGCGCTACGAGGTGGATGCGCAGGAGCTGGGCTGGGCGATGAAGCGGCTGGCGGAGCTCTACGATGCGCGTGGGGACACGGAGAAGGCAGCCGCGATGCGCGGGCGGCTGCTGCAGCTCTGGCGGCGTGCCGATCCAGAGCTGCAGCCGGTGGTAGCCGCGATGCGCTCTCGGCTCGCGCCGTGATCACGGAATGACGCTCACACTGCAGACCTTCTCCGCGAAGAAGGGATCATTCGGCTTGATTGGATCAGTTGGGAAGGACACCGTTCCCCACGCCGTTCCATCGAGCCGGCCGCCAAGGCGGGCGGTCGAGCCACCGACCAGGCCGTCGAATCGGACCGCGTAGCTCGAGGTGTTCGCGATCATGTCGGCCGCCACGGCGTCGGGCACGGTCACGACGCCGGTGACGTCATACCGATGACATGGATTCGGCGGGACAGTGCCGTTGAACGGGGCGATGAGATTGTTGAACGTGTCGCCAAGTCCACCGGTCCAGTAGATCCCACCACCTTTGTACAGCGCACCGCCGCCGTTGAAGATCTTGCCGCAAACGATCAGTGCGGTGAATCCAGGTGCAGGCGAGTAGGGGTCGTCGCCAGGCTGGCAGGTGCCACCGAGCCGCACCTGCAGGTTGCCGAAGCCGTAGTAGGAATCACCCGGGAGTGCGCGCAGCTGCACGGTGAACACGGTGGAAGTGGACCCGAGCGCCGCGTTCGCCTTGTGGACGGTCGGAGCGGTGGAGCCGCTGACCGCGTCCGGCGCGCACGCGGCGGTGAGAGCGGCGAGTGCGAGACCAGCGAGACCGAGCAGCCGGGATTGTTTGGAGCTGGACATGTGAGTGGTCCTCCGTTCGGTGGGATCACGGGCGTCGGAAACGACGCCGACGCGCCCACGTTCGAGGGCCACCGTGACTCACGCGTGGCGACGGGGCGTGATTTCGGAGTAACGCCTCGTCAAGGCGCGTGTCCTCGGCGCATCTTCGCTTCGCCGCCTGCCGCCGAGGGGTGTTATTCTGAGGCTCGAATTGGTCGCTCGCAGTCCCTCGCCTCTGCCTCCCGCCGAATGTCGTCGCCTCTGGTCACCACCGTCGCCCGCGAGCTGTCCCTCTCCCCGCAACAGGTCGCCGCTGCCCTCGCCCTCTTCGACGAAGGCAACACCCTCCCGTTCATCGCCCGCTACCGCAAGGAGGTCACCGGCGGGCTGGACGAGGTGCAGCTCCGCGACGTCCGCGACCGCGCCCAGTACCTCACGGAGCTCGATGAGCGCCGCGCCGCGATCCTCAAGAGCATCGAGGAACAGGGTAAGCTCGACGACGCGCTTCGAACCGCCATCACCGCGGCCGAAACGAAGCAGGCACTCGAGGATCTCTACCTTCCCTACAAGCCCAAGCGCCGCACCCGCGCCACCATCGCGCGTGAGCGCGGGCTCGAGCCGCTCGCCGAGCTGCTGGCGGGCCGCAACGCGACCGATGCGACACTCGACGCCGAAGCGGCCAGGTACGTCGACGCCGAGAAGGGCGTGCCCGACGTAGCCGCCGCGCTTGCCGGCGCTCGCGACATCGTCGCCGAGCGAATCGCGGACGACGCGGCGCTCCGCGGTCGCGTGCGTGACCTAACGCGAGCCGACGCCGCGCTCCGCTCGCGCGTCGTCACCGGCAAGGAGAAGGAGGTCTCGAAGTTCCAGGACTACTACGACTTCTCCCAGAAGCTTGGCGAGATTCCGTCACACCGCGTGCTCGCGATCCGCCGCGGCGAGGCCGAAGGGTTCCTTGTCTCCTCGATCGACGCGCCGTCGGAGCGGATCCTCTCGAGCCTCGAGCAGGAGCTCGTGCGCGGTCACGCCGCGCCGGTGCAGATGCGCCTCGTCGTCGACGACGCGTACCGCCGACTGCTTGCGCCCGCCGTGGAGCTCGACCTTCGGCTGGAGCTCAAGACGCGCGCCGACGAGGAAGCGATCGCGATCTTCGGGCAGAACCTCGAGCAGCTCCTGCTCGCATCCCCCGCGGGCGAGCGGATGGTGATCGGCCTCGACCCCGGTTATCGCACCGGTGTGAAGGTCGCCGTCGTCTCGCGCACGGGCGCCGTCGTGGCGACGGATACGGTGTATCTCCACCAGAGCGACCGATTCACGACCACGATCCTCGCCCTCGTGGCGCGGTTCACGCCGGAGCTGATAGCGATCGGCAACGGGACGGCCTCGCGCGAGACGGAGAGCCTCGTGCGCGAGACGCTGCGCGAGCGCGGCCTGACGAGCCCGCAGGTCGTCGTCGTGAGTGAAGCGGGAGCGTCCGTGTACTCCGCCTCCGACGTCGCGCGCGGGGAGCTGCCCGACCTCGACGTGTCACTCCGCGGCGCGGTGTCGATTGCGCGACGTCTCCAGGACCCACTGGCCGAGCTGGTGAAGATCGACCCGAAGGCGATCGGTGTGGGCCAGTACCAACACGACGTGAACCAGACGCGGCTCAAGAAACGGCTCGACGAGATCGTCGAGAGCTGCGTGAACCGCGTCGGGGTCGAGGTCAACACCGCGTCGGCGTCGCTTCTCTCGTACGTCGCCGGGATCGGGCCCACGCTGGCCGCGAACATCGTGAAGACCCGTGACGAGCGCGGGGGCTTCCGCTCGCGTCGCGACCTCACCGAGGTCCCCCGGCTCGGCGCCAAGGCGTTCGAGCAGGCGGCGGGTTTCCTCCGGGTACGCGGCGGCACGCATCCGCTCGACGCCACGGCCGTACATCCGGAACGCTACGCGCTCGTCGAGCGCATCGCCGGCGACCTCGGCCTTGCGTTAGGCGAACTGCTGAACAACGAGTCCGCCGTCGGGCGTATCAGCGTCGACACGTACGTGGCGGACGGAGTCGGTCTGCCGACGCTGCAGGACATTCTCTCGGAGCTGCGACGGCCGGGCCGGGACCCGCGGGAACGGTTCGAGCCGCCGGCGTTCCGCGATGACGTGAAGGAACCGAAGGACCTGTCGCAGGGCATGGTGCTCGAGGGCGTCGTGACGAACATCGTCGCGTTCGGCGCGTTCGTTGACATCGGCGTTCACCAGGATGGCCTCGTTCACGTGTCGCAGATGGCCGACCGGTTCGTGCGCGACCCTAACGACGTGGTGAAGGTCGGACAGAAGGTGAAGGTCACGGTGATGTCGGTGGATCTGAAGCGAGGGCGGATTGCATTGACGATGAAGGGGGCGGGTGAAAGAGGGAACCGGGAACAGGGAACCGGGAACAGTGCTTCCATTCGGGGCCCCGGCAAGCCCGGGCGTGAGAAGACGAAAGCTCCCCAAGCAAAGCCGGCCGAGCCGAAGCCGACTGTGCCGAAGCCGGGAACGATCGCCCCGAACGGCATGCGATTTCGGTAAACGGCGACAGGACATCACGCTCGGCGGCTGTTCGCTTGCGCGCTCCGAGCGGCCGAGCGTAGCGTGCACGCATGCGCGACGCGTCGGCACTGCCCACCATGACGGTCGAGGAATATTTCCGCTTCGAGGAGCGCTCCCCGATCAAGCACGAGTACGTCGCCGGTGAGCTGTACGCCATGTCCGGCGCGACGGCGCGGCATAATATCATCGCCGGCAACATCTTCGCTCGGCTGTACGCTGCCGCGGACAACGGCCGATGTCGCGTATTCATGAGCGACATGCGCGTGCAGGTGGCCGACGACCGGTACTACTATCCCGATGTGGCCGTGGCCTGCACCGCGATCGCAGAGCTGGACGTCGTCGCGCGCGGGCCGTGCGTCGTCGTCGAGGTCACGTCGCCGAGCACGGCGCGCATCGACCGCGGCGAGAAGCTCGATGCATACAGGCAGATTTCCGCACTGCAGTCGTATCTCATCGTCGATCATCGCCGGCGACGCGTCGAGCGCTACTGGCGGGAGTCGCCGACTGGTCCGTGGATGCGTGAGGAGATCGTTGGCGATGCGCAGACACCGATTCCCGTCCCGTGTCTCGACACGAGCCTGACGCTCGACGCGATCTATCGGCGCGTCGAGCTGCCAGCCGTGCACGAGCCGGAGGTGCCGTCGTACGACTCGTACGACCCGGTCGAGGAGGATTGAACACCGATGCTCGAGAGAATCGTTTCGCTACCCGCAGGGATCGACGGCGTCAAAGCCGTCGGCAAGGTGTCACAGCAGGATTATCAGCAGGTCTTCGAGCCGCTGATCGACGAAGCGCGCCGCGCCAACCGGCGCTTGCGGCTCCTCTACCAGTTCGGGCCGGAATTCGATGGCTTCACCGCCGGCGGTGTCTGGGAAGACGCGTCGATCGGGCTGCGGTCGCTCCGGCTGATCGAGGGGCTCGCCATCGTCAGCGACATCGGCTGGATCCGCGATTCCAGTCGGCTCCTCGGGTTCTTCATGCCGGGTCCCGTTAGGCACTTCGGCAACGGGCAGCTCGCCGACGCCGTGGCCTGGCTCCAGGCGTTGCCGGACGCGGCTGGCGTGACGCACCGGCTGCTCGCCGACCGCGGGGTGATCGTGGCTGAAGTAACCCAGGCCCTGCGCGCGCGTGACTTCGACGAGCTGGCGGTCACGGCCGACTCGTGGATCGAAGCGCATGGCCAGCTGCAGGGGCTCGTCATCCACGCCCGCCGGTTTCCCGGGTGGGAGAATCTCGGAGGGCTGATCCGTCACGTGCGGTTCGTTCGCGATCACCACCGCAAGATCAAGCGCATTGCGATCGCCGCGGATGGTGAGCTCGCCACGCTCGCGCCACGGCTGGGTGAGCACTTCATCCAGGCCGAGGTAAAGAGTTTTGCCTACGACGCCCTCGACTCGGCGATCGCGTGGGCGAGTGGCGTATGACAGCCACTCGCACGCGTGGCGATCAACTGGCGTGACGGCGTGTATGCCTGCCTACCTGGTGGCAGGCGCGCGCCCAATGGGGAGTCGCACACCTAACGACAGGAATGTTCGGGCCGCGGTCGGGCTGGCGTCGCCGAAGGAGTTGGTCATCGAGGGCGCCTTGCCCCCGAACACGCTCCCCACTTCCAGCCCGAGGGTCGTCGTGCCCACACCTAACGACCCACCAATGAACGCCGTGTTCCGGTTCGCGGTGAAGTCGGTGCTCTCGCTCCCGGCGGACTCCGCCTGGAAGTCGACGGTCGTGTAGTAGCTCTCGCGTCCAACGCCACCCGAGAGGCCGAACCGACCGAGCCGCTTCGATGCGGCGAGCCGTAGTCCGCTCGTGTGTATCCTGCCGTTTGTCAGCGACAGCGAAACGGTCTCACCGCCCTCGGTCGGCAGACGCTCGGTGCTCAGCGAAAACTTCGGGAGCTCGCGTACGATCCCCGTGAGCGATACTGCGGGAAGCCTGTCGGTCTCCTGAAGAATCCCGAGCCGGGCGCCGTACGAGTAGCCGAGCATGCCGCCGGCCGTGTGGATGCTCCCGCCATCCATATGGGGGGTGAGCCGGAGGCCTCCGAGGAGGTCCAACCCCGCGGTTCGCGTGCTGCCGACGCGGGTGCCCCGCGAAACACGGAGCGCGAACTCGCTGACCACCGACGCTGCGGTTCCCTCGTCGACAGCGAAGCTCGAGACACCGGTGGTGCCGTCGGAGCGGACCGTGATGTTGTTCACGCTCGGATTGTTTCGCGACATGACGTTCGCACGAACCGACATCTCGAACCGACCCGCGTTGTGGAGCGCGCCGCTCTCGGCGACGATGGCGTTGCCCTCGGCAACGGCTTCGTCCGCGAGTTGAGTCGACATGACCGCGGCGATGTCACGGGCCTTGGAACAGGCGTCGATCATGTCGCCGCCGCAGAAGGGCGTGATCGGTCCATCGCAGGCCGAGAGTGTGAGCGCCAGGGCGGCAGGCGCGACAAGGCGAGCGTTCATCGTTCCCTCCGGAGAAGTGGCGCGGCGTTGGGAGTGCGCACCCAAAGTGGGCTCTCCGCGTGGAGGGTACGATACGTCGAGTGACGTAGATGCCTAACAACAGCCGGGAAACGGGAAACGGGAAACGGGAAACGGGAAACGGGAAACGGAGAACGCTCGGGATGCTCCTTCCGGCGGAAAGGGCATCCCGAGGGTTTTGATCAGCCAGCGTCAGCCAGCAGCCAGCATGAGCAGCCAGCCACCAGCCGCCGTTCCTCCGTCGCCCGTCGTCCGTCCCCCGTCCCCGGCAGTCGCCAGTCGCCAGTCGCCAGTCGCCAGTCGCCTAGATCTTCGGTGCGTTCACGAGGATCTCGAGGAGTGCCACCGTCGTCGCCGCGGTCAGGAGGCCTGCAGCGATCGCCAACGGCCGCGACCAGCGGCCTCCGCGAGCCAGGGCCGCGCGGATTTCCGCCGCGACGTTTTGTGCGGCGCCTGCGAGGATCGGCGCGCGCAATCGAGGGGCCACACCCAGCGAAGCAACCGGCACGGGCCTCTTTTGCCACGGCGTGCTCGATACCGTCAGCTCATTGCCCGGCCGCGCAGCCGACTCCCGCGAGACCCGGTCTGTTGGCGTCACGGCCAGGACCGTCCGTGCAAAGGGCGTGGAGCGGACGAGCCGCGCGAACATTCCCTGGATGCCTTCCGCGTCTCCGGACGATGCCCGGGCAATGCTCGCCATCGCACTGCGGAGGGTGGGCCAGCGCTCGTTAGGCTCCTTCGCCAGCATTCGCATGACCGCCGCGGCGAGCGGTGTGGGACACTCACGTCGCATGAAGCCCGGCCAGGCTGGCAGGTCGTTCACGTGCGCCCGCTCTACCTCGACGGGCGGGCCAACGAACGGTGGCCGCCCGGTCAGCAGCTCGTAGCCGATGACTCCCACCGCATACTGATCCGACGCCAGGGACGTCGGCCGGCCGAGGCATTCCTCAGGGCTCGTATACTCCGACGCCGCGACGCTCACGAGGGTCCGCATGATGCGCTGGTACTCGGTATCGCGCGCGATCGCGAAACCCTTCACGTGGACGTCGCCGTGAACGTCGACGCGAATGTTGGCGGGAGTCACATCCCCATGCATTACCCCGTGGTCGTGCGCGTATTGCAACGCGGCACAGAGCCGGAATAGCAGCGCCTGCGCGACCGGAATCGGCAGTCGTGGATGCGCACGGAGCACGGCGTCGAGCGGCACATCGTCGACGTGCGTCGTGAGGAAGAACGGATGGCTGGCGACGGTTCCGCTCATGCAACGCCCTACGCCAAAAAAAGAAGGCTGGCGCCGTCGTTGGTGCCAGCCTTCAATATATCGACCCGGTCGTTAGGATCGAAAGCCTTCGAACGAGGTTAGTACCTTCTCATTTCACCCGCATCAGTGACCCATGGGATACCAAGTAAAGCCCATGTTGAACCGGGCGCTGCTGGCACTGAGCTTGAGGTCCTCGACGGTCAGGTTCTCGAACCGCACCTGCGAGAAGCTGCCGGTTGTCCACCTGAAGGCGCCGCCGAACGCGATACCCGGCGTGATGAAGTACTCGAGCCCTCCACCGTACGAGACGCCAGTGCCCATGTAGGTGAGGGTCCCGGTGGACGTGTTACCGAGGGCGTCGGTGAGGGTGACGTTCCGCTTCATGAGTGCGCGGCCGGCGTAGCCAACGTCCACGAACGGGACGAATGCGGTCCGGTTGACGAAGTGCCAGCGGGCACCGATGTCGGCGTGGCCGAGGTTGTAGTTGCCGTCGACGCTCGAGATCTGCGCGCCGCTCGCGTCGAGAGCCAGCGCGATGTTCTTCGTGATGCCCCAACCGATCATGCCCGCGATGCCGGGGCCGCTTTCGGTTCTGCTGTTGAGATCATCGGAGCGGATGCTCGCCGCGTCGAACGAGAGGCCAACCATGAGACCCGACGTGTTCGTGCGACGCGGACGCGGCGCGGCGTCGGCGCGCTTCGCCACGGGTGCGGCCGGTTTGGATGCCGACGGTGCCGGGGCAAACGGCGTTGCCTGCGCGGTCGTTGCGGGAGTCGACGACGGCTTCGTTGGAGCCGGGGCTGGTGTCGGCGCCGGTGCTGGTGCCGGTTTCGGCGGCTCGGACTTGGCGACGGCCTTTTCGTCCGTGCTGGGCGGCGCGGCATTCACCGGCGTCGG
>DASUGD010000088.1:0-25684 GCA_036274195.1 Gemmatimonadaceae bacterium | reverse complement strand
CGCGGCCGCGGTGGAATGATGAAATCCGACTCGGACCCCATCCGGGCCAATTCCTTCCAGGGGAAGACGGCGATCGTCACCGGCGCCGCGCACGGCTTCGGGCGTGCGATCGCGCTCGCGTTCGCGGAGCGCGGCGCGAGCGTGTGGGCCTGCGATGTCATCGAGGACGAGCTGCGCGAGACCGAGCGGCTCGCTGCCGGCCGCGGCACGTGCCAGGCGCGCGTCACGGACGTCACGGACAAGCGCGCCGTGGACGCGACGGTCGCCGAGGCGGCGCGCGCGACGGGACACGTCGACGTTCTCGTCAACAACGCCGGCGGCGTGCTGGGCCAGGTTGGCCGGCCGCTCGAGGACGTGTCGGAGGCCGACTGGCAGAAAATCTTCGACGTCAATGTCACCGGCGCGTTTCTCTGCGCGCAGGCGGTGGCCCCCGGCATGAAGGCCGCCCGCCGCGGCCGCATCATCAACATCTCGAGCGGCGCCGGGCTCGGGGTGAGTCTCACCGGCATTCAGGCGTACGCATCGGCCAAAGCCGCCCAGATCGGCCTAACGCGACAGCTCGCGCACGAGCTCGGGCCGTGGGGGATCACGGTCAACAACATCGCCCCGGGGTTCGTCCGCTCGAACCCTGCGACCGAGCGGCAATGGCAGTCCTACGGTGAGGAGGGGCAGCGCAAGCTCGTCGAGAGCATCGCGCTCAAGCGTCTTGGCTCGCCCGACGACATCGCGTATGGCGTTCTGTTCTTCGCATCGGATCGAGCCGGCTGGATCACGGGGCAGGTCCTATCGATCGATGGGGGTAAGTAGCGTCAACTCTTACCGAGTCGATTTCCCAAGCCGTTTCGGATTGTCCCAACTGCATTTCGCCACACGGGTCACCGAGCTCACGGCG
The DNA here is from genome assembly GCA_036274195.1 of Gemmatimonadaceae bacterium. GTDB lineage: Bacteria > Gemmatimonadota > Gemmatimonadetes > Gemmatimonadales > Gemmatimonadaceae > JAJKIV01. The sequence goes on along the minus strand of DASUGD010000088.1, from coordinate 24,792 downwards.
AACAACAAAAGGCAACAATGTTTTGAACCGCAGAGGACGCGGAGACGCCGAGAACTGCAGCTGTTCTCTGCGACCTCCGCGTCCTCAGCGGTTCATTCTTTTCTCCGTGACCTCCGTGGTTCAAAGTTGCCCATGCTGTGCTTTCCATCAGGGCTCGACGCTGATAGCGTTGCGGCAGTCCGGCGATTCACCCCGATCCGAGAGGCGCCGATGCAGCCAAGGCTCTGGTTGTCAGTGGTGTTGTTCCTCATGACCTCGACGATGTCTGCCCAGACCAAGACCGTCGCCGAGCGACTCGGTCTTCCGGCCGACACGAAGCTGCTGATCCTGCACGCCGATGACCTCGGCGTCGCGCACTCGGTGAACGCGGCCAGCTTCGACGCGCTCGACAAGGGCGCGGTGTCATCCGCGAGCATCATGATGCCCACACCGTGGGTCACCGAGGTGGCGACCTACGCCAGGCAGCACCCTAACGCGGACCTCGGCCTTCACCTGACGCTCACGAGCGAGTGGCTCACGTATCGCTGGGGCAGCGTCGAGTCGAAGGACAAGGTGCCGAGTCTTCTCGACTCGACGGGGACGTTCCCGAGCGAGGTAGCGCCGGTCGTCGCACGCGCGAAGCCGGCCGAGGTCGAGCGAGAGCTCCGCGCGCAGGTCGAGCGGGCGATGGCGCTCGGGATTCGCCCGACGCATCTCGACAGCCACATGGGCACGCTGTTCACCACGCCGGAGCTCATCGCCACCTATGTGAAGGTCGCGCACGACTATCGGCTGCCCTTCCTGGCGATGAACACGACACCCGCCGGAACACCCATGGCGCTCTCGCCGAAGGACGTCGTGGTCGACGCGGTGGTCATCGCCGGACCGGAGGTTCCCCGCGATCAGTGGAAGGCGTTCTACTTGAACGCGATCACCAACCTGAAGCCGGGGCTCACCGAGATGATCGTTCACCTCGGCCACGATGACGCCGAGCTGCAGGCGGTAACCGTGGACCACGAGCCATACGGATCGGCGTGGCGGCAGCGCGACTACGACGTGGTCACGAGCCCGGAGTTCAGGAAGGCGCTGCAGGACAACAAGGTCAGGCTGGTGACGTACCGGGAGCTGCAGAAGTTGACTCAGTGACCATGCGTCCCGAGCACGAACCCGATTCCTCCGAGTCGCCCGGCGGCGCGGCGCCACGCTCGAAGCGGCCGCGTACCGTCGCGGAGCGTCGGTTCGCGGAGCGGGCGTCGGAGTTGACGAGCCTCGACCTGCCGGCCCGGTTCGCGCGCATGTACGAGACGAACCTGTGGGACAATGCGGAGTCGCGCTCCGGTGACGGATCGAGTCTGGCGTCGACGGCGCGCGTGCGCGCGGATCTTCCGAACCTGCTTCGCCGGCTCGATGTCCGGCGCCTGCTCGATGTGCCGTGCGGTGATTTTCACTGGCTGGCGCACGTCGATCTGGGCGGCGCGGGCGTGGTCGCCTACGTGGGCGGCGACATCGTGGACGCGATCGTGGCGGCGAACAGCGCGCGCTACGGCGGCACGGGCCGGAGCTTCGTGCGGGTCGACCTGACGAGCGGCCCGCTCCCGGCCGTGGCGGGTCAGCCGGCGGACGCGGTGCTCTGCCGCGACTGCCTGGTGCATCTGTCGTTCGCCAACATTGCGCGCGCGATGCGGGTCGTTCGGGACAGCGGAGCGCGGTACATCATCACAACGACCTTTCTCGACCAGCCGGCGAACAGCGACATCGTCGACGGGAACTGGCGTCCACTCAACCTCGAACGCGCGCCGTTCAACCTGCCGTCACCCGTCGAGGTGCTCGTCGAGGGATGTGAGGAGGAGGGCGGGGCGTTCGCCGACAAGGCGCTCGGCGTGTGGCGCGCGGAGGACCTTCCGGGCTAGGCGCGGCGTGAACCAACTCAGGCCGACTGGACGTCCTGGACGCCGAACGGCCATCGGGCCGTTCGCCACGACCAAACGAGAAACGTCACGCATCCCAGCGCCAGCACTCCCACGCCGAACAGGATGACCTCGAGCTGCGTGGTGGCAAACACGAAGATCCACCCCGCGAGTGCCACGAGCGCCGGCACGGGATAGAGCCACATGCGGTACGGGCGCGGCAGGTGCGGTGCATGACGGCGCAACAGGATCAGCCCGACCACCTGCCCCATGAACTGCACGAGGATCCGTGTGACGATGAGCGCGTCGATCACCGTGCCTAACGAAACGAACCCGGCCAGGATCGAGAAGGCGCCGAGGACGAGCAGTGAGACGTAGGGGAAGTCCTTCGTCGCGTGGAGCCGGCCGAACGCGCGGAAGAAGTAACCGCTCTGCGCCGCCGCGTACGGGATACGCGAGTACCCCAGCAGCAGCGCGAACACCGAGCCGAATGCGGTCCACAGCACGAGGAGTGTGAAGATCGTCGCCACGCGGTTCCCGTAGATCCGCTGCATGAACACCGACACGATGAAGCTCGACTCCGGGTGCGACGATGCCGGGACGAACTCGCGCCACGGGATCACGCCGATGATCGACAGGTTGATCCCGATGTAGATGACCGCGACGGCCGCGGTGCTGATGAGGATGGACCGCGGGATCACGCGCCCCGGGTCGCGCACCTCGTCGCCGATGTAGCAGACGTCATAGTAGCCGAGGTAGTCGTAGATGCCGATGCGCGCCGCGGCCCCGAGGCCGAGGAAGAAGCCCAACGAGAAATTGAACGCGCCCGGCGGGAAATCGAACGCCATGCGTGCGTCGAAGTGCCTGGCGCCCGTCACGATGACTGCGAGCACGGTGACGAGCGTGCCCACCCACAGCGACACCGTGATCCGCGCGATCGAGTGAATGCGTCGATACAGGAGAGCGATGTTGATCACCCCGAGCGCGGTGATCAGCACGATCGTCCCGCCGCGCGTCAGGCCACTCCACAGATACCCGGCGTACTGCGCGAACCCGATGTATCCGGACGCGATCTCCAGCGGCCCACTCAACACGAACTGCCAGACGAAGAGAAACCCCATGAGGCGTCCGAACCGCGCTTCCCCGAACGCCGCGCGCAGGTAGTTGAACGACCCGCCCGAGCCCGGCATTGCCGCGCCCAGCTCGCTCCACACCATGCCATCGCAGATCACGATCGCGAGGGCGACAACCCACCCGAGCAGCGCTTGTGGCCCTCCCATCGCCGACATGAGCAGCGGAATCGTGATGAACGGCCCCGCGCCCATCATGTTGGTCATGTTGAGCGCCGTCGCGCTCAGCAGACCGAAGCGCCGGACGAGGTGATGCGGTTCGAGCGGCGTCTCGGGCTCGCCCGTCATTCCAGCCGGTGGTGCCTCCACGGGCATCGACGCGCTAGCGCCGCCCCTTGCGGCGCAGTGCTTCGGCGATGGCCTTCTCGGCGAGGGGCGCCATGATGCGGTAGCCGGCCTCGTTAGGGTGGACGCCGTCGCTCGCGAGCTCCGATTTCATCCCCTGCCGCTCGTCGGCCATGGCCGAGTGGTAGTCGAGGTACACGGCGCCGTGTGCGGCCGCGTACTGCTTCATCCACGCGTTGAGCGCTACGATCTTCGGGGCCGGCGTGAGACCGGGGCGCCACGGGTAGTCGAACACGGGCAGCACGGAGCTCAGCACCACCGCGATCCCGTTCGCCTTCGCGAGCTCCGCCATGGACGCGAGGTTGTCCTCGATCATCTCGATCGTGGACGGCCCTGTGTTCCCGGCAATGTCGTTGGTTCCCGCGAGGATGACGACGACCGCTGGCGCGAGCGCGATCACATCCTGCCGGAAGCGCACGAGCATCTGCGGCGTCGTCTGGCCGCCGATGCCGCGGTTGATGTACGGCTTTCCCGCGAACATGGTCGGGAAGTACTTCGCCCAGCCCTCGGTTATCGAGTTGCCCATGAACACGACCCGGTTCTCGCCGGCCTTCGGCGGGCTCAGCGCCGCGTTCTCGGTCCGGTACCTTTCGAGGTACGGCCAATCGGTCTTGAGACGCTCGTCGGCGGTCTGCGCGTTCGCGTGGGCGAGGGGCAGAGCCATCAGTGCAATGATCCCCGCGTAAAGCAGTGCAGCTGGGCGCAAGGCGTGCATGCGGTACCCTCGGTGAGGAACGGACAAGAGAATGGAGGGCGCGGGGTGAAAATCGCAACCTGGAACGTCAACGGCGTTCGCGCTCGCCAGGCGCAGCTCCAGGAATTCATCGACCGGGAGCAGCCCGACGTCCTGTGCCTGCAGGAGATCAAGGCGTCCGTGGATCAGCTGCCCATGTGGCTCTGCGAGATCGAGGGCTACTGGTGCTACTGGCACGGGGCCAAGGGTTATTCGGGCGTGGCGCTACACGCGCGCAAGGCGACGGTTCCCGAACGTCCGCAGTTTCACCATCCCGCGTTCGACTACGAGAGCCGGATCGTCTCGGCGCGCCTTCCGGGCCTAACGGTGGCGTCGATCTACGTACCGAACGGAGGAAAGGATTTCGAGGCGAAGATGCGATTCCTCGAGTCGCTGGACGCGTTCGCGTCGGAGTTCGAGGCAGCCGGTGAACCGCTCGTCCTGTGCGGCGACATGAACGTGGCGCTCACGGACATGGACGTGCACCCGAAAGAGCGGAAGCCCGGCATCATCGGGCAACGGCCCGACGAGCGCGCGCTCATGGAGCGCATCATCGGACGTGGGCTCGTGGACGTGCATCGGCGCGTGGAGCCCGACAATCCCTGGCTGTTCACGTGGTGGGCGCCGTGGCGGAACATGCGACAGCGCAACATCGGTTGGCGGCTCGACCTGATTCTCGCGAGTCGAAGCGTTGCCGACCGGACGGTTTCGTGCGTCGTGCAGCGGGAGGTCGGAACGAGCGATCACGGTCCCGTGGTCGCCGTCTTCGACGACATCGGCAAGGTGGGTGCCTAACGCTTTCGCTTTGGCGCAAGCAGCCCGGCAGGTGCCTGGCAACGCCACGCCTCCTCCAGCAGCACGCGCAGCTCGCTGACGTTCACCTCGGCGAGCCGCACCAGGACTGCCGGAAAACCGTTGTAATGCGGCTCCGTAAAGAACTTCGCGGGCTCGGCCGCGATCAGCGCTTCCTTCTGGCCTTCGTTGGCGACCCGCACGGCGAGCACGGCGGGATTGGCGACACGCGGCTTCTTCGGCTGGATGCGCTCCATCCACACCCACGCGAATCCCTTGAGCTTGTCCTTGTTGCGGACGGAGAACGCGAAACGGCCGTCGCCCTCTTCCGTTTCCGGGAGCGTCATCGCGATGCGGCGGACGTCAGCCTGGGTGGCCATTGCTGGGCGCTCCCGGGAGGAACGCTCGCGTTAGGTAACGTTTCCGAGTCTCGCCTGCAGACGACTGATGCCGTGTGCGAGAAAATCCCGATAGCCATCGGCCCGCAGGCTCTCGAGCCGCTCTTTCGCCTGCGCGATGATGGCCCGAGCCTCATCGAGGCGCCCGAGAGCCGTCAGGGAGCTGGCGAGATTCAGGTAGAGCGACGGAAAGAGCTCGGTCGTCCGGCCATCCACGACGCGCTCGGCGTGCGTCACGGCCAGCGCATTCCAGCGAAGTGTGTCGTGCGGCGTCGGCTGGTGCCGAGCGAGATAGTGCGCGGCGATCGCGGCGTCGTAGTCGTTGCGACGTGCATCCCACGCTTGCTGGAACAGGCGACGCGCCTCTTCGGGCTCGCCCTCGCGCTCCATCCCCGCCACACAGAGCAGGACAACCGGGTTGTTCGGGTCGATGGGCATGGCTGATCCGCGTTACTTTGTTAGCCAAGCACGCCTGCAACGCCGCATCACGCTCGGGAGATTTACTTGGCAACGTTCCTTGACGGAATACGCGTCGTGACGACAGCGCAAAACGTGCCGGGGCCGCTTGCGGCAGCGCGGCTCCGGCAAGCCGGCGCGGCCGTGACGAAGATCGAGCCGCCGTCGGGCGATCCGTTTCTCGAGCTTTCCCCCGCGTGGCACGCGGAGATGCACGTCGGGATTCCAATCGAGCGTCTGGATCTGAAGGCCGGGGACGGACAAGCTCGGCTCGCTGCACTCCTTGGCGATGCGGATGTGCTCCTCACGAGTCAGCGTCCATCGGCGTTGGCGCGGCTCTCCCTCGACCCGGACACGCTGCGCGCGCGGTTTCCCCGGCTCCGGTTGCTTCGCATCGTGGGATCGGTGCGCGATCCCGAGCAGCCCGGGCACGACCTCACGTACCAGGCGCAGGCCGGTCTCCTCGGCGATGGGATGCCTCGCACGCTCGCGGCGGACGTAATGACCTCGGAGCGGGGATTCGCCGGGATCCTCGCGCTGCTGCGATTGCCCGGTGGTTCCGTGATGGATATCGGTCTGGTCGAGAGCCTCGATCCATTGATGGCCCCGCTGCGCCATGGTCTCACCTCGCCGGGCGGAACGCTTGGTGGCGGTGCGCCGCGATACGGTCTGTATGAGACGAAGTCGGGACGAATCGCCGTGGCAGCGCTCGAACCCCACTTCGAGCGGGAGCTGTACCGGCATCTCGACCTCCCGGTGAGCTCGGACCCGTCGCCGTGCTTTCTCGAGCGTACGGCTGCCGAATGGGAACACTGGGCGCGCGAGCGGGGACTGCCGATCGTGGAAGTCCGTGATTGATCAACCACGCAGGTCACAGAGGTCACGGAGAAAAAAGAAAGAACGTTTCTGAACCGCGGAGGTCGCAGAGGGTCGCGGAGGACGGCGGTCAGAAATGATGACTCTGCGACCTCCGCGGTTCAAAACGTTGTCGCCTTTGTCGTTCTCCGTGACCTCCGTGACCTCCGTGGTTAAATTTGCTGTCGTTGTCGGCGATGCCTAACGATGGTCGGCTGTCTCGGCGACGACCGCAGGAATCTCCGCTGCCTCCGCGGCGAGCGTGTACGACTCGAGCCTTGCCGAGTGATCGTAGATCTGCGACGCGACCATCAGCTCATCGGCGCCCGTGCGCTCCACGATGGCCTCCAGCCCCGCACGAACCTGCTCGCGCGTGCCGACGACGCTGAACGCCAGCATATCGGCCAGCATCGCCCGCTCGAACGGGGCGAGCGATGCCTCGAAGCCCTCGGCCGGCGGCTTGAGCGGCCCCGGGCGCCCGCGGCGAAGGTTGATGAATGCCTGTTGCAGCGACGTGAACAATCGCCGCGCCTCCGATTCCGAATCCGCCGCGAAGACATTCACGCCGAGCATCGTGTAGGGGCGCTCGAGATGCTCCGATGGCTGAAACCGCGAGCGGTAGAGGTCCAGCGCCTGCTCGAGCATCGATGGTGCGAAGTGAGACGCGAATGCGAACGGTAACCCGAACGCCGCCGCGAGCTGGGCGCCGAAGAGACTCGAGCCGAGGATCCAGATCGGGACGTCGAGCCCCTCGCCAGGGATCGCGCGCACCGCTTGCCCCGGCTCGGCCGGACGGAAGTACGCCATGAGCTCGAGCACGTCCTGCGGAAACGAATCCGCCGCCGCAGGCGAACGGCGTAGCGCCTGGGCAGTCACCTGATCGGATCCCGGTGCGCGGCCGAGCCCCAGATCGATCCGTCCGGGGAACAGGGACGCGAGCGTTCCGAACTGCTCGGCGATCACGAGCGGCGAATGGTTAGGCAGCATGATGCCACCCGCCCCGACGCGGATCGTCGACGTGCCACCCGCCACGTACGCGATGAGTACGGACGTCGCGGCGCTCGCGACGCTCGGAATGTTGTGATGCTCCGCGAGCCAGAAGCGCCGATAGCCCAGGCGTTCGGCGTGACGGGCGAGATCGAGGCTATTGCGAAACGATGTCGCGGCGTTGCCGCCTTCGACGATGGGTGCGAGGTCGAGGACCGAGAGAGGAATCACGAGCGTCAAACGGCAGCGTCATGGTATGCTCGGCGTGGCATCCGGGCCGGTGTCGGCCTCGCCCGCGCCGCGCGGGACGAACAGGACTGCCACGAATGCTAAGCCGGTGTAACAGGCCATGACGATGAACATCGCGCGATAGCCGTTCAGGATATCGAAGACGCGTCCGTTCATCGGGTCGCCAACGGCGCCGCCGAGGGCGTTGCAGAGCAGGAACAGCGACGCGAGAACGCCTCGACGCTCGCGCGGAACCGGCTCGACGAACAACGGGTACGCGTTCACCATCGGGAACGTCCAGCTCGCCGATGCGAGCGCGAGGAGTGGTACTGCCGCGTTGATGGTCGAGACGCGGTCGAGCGCGGCCAGCGTCACGGCCATGATGCCGAAGCCCACGAGCATCGCGTTCCTTCGCCCGATGCGGGTTCCGATGAACCCGGCAGGCAGGGCGCCGATCACTCCGCCCACGGCCCACGCGATGAATCCGATGGTCGCGTCTTCCGGGCGAACGCCAAACCGCTCGGTGGCGTGGAGGGCGTACCAGGTGGTGAACGTCTGAAAAGTGAGTTGCAGCAGCAGCGACGCGAGAAACACTGGCCGCATGCCCGGGATGACACCGCGAATCGCCGACCACGCGGCGTCGGCGAGCGACCGAAAGGTGACTTCGGCGGCCGCCGAATCCGACGCGCGCGGCTCACGCACCCCGAGCGCAAACGCGGCGGCGATCCCGAGCACTGTCGCGGCGGCAATCAAGTACGCTGGACGCATCCCGAGCATCCGACCCAGCATCAGGAACACGATCGCGCCGACGCACATCTGAAACGTGACCGACCCGGTCGCGAGCGAGCGGTAGCGCGACGGGACCAGATCGACCATCAGGGCCTGGAAGGGCGATCGCTGGACGTTGATGCCGGTGTGCAGGAGGATGAGCGCGGCGATCAGGACCGCGATGCCTAACGAGGCCGACGCGGGGAGCAGCGCCATGCCAAGCGACGACAGCACGAACCCGGTGAGCACGAGCGGCAACCTGCCGCCGCCACGGGCGGCGGCGCGGTCGGACATCGGGCCGGCCCACGGGACGAGCAGCAGCAACAGCACGTTGTCGATGGCCATGACGGCGCCGATCGCGGTGCGGTGATCGCCGAGCGCGTCACGCACGAGGGGTGGGACGAAGGCGCTGATCAGCGGCCCGGTCACACCGGAAAAGAGTCCGCCGAGCCCGATGAGCGCGAGGGCCGCGTATGGTGCACGCGCGACACTGCGAACGCGGGCGGTATCGGTACTGGAGGTAACGTCGAATGCGGTCACGGCACTCCCCATCAAATGATCCGGAACGACCACAAAATGTAGATCACCGCCATGGAAACCACACCGTTCACGATCATCACTCCGCCGAACGAGATGAGCGCCGATCGGAGTGGCATCCGCGTGAGCGATGTACAGACCCAGAAGTAGCTCGAGTTCACGTACTTGGTGATGATTCCGCCGGCCGACGCGGCGAGCATCGTCGCCTCGGGGCTCAGGTGCAGCGCCGGCATCATCGGCGCCACGATCGACGCCGACGTGATCACGCCGACGGTCGTGGATCCCGTGATCATGTTGCCCACGACGCCTAACACGAATGGCAGAAAGATCGCGGGCAGCCCGGTCGCTTCCATCGCTTTGGCGATGGCGTCCACCGCCGGGGTCTGACGCAGGATCTGGCTCAGCGCGCCGCCGAGGCCGACGACCATGAGGATCATGGCCGACGTGCGAAGGGCGTTTTCGATCCAGTCGCTGACGCGCGCGTGCGCCTGATCGTGCGTCGTGTTCCGGTACGCGATCAGTACGCCGATGCTCAACGCGACCACCGGCCACCCGAGATACAGCATTGCCCGGTTCACGATGTGCGTCCTGGGCAGCAGCATCGTGGCGGTGCTCTGCGCCGCGATCAGGAGGAGCGGTACGAGGATTGGGGCGAACGCCCAGGGCGCCGTGGGCAGCTGGGCCTCGCGCCCGCCCTCGACGAACGACTGGCCGATGAATTCCATGGACGGTGGTGACGGCAGACGTGGTCCTACGGCGAGCGCGTACAGCCACCCGAAGAAGCTCGCGATGATCGAGACGAAACAGCCCCACAGGATGACGCTGCCCATGTCGGCCTTGAGCAGTGCGACGGCCGCGAGCGGTCCCGGTGTCGGCGGCACCATCGCGTGTGTCAGTTGCATCGCGCCGATCAACCCCGTGCTCATCGTAGCCATGTTGACTTCACTGCGAATGGCGGCCGAGTGCACGAGTGGGTTGAGGATGACGTAGCCAACGTCGGAGAAGATCGGGATGCCGATCACCCAGCCGCTCAGTGTGAGGGCGAGCGACATGCGCTTTTCGCCGACGGAGCGGATGAGCGCAATCGTTATGCGCTCGACCGCGCCGGTGTGCTTGAGCCCCTCGGCCAGTACGATCCCCACCACGATCACGACGGCCACGCTCCGGATGGTGCTGCCGAACCCCGTCTCGAACGCGGAGATGAACACGGCGTGGTCGATGCCGGGGACGAGCGCGAAGAGGAGGATGGGCACGAGCATCGCGATGAACACGTGCCAGCGGAACTTCGTGATCAGGAGGAACAGCAGGGCGACGACGGCGATCAGACCGCCGAGCGCGATGAGCGTGCTGTCCGTGATCCTCGGGTCCATTCGTCAGGGGTGTTTGTCGTTCCGAGCGGAGCGCGGAACCACAGAGTGGAGTAGAACTACCGGATGCACCGCACGACGCGACGTACCCTGCGCAATCTGCTGACGACATGACACGCCCGTTGCCGCGACGATCGCGTCAGGAGACGCGTTCACCGCCGGGAAGAGCCGCATCCCGCCGATCTGCATCGACAGGTCGTAATGCTCACGCTCGAACCCGAACGAGCCTGCCATGCCGCAGCAGCCGGCGTCCACCACGTCCACGGCCGCGCCCGGAATTCGCTCGAGAAGCGCAACACTGCCCGCCGTCGCGTTCGCCGCCTTCTGGTGACAGTGGCCGTGAAACAGGATGTGTCGCCGCGCGGCGGCCGCGTTAGGGTCGAGCGCGAGAGTGCCGTCGTCGATCGCCTGCACGAGGAGATCATCGACCATTCGCGCCCCGCGCCCGATCGCCGCGGCGCTCGAGTGGCCGGCCGCGAGGTCCACCAGCTCATGCTTGAGCGTGAAGACGCATGACGGCTCACTGCCGACGATGGGAACGCCCTCGAGAGCGGCGGGGGCGAGCCGCGAGATCAGGTCGCGATGGCGCGACCGCGCCTCGTCCAGGAGACCCTTCGAGATGAGCGCGCGGCCGCAGCACACGTCGCCCGCAAGCCGAACCTCCCAGCCCGCCAGCTCGAGCAGCTCGATCGCTGCGCGACCGATCTCCGGCTCGGTGTAGCTCGCGAAGGAATCCGCCAGGAACACGACCGGCCCGCGCCGTACACCAGTCCTGGGCTTGAGAGGCACTCGCCGTGCGAACCACCGCTGTAACGTCTCTCGCTCGAACAGGGGCAGGGGGCGGCGTCGATCGATGCCTCCAAAACGGTCGGCGAGGACTCGCACCGGCAAAGCCCCGGCAACCCAGTTGGACAGCGGCGCGAGAGCGGCCCCTGCACGATTCAGCCGGCGCGCGTGGCCGAACACCCGAGCACGAAGGGGTACGCCGTGGTGCTCGTGGTAATGGGACAGGAACTCGGCCTTGAGTGCCGCCATGTCCACGGACAGCGGGCACTCCGTCTTGCACGCCTTGCACTCGAGGCAGAGGTCGAGCACGTCGTGCAAGCCATCATCGCCTAACGCCGCATGGGGGTGAGGCGACGACAACGCGTGCACCAGCGCGTTCGCTCTTCCGCGCGTGGAGTGCCGCTCATCGCGCGTGGCCATGAACGACGGGCACATCGTCTTGCCGGCGAGCTCGGACTTGCGACACGCGCCAATGCGCGCGCAGCGATTCGCGGCGCCACGCATGCCGCCGGTCGCATCGAACGGAAAATGCGTCACGACCGGCAGCGCCTTCGGCAGCGCCGGCTCGCGCAGATGCTCGGTCATGCGCGGCGCGTTCACTATCTTGCCCGGATTCAGCCGGCCGTGCGGGTCGAAGAGCTGTTTGAGCGAGCACATCGCGCCGTACAACTCTTCGCCGAAGATCTGCCGGTTGAACTCGCTGCGCACGAGCCCGTCGCCGTGCTCGCTCGAGTTCATCCCGCCGAACGACGTGACGAGCGCGCACACCTCCTCGGCCACCGCGCGCAGCGTGTCCACCGCGCCAGGCTTCGTGAGGTCCATGAACGGCCGGATATGGAGACACCCTGCCGACGCGTGGCCGTAGAATCCCGCTTCGAGCCCATGCCGCGCGAGCAGTTCCGCCAACCGCCGCGTATAGTCGCCGAGCCTAACGGGGTCGACCGCAGTGTCCTCGACGAACGCGACGGATCGCTTGCCGCCTTCGCCCGCGGCGCTCAGCAATCCGAGCCCAGCTTTGCGCAGCTCCCGAAAGCGCGTGAGCTGGTCGCCGGTCCGTGCACGCAGGACCGCGTACCCGTGACGGTTCGCCCTCCACCGTGTCTCGAGACGTTCCGCGGCCGCGACAGCGTCCGCCGGCGTGTCGCCGTAGAACTCGAGCCACAGCAGCGCGCCGGGGTCGCCCTCGAGGATCGAGACGAGCGCGGCGTGTGCCGGCGACTTCCGTGCGAGATCGAGGATGAACCGGTCGACCAGCTCGATGACCGCCGCGTCCATCTCGCGTGCGTCGTCCGCGGCGGCTATTGCAGCGGCGACGGTCTCGAAGTGTCCGGCGATCCCGACGACGGCCTTCGGCTGCGGAACGAGCCTAACGCTGGCCTCGACCACCACCGCGAGCGTCCCCTCGGACCCGACCACGAGGTTCGCGAGGTTGAACGGCCCGCGCTCGGACAGCATCCGCTCGAGGCGGTAGCCGCCAGACTTTCGCCAGAACGGCGGAAAGTCGCGACGGATCGCCGTCTCGTGGCGGGCAACGAGCGCCGGGACTTCACGATACAATCGCCCCTCGAGCGAGCGGCTCTGGCCGCGCCAGACGATCTCCGACGGCGAGGTCGGCCCCACTCGCGCTCGACTTCCGTCCGACAGAACCACGTCGAGCCATTCGACGTGATCGATCGTCATGCCGTACCGCGCCGAACGCGCGCCGCACGAGTTGTTGCCGATCATCCCGCCAAGCGTGGCGCGGTTCGACGTGGACGTATCGGGCGCGAACATGAGGCGGTGCGTGGCCGCCACCTTGTTCAGGTCATCCTGGATGAGGCCCGGCTGAACCCTCGCCACGCCCGCCTCGGCGTCGAGCTCGACGAGCCGGTGCATGTACCGCGACATGTCGAGCACGACGGCCTGCCCGACGGTTTGGCCGGCGAGGCTCGTTCCGGCGCCCCGTGGAAGCACCGGGACGTCGAAGCGCCGAGCCACCTCGATCGCCGCGACGACGTCGTCCGCATCGCGCGGGTACGCCACACCTAACGGCTCGATGGCGTACAGGCTCGCGTCGGTGGAGTAGATGTGACGCGTGTAGGTGTCGAAGCGAACCTCGCCCGCGAGCGCGGCGCGGAGCGCGCCCTCGAGATCGCGCGTCAACGACCTTCCCACTGCGGCTTTCGCTTCTCCACGAATGCCGCAACGCCCTCGCGGAAATCACGGCTGCCGTACACGCGGCGCAGGAGATCGTCGCCCTCGGCTGCTGATCGGTTCACTATTCGCCGCACCGCTTCCCGTGTGACCTGAAGCGTCAGCGGCGCGTGGCTCGCGAGGCGCGTGCAGAGCATCTCGAGCTCGCGGGCGAACGCATGCGGCTCGAGCACCCGGATCACGAAGCCCAGCGACCGCGCTTCGTCAGTCGACATGAACTCGGCGGTGAGGAGCATGGCCTTCGTGCGCGCGGCACCGAGCGAGGCGACGAGACGCGCGTAGTTGCTCATCGAGAGGCAGTTTCCGATGGTCCTGGCGATCGGCACGCCGAACTGCGCGTTAGGCGACGCGACGCGCAAATCGCACGCGGCCGCGAGCGCCAACCCGAAGCCCGCGGCGTAACCCTCGACCGCTGCGACGGACGTCGCGGGCAACGACTCGAGCTTGCCGAGCACGCCCTCGAGGCGCCGCTCGTAATCCACGCCATCGTCGCCCGACGCGAACGCCGCGAACTGTGAGATGTCCGTCCCGGCGGCGAAGTTGCCACCCGCCCCGCGCAGCACCACGACGCGCACTTCCGGCTCCGAGCTCACGCTGTCGAGGGCCTTGTCCAGTTCCTCGTACATCGCCCAGGTGAGCGCATTGCGCGCACTCGGCCGGTCCAACGTGATCGTCGCGATGGCATCGCGAAGCTCGAGCCGCACGACCCCGGTATCCGTGCTCATTCGTCGCCTCCGCTTTCCAGGCCGAGCTCCCGCAGGATTTCCGCGCCGTGTTCGCCGAGCAGTGGTGGTGCGCGCCTCACGCGGAGCGGCGTGTCGCTCATCTTGAGCGGGAACCCGAGCGTTCGCACCCGGCCCGCCACCGGGTGCTCGATGTCCTCGACCATGCGACGTGCGTGCGTGTGGGCGTCAGCGAAGACCTGCGCGAAGTCGTGGATCGGCCCCGCCGGCACGCCCGCCGCGAGCAGCCGATCGACCCACTCGGCCGTCGTGTGGCGCGCCAGCGCATGCTCGAGCTCACGAACGAGTGCCGTACGATTCGCCATCCGCGCGGCATTCGTCTCGAAACGCGGGTCGGTCGCGAGCTCGGGGCGGCCGAGCGTCGCGCAGACCGCGAGCCACTGTTGTGACGTGATCGCCGCGAGCGTCAGGTATCCGTTGCTCGTGCGAAACGCCTGATAGGGCGCGTTCAAGCGGTGAGCAGAGCCCATCGCGCGCGGTGTCTCGCCGCTGGCCCAGTACTCGGTCGTCTCCCACACGCACATCGCGAGCGCCGACTCGAACAGCGAGGTGTCGATGTACTGCCCTCGGCCGGTCTTCTCGCGAGCGATGAGTGCGGCGAGCACTCCGTTCGCGGCGATGAGGCCGACCGACAGGTCGGCGATCGGCACGCCACACTTCACGGGAGCGCCGCCCGCGTCGCCCGTGACGCTCATGACACCGCTCATGCCCTGCGCGATCAGGTCGAAGCCTGGTCGGTTGGCGTACGGGCCCGTCTGCCCGAACCCGGAGATGCTCGCGTAGATGAGCCGCGGGTTGAGCTTTTTCATGGCGTCGTAGTCCACGCCAAGTCGCCTGGTGACGCCGGGGCGGAAGCTCTCGACGAGGACGTCGGCGGTTCGCACGAGCGCGTGAAAGATGCCCCGGTCTCGTTCGCGGGTGAGGTCGAGGACGATGCTGCGCTTGTTGCGATTGAGGGCGAAGAACGGGGCGTTGTCGTCTCCCGGCATCTCGAGCTCGGCGCCGCCCATCGACCGCGAGAGATCGCCGCCCGGTGGCTCGACTTTGATCACGTCCGCTCCGAGGTCGGCGAGCTGCATGGTACAGAACGGGCCGCCCATGACCTGGGTGAGGTCGACGATCCGGACGCCATCGAGGGCGAGAGTCATGCGCGCAATTCTCGCTCGCCACCGGAAGGTGGGGAAGGCGTCAGGATGGGCGATCGTGTTTCTGCCATCTGGTGCCATGCGGGGGACGACATCCATCTTCAACCGGTTATGCGAATCACGATTCCTCAACGCGGAACGGAGCGCTCTCGTGGAGCTCACGATCAACGGTAAAGCGACGACAGTCGATGGACCGCCCGACATGCCGCTGCTTTGGGCATTGCGCGACGTGGTCGGCCTCACCGGTACCAAGTTCGGCTGCGGCGCTGCGTTGTGTGGTGCCTGCACCGTACATGTGGACGGCGTCCCGACGCGCTCGTGCTCGGTGACGCTCCGTGCCGTCGCCGGTAAGTCGGTCACGACGATCGAAGGGCTCGCGGCGGGCGGCACCGATCACGCGGTGCAACAGGCCTGGACCGAGCTGAACGTACCGCAGTGCGGCTACTGTCAGGCCGGCCAGCTCATGAGCGCCGCGGCGCTCATCGACAAGAACGTGAACCCGACCGACGCCGACATCGACGCGGCAATGCAGGGGAATCTCTGCCGGTGCGGGACGTACGTACGCATTCGTGCGGCCGTGAAGCGCGCGGCGGAGATCCACCGGGGGGTGAGCGCATGAGCGAGAGCACACTGTCGAGACGCCAGTTCCTGTGGGTCGGCGCGGCGTTAGGCGGAGGCCTGCTCGTCCAGGTTGCCTGCCGCGGTAGCAGTGCCGGCGCCGAGTCCGCGCCGGCGGATCCGAAGACGACTCCCCCGAACATCTTCATTCGCATCGCGCCGGACGACACGGTGCACGTCACCATCCCGAAGTCCGAGATGGGGCAGGGGGTGCGCACCGCGCTGGCGCTGTTCGTGGCAGAGGAGCTCGATGCCGACTGGTCGAAGGTTCGTCCGGAGGCGGCGGCGTACGACCCGCAGCTGGGAAGTCAGGGCACGGGTGGAAGCGGATCCGTGCTCGATACGCACTCGCGCCTTCGCGTTGCGGGCGCGACCATGCGCCAGATGCTCGTGACGGCTGCCGCACAGCAACTCGGTGTTCCAGCCTCGGAGCTCACCACCAGGGATTCGCGTGTGATTCACGCCGCGTCGAATCGCAGCCTCGGCTACGGCGCCCTGGCGGATGCGGCGTCGAAGGTCGCGGTGCCGACGAACGTCAGGCTCCGCAAGCCGGCCGAGTGGCGCCTGCTCGGTCGCGATGGGATCAAGGGGCTGGATGCGCAGGACATCGTCCACGGGCGAGCGAAGTACGGGATCGACACGCGCCGCGACGGGATGCTGTTCGCGTCGGTCGAGCGCGCGACGGTCTTTGGCGCGACGGTGAAGTCGTTCGATCCGAGCGGCGCACTGAAGGTCCCGGGTGTGAAGCAGGTCGTGGAGGTGAAAGGCGTGCCGGACGTCTCCGTCCACGCCGGCGTCGCGGTGATCGCGACGAACACGTGGGCTGCCATGCAGGGACGAAAGGCGCTGAAAGTGACGTGGAATCCGGGCCCGCACGCGCAGGAGAGCAGCGCGAGCTACACCGCGTTCATGCGCGACGCTGTGTCGAAGCCGGGCAAGGAGGTCGTCAATCGCATTGGTGATCCGGATGGCGTGTTGGCGAAGGCGACCGAAGTCATCCGCGCCGACTACGAGCTTCCGTTCATCTCGCATGCGACGATGGAGCCGCAGAACTGCACCGCGCAGTTCTCGAATGGCGTGATGGAGCTCTGGTCGCCGACGCAGTTCCCCGACTGGGCGCACAGCGCGGTGTCGGAGCACCTCGGGCTCGACAAGAGCAAGGTGAAGGTCAACGTCACCCCGCTCATGGGCGGCGCGTTCGGCCGGCGCATCAATCCGGATTTCTCCGTCGAAGCCGCCCTGATCGCCAAGGCCGTGAATGGCGCGCCGGTCCAGGTGCTGTGGACTCGCGAGGACGACCTGCGACACGATTTCTATCGCCAGTGTGCGATCCATCGCCTGGAGGCCGCGCTCGGTCCGGACGGCAACCCGGTGGCGATGCGACACCGCTTCTCGTCGCCGGCCATTGACGCGACCGGCGGCAAGTCGGGCAAGTTCGGCGCGGGAGAGTCGGACGGCATCGGCAACCACGTGTATCGCGTTCCGAACCGGTCGTCCGAGTACACGCTGCTCGACTCCGGCGTGCCGCGTGGCTGGTGGCGCGCCGTGAACACGACGCACGGGACCTTTGCGCTCGAGAGCTTCATCGACGAGCTGGCCGAGAAGGCGGGGAAGGACCCGTACGAGTACCGGATGGCGTTGATCGACCGGTGGGTGGTCGACCAGCCGCAGGACAGCAAGGAGTTCCCATTCAATCCCGCGCGCTACAAGGCGACGCTCGAGCTCGCCGCGGAGAAGGCCGGGTGGGGCAAGCCGCTGCCAGCGGGCCATGCGTTAGGCATCGCGCAGAACGTGCCGGATCACCTGACGTATGCGGCGGAGGTCGTGGAGGCGTCGGTGACGAACGGGAAGGTGAACGTGCACCGGGTGGTGGTGGCCGTGGACTGCGGCCGGGTCTACAATCCCGACGGCGCACGGGCGCAGCTCGAGGGCGGCGTGGTGCAGGCGCTGTCGGCCGCGTTAGGTGAGGAGATCACGATCGAGGGCGGCGCGGTGGTCCAGGGCAACTTCGAGACTTATCGGCTGCTGCGGATCCACGGCGCGCCGGCGCGAATCGAGTGCTACTGGGTCACGAACGACGACGTGCCGGTTACCGGACTCGGTGAGCCGTCGGTGCCACCGTTCTTCCCGGCACTGGCGAACGCGATCGCGCGTGCGACGGGCAAGCGTCCCCGTTCGCTGCCGATCCGGGTATAATCGGGTGCGGTAAAACGCCCCGAAAGGGGTCAGACTCCTATTTCATCGTTTGGTTGCGCACCCTGCGGTTGTTTGCGCATGGTTTGCGGTGAAAGGATGAAATTCGACTCTGACCCCAATTTCCTTATGAGGCGACGCACCCTGATCGGGGTGGGTGTCGCGGTGGTCACGGCGTGCGCCGCGGAAGTACGAGCGCAGTCGCCCTCGAATGCCCGCCTCCGGTTCGTGGTCGAAGCACGGCAGCTCGGGCCCGTTGGGTACCGCGACCCGGTCGGTGCCATGTCGCCCGACGGGCAATGGCTCGCCTACGCGTCCGAGGGACGACTCCGGCTCTCACAGATCTCCGGTGGACCCGTGACCACGGTCGGGCCCGCGGGCGGGCGGATCACGAGCATTGCGTGGCTCCCGGACTCGCGACACCTGGCGGCGTATCAGTCCGACTCACACGGCAGCGTCGCGTGGTGGCTCGTCGACGTGCCCGCGGGCGTCAGGCGTCGCCTGTGGAACGATCCGTTTCCAAAGGTCGCCGCCGGGAAGGACTCGATCGCGATCGATCCGAACCGGTTTCGCGAGATCGCCTGGACGAGCGACGGCGGGCGACTGGCCGGCATCGTGCTCCAGTCAGGTGGCTCGGTGCTCTGGACCGGTAAACCGGACGGCACCGACGCGCGTGCGCAGCTCAGTGCGATGCGACTGAGCCATCCCGCCTGGTCGCCGGACGGCAAGACGCTCGCGTGTCTCGCCATGGCCGGCAGCAGGCAGTTCGTGAGCGTGCCATGCGGTACGCCAGCCACGGGATCGACCACGGCCGAAGCGTACGGCCCGATCGCCTTCTCGCTGGACGGCACGCGACTGTACTTCGCCTCGCCTAACGCGCGCGGCACCCTCGACCTCTGGGTGCGCCCCGTGTCCGGCGGTGCGGGGACCCGCTTGACGAGCTTCGCCCGCGACACCTACGGACCATCGGTGGGCCGGTACGGGCGCGTCCAGTTCGGTGTGCAGGATTACCGGACGTTCATCGCCGTCGTACCGTCCGACAGCGGAACAGTCAGGCAGATCACCTCGTTTCAGTCCGAGACGCCGACCTGGAGCCGCGACGACAAGCGCATCGGCTTCACGTACGGCAGCTGGCGCCGGATCATCGATGACCTGCATTACCCGGACATCGCGCAGGATCTCGGCGTCGTGAGCGCCGACGCGGATACGCCTGCCGCCGCGCCGCAGACCGTGATCCGCGCCTCGTCGTCCGAGGATCAGGGGCTCGACTGGTCGCCTAACGGGAAGTGGATCGTTCTGCACTCCCACGCCAACGGGCTCGACGACGTCTGGATTCAACCGGCGGACGGCTCTGCGCCGGCAAGGTCGATCACCGCGGGCGGCACCGAAACGGGCTGGCCGCGATGGTCGCCGGACGGGGCGTGGATCGCGTACGGAACGGAGATTCGTGACGACGGTCGCCTGCGCGGCGTGCTGTTCACGGCGGGAATCGACTCGGCTACCGGCGCGGTGACGCGCGAGGCCCGTCGCGTTCCGATCGACGGCGTTCGCGGTGACATCGATCAGGTCGAGTGGGCCGCCAGCTCCGACAGCATCGTATTCTCCGCCGCCGAAGGGCACGACCAGCGCGCGATCTACGTCGTCGCGCGCGACGGCGGTGCGGCGCGGCTCATCCACCGCTTCACGAGCGAGCAGCAGTTTTCCGGGCTCGGCGTCTCACCCGACTTCAAGTGGGTCGCGTTCATCGCGCCGGCGAACGACGGGCATTTTCAGGTGTTCCGCGTGAGCGCGCGCGGCGGAGCCCCATCGCAGGTGACGTTCGATCCCACGGACAAGACGCAGCCCGCCGTCTCGCGCGACGGGACGCGCATCGCGTTCACCGTCTTCTCCTACCGGATGCAATTCTGGGTGCTCGAGCCCTAACGAGTCGAAAGCGGCAGCGTCCACACCTGCAGCTGGACGGGCTCCTCATCCGGGCCTGTGGACGGCTCGATGAGCGTCGTCTCCAGCCCAAACCCGAGCCGTTTCGGGATCGCCGCGCTGGGCGCGTTGCGGGCATCGCAGCGGATCTCCACGTGGGTCAGCTGCGGAAGCGTCGCTGCCACGGCCACGAGCGCGCGAGACGCTTCGCTGACGAGCCCTTGGCCCGTGAGGTCCCCGCGGAGCCAATACCCGAGCTCGATGCAGCTGGCCTCGGCCAGCGGAACGCGTCGCGTCGCGGAGCGTGGGTAGAGTCCTGCCTCGCCGAGCACCTCGCGCCCGTCCTGTGCGAAGAGCCCGTACCGAAACTCGCGGCCGCTCGCGAAATCGTTGCCGAAACCCGCGAGCCGCCGTTCGAGCTCCGGCACCGGTGCTGGCGTCGCGACCCGCGCGGGGATCCACGGCCCGAGGTGCTCCCAGTTCTCCACAAGAATGGGGTGCAGCGCGCGCGCGTCCTCGGCGCGCCACGGGCGCATCGTGAGCCGCTCGGTGCGGATCTGAGTTGGAACTGCGGTTGACGTTGCCATCAGTGAAAGCTACGCCTGCCCTTCTTAGCTGCGTCCCCAAACCAGCCGGGACGATTTAGCCGTACCTTGACCGGCTACGAAGCCGCGCAAGACTCAGAAAAAGGGGGAACGGAAACGGCCGGAAACAACGGATCTGGCGGATCCATCCAGACCGGGAAAACTCAACGCGCAACGAGCAATTCTCTTATTGGGAACTGCGTCGGTTCGGGGCGCAGCGGTTCCCGAGGTCGTTCCTCTTTGAAACGGCTCGTTGGGATACGCCAGCGTGCGAATCCAGGAGCGATCCGCCCAATCAGTCGTTTCCGGCAGTTTCCGTTTTCCCTCGTTTGGATGCCCGACCAAGCGGAGGGTTTGTCTACGAGACCGCAACACTCGGCTCGGCGCTCGACTCGATCACCTTGCCGCGGAGAGCCTGATCGGTCGGCGGCACGAAGATCAGACGCACGGCGGGTAGAGGGGCGAGCTCGATCTCGATGTGACTCGACAGCAGTGTCCCGATGCGAAAGCTGCGCTGAACCGCGGCCGCCTTGAGAAAGGTTCCTGCCACGAGCGATGTCACGACCTGCTCGCCCACGCGTTGCACGAGCGCGTCGTACTCTTCGTCCGTGAGCTCACGCACCACACGCGCACGGAGCACGGCCTTTGGCGGTATGCCGAGCGTGACGGTGGTTTGTTCGACGTCGAACCCGGCTTGCGTGATGATGGGGATCGCGCTGTTCACCGAATTCGCGAGCTCGGTCAGCTTGTCGCCGCCGAAGCTCCCAGTCTTTTCCTTTGCGATGTCGACGAGCTCCGTTAACCGCATGGCGGTATCCTCCCGACATAAGGATGACGTCCGATCGCACCCTAACCACGACGACGGCCGCAGGCCAGCAGGACCGTATGGAATTTGGCGTTATACGAAAGGCTCATATGGAAGGTCGAATGGGGTGACTGAGCGGTACCCCTGCGTCATGTTTCTCGGATGACAACGTTCAGGATTGCTCTCGCGAATCTTTGTTTTCCCTCCACGCGCAACGAGTCGGTGCAGCGAGCCACGCGAGCCATCGCGCAGGCCGGCGAGCGCGGGGCAGGTGTCGTCTGCTTCCCCGAGTGTTACGTCCCCGGGTATCGGGCACAGGATAAGGGCGTGCCGGCTCCGGACGCTGTGTTTCTCGAGGCCGCCTGGTCCGCCATTGCCGATGCGGCACGGCGCGCCGGCGTCGCCGTCGTACTCGGCACCGAGCGCATCGTGGACGGTGCGCCCATGGCGACAGCGCTGGTCGTAAGCCCGGATGGAACGATCGCCGGGTTTCAGGACAAAGTGCAGGTCGACCCTTCGGAAGACCCCATCTACACGCCAGGGTCGGAGCGGCGAGTGTTCACGGTCGGTCCGCTGACGTTCGGCGTGGTGATCTGCCACGAGGGCTGGCGCTATCCGGAGACCGTTCGCTGGGCCGTTAGGCAGGGCGCGCAGGTCGTCTTCCATCCGCACTTCCACGAAGCCGAGCCCGGGGGTTTTCGCCCCACGAGCTACGGGGACCCGGCCAACACCTTCCACGAGAAGGCAGTGCTGTGCCGGGCGGCCGAGAACACGTGTTACTTCGCGACCGTCAACTGTGCGAGCCCCGGGTCGCCGACGACGTCGGCGGTGGCGAATCCCGACGGTACGTTGCTCACGTATCAACCCTACGGCGAGGACGGGCTGCTCATCGCCGACTTGGATCTGACGCTGGCAAACCGCCTGCTTGCCACGCGATGCAAGTATGACGCGGTAGCGGCGGTCGCTCGCGTCGATTCGTAAACCGATCGCGTCCCGAACATGCCGCCTCTCACGCTCAGTTGGCTGCAGGTCATCAACCTCCTTGGAGCGGTGCAGGGGCTCGTCCTGGCAGGCGCACTCGTGTCGAAGCGGAGCAACCGCACTGCGAATCGGCTGCTCGCCGCCACGATGGTCGCGTTCTCGATCTACCTGGCGACCGGTGTGTATCACGCCACCGGGTTCATCGAGGTGTTCCCGCACTTCTTTGGTGCGGCCCACCCGATGCCTTTCCTGTTTGGGCCGCTGGTCTACCTCTACGCCGTCACCGCGGCTGACCGAACCCGCCGGCTTACTGCGCGCGACGCGCTGCATTTCATTCCGTTCCTGGCGGTCGTCCTGGATGGCCTGCCGATCTACCTGATGAACGGGGCGGACAAGCTCGCGTTCTACCATCGGCTCCGGGGTGGCGACGTACCTCTGGCGATCGCGATCACTCTTCCGCTCAAGCTCCTGTCCGGGACGATCTACGCGACGATCACGCTCCTCTTCCTGCGACGTCATCACGAGCTGGTGAAAGCGAGCTACTCGTCGGTCGAGCGCGTCAACCTCCGATGGCTGCTGTGGCTCGGTTGGGGCGCGGCGGCCATCTGGGTGATCGCGGTGCTGTCGAACGTGTTGGAGTCCACCGGCATCGAGAAGGTTGGATTCGGCGACGACGTCATCGCCCTTGCGATGGCAGTGATGGTCTACGGCATCGGTTACATGGGCTTGAGACAGCCGGAGATCTTCCGATACGACACGGCGGAGTATCGAGTCCCGATAGAGCTTCGAGTGCCACGAGGGGGCCCGGTGCCGGGTCCGCTTCAGGCGGCGAGTTCGTTAGCGGCGAGTCTGCCACCGGTGACGGACGAGTCGCCGACCACTGCGTCGGACACTGTCTCGCCGCGTTACGAACGGTCCGGGCTCTCGGATCGGGAAGCTCAACGTCTCAAGGACCGGCTGACGGCGGTTATGGAGAATGAGCGTCCCTGGCGTGACAGCGACCTCACTCTGGCCGACCTCGCCGACCGTCTCGATACCACTCCACACAAGCTGTCCGAGGTCCTCAACTCTCAGCTCGGGCTGACGTTCTACGATTTCGTGAACGGCTACCGGGTCCGCGAGGTCCAGCGCCGCATTGCGGCGGGAGACACCAGGAAGGTGACCATGCTGGCACTCGCGCTCGACGCAGGATTCGCGTCCAAGTCCACGTTCAACGTGGTCTTCAAGAAGCACACGCAGCAGACGCCGTCCGATTACAGGCAGGCTGCTGGCACCTAGTGTCAGCCGGCCGCCGCTGACGCCGTACCCGTCCAACCCCACCGACCTGCACGTCCGGTCCGACCGGCTTGGGCGAGCACACGCGGGCGCCGTTCGATCCTGTTCGCACGAGATCGACCGACCCACAGGTCACACCTGCGACTCGGGCAAGGACGAACGATGCGAACGGCTAGATGGCTCCGCTTCCCGCTCCCGCTGATTACCTCGGCGTTGGGAGCAACCGCATGTGGCGATGATGCGGTGTCACCGGCAAGACCGAACAGTCTGGTGCCGCCCGCCGTGGCGGAGGACCCGGCGCTGCCGGCAATTGAGATGAATGGATCACGCTTCCACGTCGAGACACGCGGCGATCCCTCCAGACCGGTGATCGTGGTGTTGCGCGGCGGACCGGGTGGTGACTATCGGTCGCTGCTCAGGCTCTCCGATTGGTTCGATGGTTACAGCCTTTGTGGACGATTACTTTCTGGTCTACTGGGATCAACGTGGGGCAGGGCTCTCGGAGCGCGTGGACAAGGCCGAGTTGACGATCGACACCTACGTCACCGACCTCGACACACTCGTGAATCGGTATGCGCCTGGTCGCCAGGTGTTCCTGATCGGCGAGTCCTGGGGCGGCATGTTCGCCACGCGGTACATCAACGAGTTCCCGAACCGCGGTTGCGGGCGCGGTGCTCATTGAGCCGGGGCCGCTCGACGGCGCGACCATGGGGCGAGTCAGAGCGCAGATGTACGAGCTCGACCCACAATCCGATTGGCGCAACGACCGGGTATGGGAGAACGAAGCTCTGTCTGCTGACGACAACGCGCCCGGTCGGTTCACGTACGATTTCACGACAAACCTGGCAGCGTACACGACGCCTGTGCTGTTCATCGCTGGCTCGCAGAGCGAGATCCTGGGCGAATCGTTACAGCGCCAGCAGATCGGCCGTTATCCGTCGACATCCCTCGAGATCGTGGCGGGCGCTGCTCAGGACGTCGTCTGGGCAAAGGCCGCCGAGGTGGTTGCGCGTGTTAGGCGATACTTCGGTTCGTAAGGGGTCAGAGTCCTAACCCATCATTCCAGC
>DASUGD010000087.1:0-59328 GCA_036274195.1 Gemmatimonadaceae bacterium | reverse complement strand
CCGAACGACAGATCCACGTTAGGCACCGCCCGCTCCGCCACGTCGGTAATCTCCCACAGCTCCGCCGGCGACGCGCCGGCCATGCCGGCGACGAGGTTCGTCGGGAACTGCTGCTGCTTCGTGTTGTACTGCGTCGCCGTGTCGTTGTAGAGCTGACGCGCGAACGCGATCTTGTTCTCCGTGGACGTCAGCTCTTCCTGCAGTTGCGCCACGTTGCCGGTGGCCTTGAGGTCGGGATACGCCTCCACCACGGCGAGCAGGCGGCTCAGCGCGCCCGTGAGCTGTGATTCGGCCGCCGCGGTCTGCGACACCGACACGCCCGGCGCCTGCTGTACCTGGATCGCCTTGTTCCGGGCCGACACCACTGCCTCGAGCGTCTCGCGCTCGAACTGCATCGCGCCCTTGACCGTGTTGACGAGGTTCGGGATCAGGTCGTGCCGCCGCTTGAGCTGCACGTCGATCTGCTTCCAGGCATTCGCAACCTGATTCTTCAGGCCAATCAGCTTGTTGTAGGCGCCAATGAGCCAGAAGACGAGCAGCGCGAGAACGACCAGCAGTACGATGAAGCCCATTTAGCCCCCAAGTCAGGTCGATCGCCGCCGTTCGGACACCTTGTCCATGAGCCACGTGATCGGAATGAGGAACAACGGGGTGAGCATGTGACCCAGCAGCAGGTTGACCCAGGTGAGCGCCAGGTAGAACGCGCCGAGTCCCAGGCCAGCGACCAGTGTGCCGAGTGGTCCGTGTGTCTCCAAGAGAGGCCTCGCAAACGTGGAGTGAGTCGGTGACGAGCACCGTTCTACGCGAAAACTGACATGCGCACGGGTTACCTTCAAGACGCTTCGAGACGCCACTCGTCGCGCGTGTCATGCCTCACTCCCTGAACGCTGTCCCCGATATCACCGCAGTCGATCAGGCGGCCCGCACCTTCGTCGATGCGAGCCGGCGTGCCGACTCACCCGTGGTGCTGGCCGTTTCCGGCGGCTGCGACTCGATGGTCCTCATGCACGCCGTGGCCCGCGCGCGCGAGTCGCGCGCGGGCGCGCCGCGCGACGTCCCCGCGCGCGTGCTCACCTTCGATCACGGCACCGGGCCGGCGGCGTCCGCGGCAGCGGCGCTCGTCGCCCGCGAAGGCGCGAGACTGGGATTCGAGGTGCGCACCGGTCGCGCGTCGCTGCCAGCGGCCACCGAGGCAGAATGGCGTCGCGCGCGATGGCGATTCTTTCGCGAGGCCGCGCTGCCGGGTGCGAGAGTGGCCACGGCGCATACGCGCGACGACCAGCTGGAAACGGTGGTGATGCGTGCGCTGCGCGAGGCGGGACCCCGCGGCCTCGCCGGCCTCGCGGCCGAGTCGCCTCACGTGGCGCGCCCGTTTCTCGCGCTCACGCGCGCCGCGATTCGAGCGTATGGCAACGATCGCGGCATTCCGTTTGTCGAAGATCCGTCGAACACGTCGCGTCGGTACCTCAGGAATCGGGTGCGGCTCGACCTGTTGCCAGCGATCGACCGGGTCCGTCCTCGGTTTGCCGCCGAGATGCTGGCACTGGCGGAGAGGGCTGCGGCCTGGCGCGGCGAGGTAGACGTGCTGGTGCGCGAGCTCGTGTCCGAGAGCGCCGATGGTGACGGCATTCGCGTTGCCAGGGAAGAGCTGGCAACGTACGATTCATCGACACTCTGCGTTCTTTGGCCGGCGATCGCGGCGCGCGCTTCCATCACGCTCGATCGTCGCGGAACTCTACGTCTGGCACAGTTTACCACTTCAGGCGCCTCAGGCGCCCGGATGCAGTTGTCGGGGGGCATCGAGGTCTTTCGGCATCGCGAGTTTTTCGTTCTTCGCCGCACTTCACCACGGCCGGAGGCGGCCTCGGTATCGCTCGATGGTGTGGTCCGGTTCGGCGAGTGGCGATTCTGGCCGATCCCGAGGGTCCAGGATCGTGACGAGCGGACTTCCAGTGAATCGCCCGGCGAGAGAGGGCGCGAACAACGCGAGGACCTTTGGGTCGCCGATTTGCCGGAGGACCGTCCCCTGTCGGTTCGAGCATGGCGTCCTGCCGACCGAATGCGTGCGCGAACGCGGGGGGCGGCACGTCGTGTGAAACGCTTTTTTGGTGACGCGGCAATTCCGGGGCCGAGCCGAGCCGGCTGGCCAGTCGTCCTTGCGGGCGACGAGATCGTATGGATTCCTGGTGTCCGCCGCAGCGACGCGGCGTCCGAACGGTCCGGCCGACCGGTAGTCCGATATGCCTGTGAACGTACCCTCGGTGGGCTCCGCGACAATTGAAGACCCTCGCCTGGATGGGCGCCCGGTCAAGCGCATCGCGTTCACGGCCGAGGTGATCGCGGCGCGGGTACGGGAGCTGGGTCGCGAGATCACCGACGCCTATGCGGACGGCGAGCTGCTCGTGCTCGGCCTGCTCAAGGGAAGCTTCATCTTCCTGAGCGACCTCGTGCGCGAGATACAACGACCCCTGCAAGTAGATTTCCTCGTGGCGTCGAGCTACGGCGACGCCACGGTGTCGAGCGGGAGTGTCCGCCTGGTCTACGATCCCGAAACGACGCTCGAGGGTAAGAACATTCTTCTGGTCGAGGACATCGTCGACTCCGGCCGTACATTGAGCCGGCTGCTCGATCTTCTCTCCGAGCGGAGTCCGCGCTCACTCGAGGTGTGCGCGCTTCTGCACAAGCACGTCGCCGAGCATTTGCGGTATCCCACGAAGTTCGTGGGGTTCGATGCGCCAAATGAATTCCTGGTAGGCTACGGACTCGATCATGCCGAGAACTTCCGTCACCTGCCGTATATTGCCAGCTTGCAGTAGTTGTAGGACGAGCAGAGGCCTATGCCACCGACTCCGCCAAAAAAGCCGTTCAACCTCGGGCGCTTCTCCAAGACGCTCTCGTTCTGGATCCTCGTGATCCTGATCCCGGTCGCGTTCATCCAGTTCTCGAGCTCGCGCTCGGACTCGGCGCCGGACATCAGCTACACGCTCTACGATCAGGAACTGCAGCGGGACAACATCAAGGAAGTCAAGATCCAGGCAGGCAGCCGGGTCATCGGGGCGTTCAAGCAGGAGGTCTTCGTCGGCTCGAAGCCCGCGAAGCGCTTCACGCTCAAGTACCCGATGGAAAACAACCCGGCGGAGCTCGAGCGGCTGCGCGCCAAGAACGTCAACATCATTGGCACGGACGCGCGCCCGTCGTTTGGTGCGCTGCTGTTCAACTTCCTGCCGTACTTCCTGCTCATCGGCTTCTGGATCTTCCTCTTCAAGCAGATGCAGGCGGGCGGCGCCAAGGCGTTCTCGTTCGGCAAGTCCAAGGCGAAGCTCCTCACGGGCGACACGCCAAAGGTCACCTTTGCCGACGTCGCCGGTGCCGATGAGGCCAAGGTCGAGCTCCAGGAGATCATCGAGTTCCTGAAGGACCCGCAGAAGTTCACGAAGCTCGGCGGACGGCTCCCGAAGGGCGCGCTGCTCGTCGGTCCTCCGGGCACCGGCAAGACGCTGCTCGCGAAGGCGGTTGCTGGTGAGGCGGGCCGTCCGTTCTTCTCGATGTCAGGCTCCGACTTCGTCGAGATGTTCGTTGGCGTTGGCGCGAGCCGAGTGCGCGACCTGTTCGAGCAGGGCAAGGCACACGCGCCGTGCATCATCTTCATCGACGAGATCGACGCGGTCGGTCGTCACCGCGGTGCCGGTCTGGGCGGCGGGCACGATGAGCGCGAGCAGACGCTCAACCAGCTGCTCGTCGAGATGGACGGCTTCGAGTCGAACGACGGCGTGATCCTCATTGCCGCGACCAACCGTCCGGACGTGCTCGATCCGGCGCTGCTGCGCCCGGGCCGGTTCGATCGGCAGATCGTGGTCGACGCGCCCGACCTCCGTGGCCGCGAGGGGATCCTGCGCGTGCACCTCCGCAACAAGCCGATCGCCGAGGATGTCGACATCACCGGTCTCGCCCGAGGTACGCCGGGCATGGCGGGAGCGGACCTCGCCAACCTCGTGAACGAAGGCGCGCTGCTCGCAGCGCGACGCAATCACGACAAGATCTACTACGCCGACCTCGAGGAGGCGAAGGACAAGGTGATGCTCGGCGCCGAGCGGAAGTCGCTCGTGATGAAGGACGAGGAGCGCCGGCTGACCGCGTACCACGAGGCGGGGCATGCGGTGTGCGCCATGATGGTCAAGGGCAACGATCCGCTGCACAAGGTGACCATCGTGCCGCGCGGGCGCGCGTTAGGCGTGGCGTTCACCCTGCCGGAAGACGACCGCGTGTCGGTGACGCGCGAGCAGCTCGAGGCGCGGCTGGTGATGGCGTACGGCGGCCGCGTGTCCGAGGAGCTGATCTTCGGGCATGACCGGGTGACCACCGGCGCGGCGAGCGACATTCAGCAGGCGACCGGTATTGCCCGCCGCTACGTGACGCAGTGGGGCCTGTCGGACACGATCGGCCCGATTCTCGTCGGCGATAATGAGCAGGAGGTCTTCCTGGGTCGCGAGCTGATGAGTCGGCGCGAGGTATCGGAAAAGACCGCGCAGCTCGTGGATACCGAGGTGAAGCGCGTGATCGATCACGCCTACAACCGCGCGAAGGCGGTGCTGACGGAGCATCTGGAATTGCTCCACAAGGTGGCGATGGCGCTGTTGGAGCGTGAGACGCTGACGCGCGAGGACATCGAACTGCTGCGTCGCGGGGAGCAGCTGCCACCGCGCACGCCGACGATGCCGCCTCCGACGGCGCCGGCCACGCTGATCCCAACAATGGCTGAACCGCGGCGAGTCCCGCCGATTATCGGGGGGCCGGAGCCGGCGCCGGCGTAGCCGTCGCGGCTCTGCCGGCGACGAGCGGGAACCGGGAACTGGGAACCGGGAACGGATCAACGTCCGTTTCCGGTTCTCTGTAACGACTGAATCAGGCGGGTGAGAAGCGCCGCGGCGACGTCAATCAAGTCCCTCAACTCCCGTATTGCGTCGCTCGTCGCGTAACCGAGTCGGCAGGCGAATTCGAGATGAGTGTCGAGCTCACGGAGCGAACCGCGGGCGATCGACAGGTGATTGAGGTATTCTCCTCTGGTGAGCCGGCCGTTGCCCTCGGCGATGTTTGCTGCCACTGACACTGCGGCACTGCGCAGTTGTGCGGTCAGCCCGTAGCGTTCTTCACGCGGAAAAGTTCGCGACAGGTCGTAGCATCTCACGCCAATCTCGACGGCAATTTTCCATACGCGGAGATCGCGGTGATCACGGACAGTTATCACGGTGGCTGTCCCGAAATCGGTTGCTGATATCTGAGGCCGAGTAGAGAGGTGAGTGCCATCGAAACTGCGCGGGAACGCCCGAATCCACGCTCGCCGGATGCGTGGCGAATCAAGGGCCGTGAGTTGACTATCGATCGCCCAATTGTCGTCGGGATTCTCAACGTCACGCCTGACTCTTTCAGCGACGGCGGAGAGTTCGAGTCGCCCGATGTCGCACTCGCGCAAGCGGAACGAATGGTGGCGGAGGGCGCAGACGCGGTGGACATCGGGGGCGAGTCCACCCGACCTCAAGGTGCACGTCCCGTCTCAGCGGCTGAGGAGATGCGTCGGATCCTTCCGATCCTTCACGCGGTTCGCGGGCGGTTCGCTACTCTTCCAATCTCGGTTGATACGACGAAGTCTGAAGTCGCGTCAGCCGCAATTGCCGAAGGTGCCGACATCATCAATGACGTGTCCGGCTTTCGAATTGACCCGAGAATGGGCGAGATTGCCGCTGTGACGAGCGCCGGCGTTGTGCTGATGCATTCGCGCGGCTCCGTCGAAGAAATGGGTACGTACCGCCACGCGAACTACGGGGACGACGTCATGGCGGACATTCAAACCGAACTCGATCGGTCTCTGCGGACCGCGCTCGATGTCGGAATTGACCAGCACGCGATAGTTCTCGATCCGGGCGTCGGGTTTGCCAAACGCTCGGAGCACTCGCTTCGTGCGCTAGCGGAACTGGACCGCTTGGTTTCGTTAGGTTGTCCAATCATGGTAGGAGTCTCGCGAAAACGATTCATCGGAGAGCTCTCCGGAGTGGCAACGCCAAGTGGGCGTGTAGCGGGTACCGTGGGCGCGAACGTCGCGGCACTGCTGCACGGCGCTAGACTCTTTCGAGTACATGATGTTGCACCCAATCGTCAGGCCCTCGACGTAGCATGGGGGGTGCTTCAGGCCGACTACTCTCGTGCTACGACGAGCTCAGACCCGGCCGTGGCGCACGGTTCCCGGTTCCCGGTTCCCGGTTCCCGTAGTCAATGAGTTCCGTGCTAGATCAATTCCGCCTGCTGCATCCCGGCCCTCGCGATCTCCTCGAGGTCCTGATCGTCGCGTTCGTCTTCTACCGCGTGCTGTTGCTCATCCAGGGCACCCGCGCGGTGCAGATGCTCATCGGCATCGTGGTGCTCGTGCTGGTGTACGCGATCGCGTGGGTCGCGAAGCTCACCATGATCACGTACCTCCTCGAGCTCGTCTTCACCTACGGCGCGTTCGCGGCGCTCATCATCTTCCAGCCCGAGCTGCGCGCAGGGCTGGCACACCTCGGGCAGTCGCGCGTGACGCGGTTCTTCCGCCGCATGGAGGAAGTCGAGGTGGGTGAGGAAGTGGCCGAAGCCGTGGAGCGACTCGGGCGATCCGGCATTGGGGCGATCATCGTGCTCGAGCGCGAGATGGCGCTCGGCGACTACATCGAATCCGGGTCGGAGATGCAGGCCAAGGTGTCGGCCGACCTGCTCACCACGATCTTCACACCCTATTCGCCATTGCACGACGGTGCGGTGATCATCCGCGGCGATACGATCATCGGCGCCGGGTGCATACTGCCACTGTCGCAAGAGCCGCTGCCCGATCGCTCGCTCGGCACGCGCCACCGAGCCGCCATCGGGCTCAGTCAGGAAACTGACGCGCTGATCATCGTCGTGTCGGAGGAGACATCGACGATCTCAGTCGCCCTCGCGGGTCGCCTGACGCGCAACCTGACGCCGGCCCAGGTGCGCGACCTCGTGTCGGGCCGTCCAGCGCGATCGGCGGCCGAACAGCAATCGGTCGCCGAACTGCCGGCGTGAAGGCCGCGTCGCCGCGGCGCGCGTTCGTCCTCGTCGCGACGACGCTCGGCGTCGTCTACCTCGCGAGCCTCGCTCCGAGTGTCACGCTCTGGGACGCCGGAGAGTTCGCATCGGCGGTCGAGTCATTCGGGATCCCGCACCCGCCCGGCACCCCCCTGTTCATCCTCGTCGCCCGCGCGTGGAGACTGCTGCTCGATTTTCTGCCGACCGCGGTCGCGACGAACCTCCTCGCCGCGACGTGCACGGCCGTGGCGGGCGGAGTCGCCGCCGTCATGGTGACGCGATGGACGCGCGACCTGACCGCGGCCTTCGCGGCCGGACTGGCCTTCGGCAGCGCGGCAACAGTCTGGCTCAACGCGACCGAAACGGAAGTGTATTCCGCCTCGCTGCTCCTCTCCGTGGTCATGCTGTACGTGGGTGTCCGGGCTCAGCTCGACCACCGGTACCCGCGCCTCGCGGCCGGGAGGGCCATGCCACGCGGGTCGTTAGGCAGGTACGATCTGCTCCTGGTGTACCTGTTCGCTCTCACGCCCCCACTGCACCTGAGCGCAATGGTCGCTGCGCCGTCTGCGATCGCGCTGGCGACGGTCGACAGGGATCTTCGGATCGACGTGGCGCGAACGAGCATCCTGATGGCGGCCGCGGTGCTGGCAACTGGCGTGGGCACCGGGTCTTTCCCGATCGCCGGGGCAGGGCTCGTATTGCTGGCGATCTGGTTACTCGCGACACGGCGTCGGTACGGGCAACTCGACCTCGTCGCGATCGCCGCCATCGTCGTCGTTGGCGCGTCCAGCTTCCTCTATCTACTGCTTCGCGCTCGACACGACCCGTCCATCAACCAGGGCGATCCGGCCACGCTCGCCGGCGTCATCGAGGTCATCTCACGCCGACAGTACGACGTACCAGGCCTCTGGCCGCGCCGAGCGCCATTCTGGCTTCAGATCGGGAACCTCATCCAGTACGCCGATTGGCAGTACGCGCTCGGGCTCGATCAGTGGGTGGGTGCCTCGCCGCTCCGGACGCCCCTGACGGCGGCGTTCGTGGCGTTAGGCGTCGTGGGCAGCCGGTGGCACCGGCGGCGCGACCGGCGAACCTGGGCGGCCCTGCTGATTCTCGTGGTGTCCGCGACGATCGGCGTGGTGCTCTATCTCAACCTCAAAGCGGGACCGTCAATCGGCTACGGGGTGCTTCCGGACAATGCGGACCGCGAGGCGAGAGAACGCGACTATTTCTTCGCGCTCGGGTTCGCCGGATTTGGTCTCTGGATCGGGATGGGTGCAGTCGCTCTCGCGCGCAGCGTCGCGCAGCGGTATCGGCGTCCACGTCTCGCGATCGCGGGACCGCTGGTCGCCGCACTCCCGATCCTGCTCAACTGGCGGGCGGTCGATCGGCGGCGGGAACCAGCCGCGACACTGCCCGGCGCGTTCGCGCGAGCCACGCTGGAGTCGGCACCGCCACGCGCGGTGCTGTTCGTCGCCGGCGACAACGACACCTACCCGCTCTGGTACGTGCAGGTGGCGGAAGGAGTCCGGCGGGATGTAACCGTCGTGACCGTCCCGCTGATACCTGCCGAGTGGTACCGTGCCGAGCTGGCCCGGCGATACGGGCTCTATGCCCTTGCCGACACTGGACGGTGGAAGGGAACCCCACGAGAGCTCGCCTCGATTGCGGACCAGGTGCGGCGCGCCGGGCGACCGGTCGCGGCGGCAGTGTCCCTGGAGCCCGAGATCCGGGCGTCGCTCGGTGGCGGCTGGAGCTTTCGCGGCCTGGTGTACGTCTCCCACCAGCTTTCGGACTCGGACTCCATCAGGGAGATCGACGAACCGGCGCTCGATTCCACGGCCGCCATGGTGTCCCACGTTTTTGGCGGATCCGTCCGCTCGGATCGGGTCGAGGACGCGGCGGCTCGCTACATCGCCCAGCTTCTCACGTGCCCCGCGCTCGCGAGGGAATTGGTTCACAGCTCGTCGCCGGAGTCGGGGGAATTACTTGCCTCGCATTGTAACTTCCGATAAAATGTAATGTTATGCCATTTCCAGACCTCGCCGCTCGCGTCGCAGAGGTACACGAGCGGATCGCGGCGGCCGTCGCTCGAGGTGGACATGCGCAACGGGTTACGGTCATTGCCGTGACCAAGACGTACGGCCCAGACGCCGTTCTCTCGGCGTGGGAGTGTGGGATCGCGGACGTGGGCGAGAACCGAGTGCAGGAAGCGGTGTCGAAGATGGGCGAGGTGAGTGTCCCGGTCCGATGGCACCTCATCGGGCACCTTCAACGCAACAAGGCGAAAGCCGTCGACCGGTTCGAGATGGTGCATTCGGTGGACAGTGGTCGTCTTGCAGACGCTGTTGCACGTGTCGGCGAGGATCGGGGAAGCCCGATACGATGCTTGATGCAGGTGAACGTGTCGGGTGAGGAGACCAAGGGCGGGCTGTCGACCGCCGAGGCGGAAAGCGAAGGGGAACGTTGGTTGCGCCTGCGTGGTTTGCGTGTCGAGGGCGTCATGACGATGGCGCCGCTGGACGCGAACGAGCGCACACTGCGTGCGACGTTCGCTGGTGCGCGCATGGTGAGGGAGCGTCTCATGGCGCTCGGACACCCGGCAGCGGAGCTCTCGATGGGAATGTCCAACGACTACGAGATCGCGGTGGAAGAAGGGGCCACGATGGTCAGACTCGGCACTGTCCTGTTCGGGGCGCGACACGCATGAGTGACGAAGCCTTTCATCTCACGGCGGTCGACATCCGCCGGTACGATTTCGGCTCGGCGCTGCGCGGCTACGACAAGGCGCGAGTCGATCAGTTCCGCGATCAGGTCGCGGCCGAAGTGGAGCGGCTCGTTCGGGCGAATCAGGAGCTCGAGCAGAAGTCGAAGGGCCTCGTGGAGCAGCTTCGCGCATTCCGCGAGCGCGACAAGGCACTGAACGACGCGCTGGTCTCGGCGCAGCAGCTTCGTGCGGAGATTCGCGAACAGGCGGACCGCGAGGCGCAGCTCCTGATGCGCGAGGCACGAGCCCAGGCCGAGCGCGACCTCGAGTCCATCCGTGCCGAGACGCGCAAGCTCGAGGAGGAGATTCAGGGCCTCGTGCGGGCGCGGCGCACGTACCTGTCCCAGCTGCGCGCGATGGTCGAGCGTCAGCTCGTGGAGATCGAGACGGCTGAAGCCGCGTCGATGCCGCCGGCCGCCGGCGCGCCACCCGCCGGGCCGAGGCCCGATGAGCCGAAGCGATCCGCGCACCCCACGCCGGCGTGGCTCGACTCGCTGGTGAAGGAGTAGTGTGGCGGTGTCGGGCGCCGGAACCCTTGCGAGCGATCGTCCGCTGACGCTCGACGGTCCGCACACACTCGAGCAGGTCGAGCGTGCGGCCGACGTGGTGCGGAGTCGATTCGGGCGCGTGCCGGACGTGGCCGTCATTCTCGGGACCGGCCTCGGGGCATTGGCCGGCCGCGTCGCCGTGGAAGCCAGCATCGACTACGCCGACATCCCGGGATTCCCCCTGTCGACCGTGGAATCCCACGCCGGTCGGCTCCTGTGCGGAACGCTCGCGGGGAAGACGGTCGTCGCCATGCAGGGACGCTTCCATCGCTACGAGGGGTATTCGCTCGCGCAGGTCACGCTGCCGGTGCGCGTCCTGCGCGCGTTAGGCGCGCGCGTGCTCGTCGTGTCCAACGCCTGCGGCGGAATGCATCCGCTCTGGGCACCGGGCGATCTCATGCTCATCGCCGACCACATCAACCTGCTCGGCGACAACCCGCTCATCGGGCCTAACGACGATCGGCTCGGGCCGCGGTTCCCGGACATGTCGGAGCCGTACGACGGCCGGCTGCGAGAGATCACGCGCGCGGTGGCCCTGGCGCACGGCATCACCCTCCGCGAGGGCGTCTACGTCGCTGTTCCGGGCCCGAACCTCGAGACGCGTGCCGAGTACCGCTTCCTTCGCGGGATCGGGGCCGATGTCGTCGGCATGTCCACGGTGCCCGAGGTCATCGTCGCCATCCACGGGGGGATGCGGGTCCTGGGGATTTCGATCATCACGGATCAGTGCCTGCCGGACGCGCTCGAGCCGGCCAGCGTGGAGAAGATCATCGCGGTGGCGGCACGAGCGGAGCCGAACCTCACCACGCTCGTGTGCGGCGTGTTGGAGCGCGTGTGACCGCCGTCGGATCGGATCAGCGATTCCGGCTCCTTCCGGCCGACGGCGGAGCGAACGCACTCGAGGAGGAACTGCTGGCGCGCTGGCGCGACGAAGGACTGTTCGCGCGCACGCTCGAGGCGCACGCCGATGCACCGTCGTGGGTGTTCTTCGAGGGGCCGCCGACGGCGAACGGCCGGCCGGGCATCCATCACGTGTTCGCGCGCACGATCAAGGATCTCTTCTGCCGCCATCGCGCGATGAAGGGCCACTTCGTCCTCCGAAAGGCTGGCTGGGACACCCACGGTCTACCCGTGGAGATCGAGGTCGAGAAGCGGCTGCCGGCACTTCTCCGGGCGCGCGGCATGAGCGACGAGGAGATCACGCGCTACAGCGGGAAGCAGCTGATCGAAGCGTTCGGCGTCGAGGAATTCAATCGCCTCTGTCGCGAGAGCGTGTGGACGTACCAGAGCGACTGGGAGCGGTTGAGCGAGCGCATTGGCTACTGGCTGGACTACGACAATGCGTACGTCACGTACACGAACGAGTACATCGAGAGCGTGTGGTGGGCGCTGGCTACGCTGCACGGCAAGGGCTACCTGACGCGCGGCCACAAGATCCTGCCTTACTGCCCGCGATGCGGAACGACGTTGTCGAGCCATGAGGTGGCGCAGGGCTACCAGGACGTGTCGGATCCCAGCGTGTACGTGGCGTTGGAGCTGACAGCGGGAACCGAGAACCGGGAACCGGGAACCGGGGCTTCTCCCGCAGTCACAGTTCCCGGTTCCCCGTTCCCGGTTCCCAGTCGCAGACGGATCCTGGTCTGGACTACGACGCCCTGGACCCTCGTCTCGAACGTCGCCCTCGCGGTACACCCCGAGCTCGACTACGTCGAGCTGAAAAAGAAGACCGGCACCGGCTCGACGATCATTCTCGCCGAGGCGCGAGCGGGGGCGGTGCTCGGCGACGACTATCGGGACCGTTGGGAGACCGTTGGGCGGTTCCCGGGATCCATGCTGGTCGGGTCACGATACGAGCGGCCGCTGGACTGGGTGTCGTTCGATGGGGTAGGGGGTGAGCACCGCGTCATCGTCGGTGAGGACTTCGTGTCGGCCGAGGATGGCAGCGGCGTCGTGCACCTCGCGCCGGCATTCGGCGCCGACGACTATGCCGCCGGGCAGCGCCACGGCCTCGCGTTCGTGCAGCCGGTCAACGCGCGCGGGGAGTTCCCGGCGGACCTGCCAGTAGTCGGCGGACTGTTCGTCAAGAGCGCCGACCCGTTGATCATCGCGGACCTCGGCCGGCGCGACGTGTTGTGGAAGGCAGGGACGCTCGTGCACGCCTACCCGCACTGCTGGCGATGCGGAACGCCACTGCTGTACTACGCGCGCGCGTCGTGGTTCATCCGCACGACGGCGTTCAAGGACGACATGCTGGCGCGCAACGCGCGCGTCGACTGGCATCCACCCGAGGTGGGAGCCGGGCGGTTCGGGGAGTGGCTCGAGAACAACATCGACTGGGCCATCTCGCGTGACCGCTACTGGGGGACACCGCTCCCCGTGTGGGTGAACGACGAGGACCCGACGGAGATCGAGGTCGTCGGATCGTTCGCGGAGCTGGCGGAACGATCCGGAACGTCGTTAGGCGAGGACTTCGACCCGCACAAGCCGTTCATCGACCGCTACACGTGGCCGGCACGGAGCGGCTCCGGCACGATGCGACGCGTACCGGAAGTCATCGACGCCTGGTTCGACTCGGGCGCGATGTCGTTTGCCCAGTGGCACTACCCGTTCGAGAACCGCGAGATGCTGGGGAAGCAGTACCCCGCGGATTTCATCGCGGAAGGCGTGGACCAGACGCGGGGATGGTTTTATTCCCTCCTCGCGATCGCTGCAGGTTTGGGTGATGCGCTCCCGAACAACGCGGGAATCGGGAATAGGGAATCGGGAATCGGCCGGCCTCGGGACGTTTCGATTCCCGATTCCCGATTCCCGATTCCCGAGACTGCTCCATACAAAGCGGTCGTCGTGAACGACCTCGTGCTGGACGCGCACGGCGTCAAGATGTCGAAGCGCCTCGGGAACATCGTCGACCCCTGGACGGTGATTCCGAAGTACGGCGCCGACGCGGTCCGGCTGTTCCTCGTTTCGTCGAGCCAGGTGTGGAAGCCCCGGGCGTTCGACGAAACGCAGATCAGAGAAGGGGTCACGCAGTTCCTGGTGACGCTCAAGAACGTCTACAACGGAATGTTCGCGATCTACGCGAACTTCGGCTGGGAGCCCTCGGCGCTCGACCCGGCGCCGGCCGATCGGCCGGCGATCGACCGGTGGATGCTCTCCCGTCTCGCCACCGTGGAAGCCGACGTCGACTCGCTGCTCCTGGCGTTCGACGCCACCGCGGCCGCCAGGACGATCATGAGCTTCGTCGTCGACGACGTCTCGAACTGGTATGTGCGGCGGTCTCGCGCCCGGTTCTATGAGGTGAGCGCACCCGATAACCGCGCGGCGTTCGCCACGTTGCACGAAGTGCTGGCGGTGGCCACCCGGCTGCTGGCGCCCCTTGCGCCGTTCGTGAGCGACTGGCTGCATCGCGAACTGACGGGATTTTCGGTACACCTGGCCCCCTATCGTCGTCCTGATCCGGCACCCAGCGACCCGTCGCTGGAGCGTGCAATGCGTGAGATCCGGACACTCGCTCGACTGGGGCGGGCTGCCCGCGAGGAGGCGGGCATCAAAGTACGTCAACCCTTGTCCCGACTGGTATGCGTTGTGCCTGAAGCGCTCGCCGCTGACGTCGGGTCGCTGTCCGACCTGCTCGAGGCCGAGCTCAACGTCAAGCACGTGGACCTTGCCTCATCGGCGGATTCTCTCGTTACACTCCATGCGAAACCGAACTTCCGGTCGCTGGGTAAGAAGTTCGGCAAGAGCACACCACTCGCGGCGCAGGCCGTCGCCGCGTTTACCAGCAGCGAGCTTCGATCGTTCGAACACGGGCAACCACTCGCCGTCTCGGTTGGGAATGACGCCCGCACGCTCGATCACGAGGATTTGCGCATTCTGCGGCGCGCCACGGGCGCGCTGACCGTGAAGGAAGAGAATGGTCGCGTTGCGGCGATCGATCCGACGATAACCCCGGAGCTCCGGCGCGAAGGGATCGCGCGCGAGCTCGTGAGCCAGCTCCAGCGATTGCGGAGGGACTTAGGTTTTGTGGTGAGCGACCGGATCCGAGTGTGGATCGCCGCTCCCGCGGAGATGTACGAGGCGATCAGCGAGCATGCTGGTTGGATCGCCAATGAACTCCTCGCCCGCGAAATTGTTGCGGGCGAGGCCCCGGCCGGTCAACAGGTGCACGAGCTCGACCTCGATGGGTCGACCGTTCGTGCAGCCCTTTCCAAGGAACTGTAGCAATGGCATCCGCAAGCAGCGCGAGCAGCGCCAAGAAGGCGAAGCCGATGAACAAGAAGAACCTCCAGCACTTCGAGAAGCGCCTGCTCGAGGAGCGACGTCGCGTGCTGAAGGAGCTTGGTCATTATGACGAGACCTTCGGCGCCACGCCGCAATCCGCCGATGGCGACTTGAGCTCCTACTCGTTCCACATGGCCGATCAGGGTACCGACGCCATGGAGCGGGAGAAGGCATTCCTGTTCGCGAGCCAGGAAGGCCGGTTCCTCTGGCACATCGACGAGGCGCTGCGCCGCCTCTACCGGGCGCCCGAGACGTTCGGCAAATGCCACAACTGCGGCAACGAGATTGCCTTCGAGCGCCTCGACGCGCTACCGCACGCGCGGTATTGCATCGAGTGCAAGCAGCGCGAGGAAGATGCCAAGAAGTAGCACGCCTAACGCGGTCGTGTTCTGGCCGGTCGTCGTCATCATCGTCGTTGCGGACATCGTGACGAAGATGATCGCGCTCAACACGCTCGCGCCGTTCTCGCCGCAGCAGGTGGTCGGCGACGCGCTGCGGCTCACGCTCGTCCGCAATCAGGGGGCGGCGTTCGGCCTGTATCTCGGGGAATACTCCAGGTACATCTTCATGGTCCTCACCGTCGGCGCGCTGGTGATCCTGTGGCGACTGTACCAGTCGACGCGCGAGGGAGATTTCCCGCGGACGCTCGCGATCGCACTCGTCTGCGCCGGCGCGCTCGGCAACCTGATCGACCGGGTTCGGTGGCATGAAGGCGTCGTCGACTTCATCGACGTGGGCTTCCGCGACATGCGCTGGCCCACGTTCAACGTCGCCGACATGGCGGTGAGCACCGGCGCGTTCCTCCTGGCGTGGGTTCTCTGGGGAGACGACCGCGCCGAACGGGCGCGAGCAGCCGACGGCTCGGCGGTGAGTGGGAGCTCGAAAGCCGCGAGCGCGACCGCCGGGTCGCAGGATGCCCCGTAACCCGGACGCGCGCCCGAGTCACCACGAGTTCAACATCGAGGCGGATGCCGACGTCGGCATCCGCCTCGATCTGTTGGTGGCGGCTCACGTCGGCATCTCGCGCAACCAGTCGGCGACGTTGATCGCGAACAAGCAGGTGACGGTCAACGGGAAGTTCGAGCGGGCGAGCTATCGGGCGACGCCGGGCGATCGCGTCTCGGTCGACGTGCCGGCACCGCCCGCCCGCGACATCGAAGGCGAGCGCATTCCCCTCACTGTGGTGTTCGAGGACGACGACATCGTCGTCGTGGACAAAGCGGCGGGAATGGTCGTGCATCCGGCGCCAGGTAACTGGACGGGCACGCTGGTGAACGCGCTCATTGGCCGTGGGAGCGACCTCGCGGAGTCTGGCGACTCCGACCGGGCCGGTATCGTTCACCGCCTGGACAAGGACACCTCCGGCCTGCTGCTGGTCGCAAAGACGGACCGGGCGCACCGCATTCTCTCCCGGGCAATCGCCGAGCGCCGTGTGGTGCGACGCTATGCGGCCCTGGCGTGGGGACATCTCGACGCCGACCAACTGACCGTGGACAAGCCGATCGCGCGCGACCCGCGAGACCGGAAGCGCATGGCGATCGTCAGTTCCGGAAGGTCGGCGAAGACGGACTTCCTGCGCCTCGCGCGGTTCGACGCCACCGATCTCTTGCGCGCGCACCTCCACACGGGCCGCACGCATCAGATTCGTGTGCACCTCGCGTCGGTAGGGCACCCGGTTGCCGGCGATGACACCTACGGCGGCGGAGGAGGGCGGCGGCTGCTGGCGCTGCCGCCGCGACGGCACTTTCTCCACGCGGCGTGGCTGCGCTTTCGGCATCCGGTGTCCGGTGATGCGATCGACCTTCGTGCGCCGTTGCCCGACGACCTGAGACGGTCGCTCGTGGCGGCAGCGCAGGACCGTTCGCTCGAGACTCACCCGGACCCGCTCGACCACTTTGGCTTCTACCGCGATACCTACTGAGGCCGCCACCGAGGCACCATCGCCAGGTTCGCTGCGACTCCTGTTGTT
Source organism: Gemmatimonadaceae bacterium (assembly GCA_036274195.1). GTDB lineage: Bacteria > Gemmatimonadota > Gemmatimonadetes > Gemmatimonadales > Gemmatimonadaceae > JAJKIV01. Next base: position 42,689 of record DASUGD010000087.1, on the reverse strand, counting down.
CGCGGTTGCCGGCACGGTGTACGGTTGTGACATCGGCGCTGTCCGCGAGATCGTCCCGCTGCGGCGCACGACACGACTGCCCGGTGCGCCACCTCACGTGCGTGGGCTGATCAACCTCCGCGGTGCCATCGTCACCGTGATCGATCTGGCCGTCCGCCTCGCCGGCGGCACGACGCCGAGCGAGGGGTCGGTGGTTCTCGCCGAATTCGGGAACAAGAACGTCGGCCTCGCAGTGGACGAGGTGCGTGACGTCCAGGTCCTCGCCCCTCAGCAATTCGAGCCGGCCAGCGGTGACATTGCGCGCGGTGGAATCGTGCGCGGTTTGGGACATCTGGAGAGCGGAGTCGTCATAGTCCTAGAGGTCCCCGCCGTCGTACGCCAGGTGATGGCATAACGGCGCTGCAACGCAAGGCATCGCGGCCAGGCGTGGCCAGTAACGAGTGCGCCAGCCGAGTCAGTCTTTCGTCATGAGGTGTGAGTTCCTGGGACTCACGACTCATCACAGAAGGCTCACGACTCAAAACTCGTGACTGTCCCTGCCGGACTGAGGGCCTGCCCACGCAACGACATAAGAATCATCCCGTTTTCGGAGTGGAGTGGAACGTGAGCCACACGGTCTTGATCTGTGACGACGCGATCTTCATGCGCACGATGGTCGGCGACATCCTGCAGCAGGCCGGATTCGAGATCGTCGGCGAGGCCGAAACCGGCGTCCAGGCGGTCGAGAAGTATCGGCAGCTGCGACCCGACCTCGTCACGATGGATATCGTGATGCCCGACATGGGTGGGATCGACGCCGTGCGGGAGATCACGAAGTTCGACCCGCAGGCGAAGGTGCTCATGTGCAGCGCGATGGGTCAGCAGGCGCTCGTCGTCGAGGCCATTCAGGCCGGCGCCAAGGACTTCGTCGTCAAGCCGTTCCAGCCGAGCCGCGTACTGGAAGCGGTGCAGCGGGTGCTCGGATAGGTCGCAGTCGCTCCGCCGAACGCGCTCGCGCGAGCGTTTCATGGACACTGCTCGCTACGCGGAGCTGTTCCTGACGGAGAGTCAGGACAACCTCTCGGCAATCAATCACGCGCTGCTGGAGCTCGAGCGGACGCCCACAGCGCGCGAGCCGGTCGGCGCGTTGTTCCGTGCCGTTCACACCGTGAAGGGCATGAGCGCGACGATGGGGTACACGGTCGTCGCGGATCTGTCGCACGAGCTCGAGACCCTGCTCGATCTCGTACGGCGTGGCGAGCGCCAGGTGAGCACGGCCCTCATGGACACGCTGTTCGCGGCGGCCGACACGCTCGAGCGCGCGATCGAGCTGTCGGTGGCGGGGCGCGAGGATGAAGTGGATGCGGCGGAGACGATCGCCGCGCTTCGCGCGGCGGCATCGTCACCACGTGATGGCGCCACGGTGCTCGCCGCGCCGGCCAAGCCGAAGAAGCGAAAGCGGGGCGGCGGCGCACCAGTGGCCGCGCCTGCGGCGATCACGGTCCGGGTTAGCCTGGAGCCCGGCACGCCGATGCCGGGCGTTCGCGCGTACCTCGTGCTCGAGCGCGCGAAGCGGCTCGGCACGGTGGTCCATGTGGCGCCGGCCCCGGAGACGCTCGATGCCGACACGTTCGCTGGGCGCCTAACGATCGGCATCGACACCGGCGCGTCGGATGTGGAGATCGACCGCGCCATCAGGTCCGCCGGCCACGTGGCCGAGGTGGCCGTCACGCGCGCCGGGGCGCTCGACGCGGAACAACGGCCGGCATCGCCTAACGCCGCTGGGGCCCGGTCCGGCGCGAACGCCGGCCGCGCGAGCGAGCTGGTGCCGTCGCGTCAGCACCGCCACATCCGGATCGACCTCCACCGGCTCGACACGCTCATGAACCTCATCGGCGAGCTGGTCATCACGCGTGGGCGGCTCCAGCAGCTCGCGATGGCGATCGGCGACCCGGCGCTCACGGAGGCGGTCACGCAGACGTCGCGGCTCGTCGCCGACCTGCAGGACGGCATCATGACGAGTCGCATGGTGCCGGTCTGGCAGGTGTTCGATCGGTTCCCGCGCGTCGTCCGCGACGCCGCGCGCGCGCTCGGCAAGCAGGTCGACTTCGTCGTCGATGGTCAGGAAATCGAGCTCGATCGATCGCTGCTCGACGAGATCGGTGACCCGATCGTGCATCTGCTGCGCAACGCGATCGATCACGGCCTCGAAACGCCGGACGAGCGCGTGCGGGCTGGCAAGTCTCCGACGGGACGCCTCATGCTCGTCGCGGCGCGTGACCGGTCGGCGGTGGTGATCCGCGTCACCGATGACGGAAAGGGCATCGATCGCGATCGCGTCCTCGCCCGAGCTCAGGAAATGGGACTCGTCGAGAGCACGCGCACGGAGCTCACGGACGATGAGCTGATGCGGATCATTGGACGCCCCGGATTCTCGACCGCCGCGCAGGTCACCGACATCTCCGGTCGCGGCGTCGGCATCGACGCCGTTCACACGCGCGTGCGCGCGCTTGGCGGAACGGTGGACATGAAGTCGGTGAAGGGCGAGGGCACGTCGGTGACGGTTCGGCTTCCCGTGACGCTCGCCATCGTCCGCTCGCTGCTCGCCAGGATTGGTGACGAGACGTACGCCATTCCCATGACGCACGTCAACGAGACCGTGCAGGTCGAGCGGGACACGATTCGTCACGTGAAAGGTCGCGAGGTGCTCATCCTGCGCGATGACGTGCTGCCGGTCGTCCATCTGCGCGACGTCGTTCGCCTGCCGAGGCGCGACGGAGGGGGAGGGCAAGTCGTCGTATTGGAGGTGGCCGACCGGCGCGCCGGGATGGTCGTGGACGAATTGACGGGTCAACAGGAGATCGTCATCAAGCCGTTCGACGCGGTGAAGGACGGTCTCTCCGTATTCAGCGGGGCGACGATCCTCGGCGACGGGGTGCCGGCGCTCATCCTCGACGTGAGCAGTCTTTTCTAGTGGAGCGGGAATGAACGACCTGAAGACTCTGAAACCGGTCCAGGTGGATGCGTTGCGCGAAGTCGCGAACATCGGCGCCGGCCACGCCGCCACCGCACTGTCCCAGATGACCGGCAGCACGATCATGATCAGCGTCCCGACCATCACGATCGCGAAGCTGGAGGATGTGCCGCCGCAGATCTCGGGGCCGGAGGAGCCGGTGGCCGCGGTGCTCATGAACATGATGGGCGACCTCACCGGCCGGACGCTTCTGGTGTTCCCGAAGCCCACTGCCGTTAGGCTCTCGGAGCTCATGCTCCGCCGCCCGGCCGGGACGTCGACGGAGCTCGGCGATCTCGAGCAGTCGGCGATCAAGGAGGCGGGGAACATTCTGAGCGGCGCCTACATGAACGCGCTCAGCGATTTCATGGGGCTCATGCTGCTGCCGTCCCCGCCGAGCCTCGCGGTGGACATGTCGAACGCCGTGCTGACGACCGCGTACCTGCAGTTCGGAACCGACCGCGATTTCGTGTTCTGCGTGGAGAGCGAGTTCTACATGCAGGACATCCACGAGCGATTGCGCGGATTCTTCCTGCTGTTGCCCGACGTGGCGTCGTTGCAGGCGATTTTGAGGGCAGTGCGTCTCGGATGAACCGAGCGGGAACCGGGAACCGGGAACCGGGAACTGAGTTTTCGTTGACGGACGAGGATCCGCTCGCGAACCTCTCCCCGCGATCATCGGCGGCGCCGCAGGCGCCCGCCGATTCTTCCGTTTCCGGTTCCCCGTTGCCGGTTCCCGGCAGTTCCGTTCCCAGTTCCCAGTTCCCGGTTCCCGGCCAACCTTCATCGCCATCCCTAACGAGCGAACGGGATCGCGATGTCCTCCGGTCATTCGCCAAGCGGATCGACCCGTCGGACGCCGGCGCGCACAACAATCTCGGGGTCCTCTACTACAACAAGGGCTTGTTGGGTGAGGCGGTCACCGCGTTCTCGCGCGCGCTCGAGCTCGACCCGAAGATGCAGGTCGCGCAGCGGAACCTGGAGATCGCGTACTTCAACACCGGGTACTACGACCGCCGCGTGGCCGAGCTGAAGGACCGGCTGCGCGCCCAGGCCGACGACCGCGACGCGCGATGGGAATTGGGCCGAACGTACGCGCTGCTCGGGCACGTGGACAACGCCGTCGAGGAGTTCAGCGAGCTGCTGCGCTTCTATCCCGACGACATCGGCGCGATCGTGCAGCTCGGGCTCGCGGAAAAGGGGAGTGGTGACCTGGAGAGTGCCCACCGATGGTTCTCGCGGGCACTCTCGCTCGATCCGGTCAGCGCCATCGTTCAGTTCTACATCGGCGAGGTGCTGTACAACCGCGGGCTCAACGAAGAAGCGCTACAGGCGCTCAGGCGGTCGATCGAGCTCGCGCCTGACAACCCGGACGCGCACTACCTGCTCGGGTTCGTGTTAGGCGACATGGGCCGACACGACGAGGCCCAGAAGGCGACGAAGCGAGCGATTCAGCTCAACCCGGCGCTGTCGCGGGCACACGCCAACCTGTCGCTCGACCGGAGCACCTCGGCCTCGTACGAGCCGGTCGTCGCGCAGCGCGCGGCCCGCGCCGCCGATCGTGAGATGGGCGTTGCTCCCGAGGGGCAGCTCGCGCATTTCACCCTCGGCCTCGCGTTCCGGCAGAAGGGCTACTACGCCGAGGCGCTGCGCGAATATCGCCTGGCAGCGGAGCGCGGTGAGGACAGTGACCTGCTCGTGCAGGCGATGGCCGAGGTACACCTGCTGAAGAAGGAGCCGGCAACGGCGGCGCAGCTCTACGAGAAGCTGCTCGCGACCCGTCCGGACAGCCCGAAGCTGTGGAACGAGCGGGGGATCGCGCTCCACCAGGACGGGCGATACGCCGATGCCGCCGAATGCTACCGGCGGGCTGTCGCCTGCGACCCGAAGTACGCGTTAGGCCTGAACAACCTCGGCGTCGCGCTGTATCACGTCGGCAATGTCGAAGCGTCGGTCGAAGCGTTCCGCTTCGCGCTCAAGGCGCAGCCGTCGTTCATCAAGGCGCGCCTGAACCTCGCGCTGCTGCTCTTCAAGAAGAAGCGGCTGCCGCTGTGCCTGGAGGCGTACCGGCAGGTCCTGCAGCTGCAGCCGGAACAGCCCGTGGCGTGGAACGGGGTAGGGCTCGTGCTCGTGGAGCTCAAGAAGCTGGAGGACGCGCGGAACGCCTATGGCCGCGCCATCCAGGCACGCCCCAACTACGCCGAGGCGCATTACAACTTGAGCTTCGTGCTCTCGAACCTCGGCGACTACGACGGTGCGCTTCGCGCGACCAAGCGGGCGCTCGAGATCGACCCGTACTACGTCCCGCAGAAGTTCGAGCTGGCGATCGACCTCGAGTTCGAGGACCCGGAGTTCACCATCGTCCCGGACCTTGCCGGGGAGAAGCGGACGGACGGATCGGTCGACGAGTTTGCGCTCGACACGGGTGTGCTCGACTCGCTGTTCACCGAGCTGGCGCCGGTGGCACCACCGCCGCCCGCCACGATGCCACTCGGCACGCCCTACGCCGCCGCGGCCGACTATCTGTCCAAGGGGCTCCTCGATCGAGCGTCGGCCGAAGCGAGCCGTGTGCTCGCGCGCGGCGGCGACGCGGTCGAGGGGCTCACGCTGCTCGGCGACGTGTACGCGAAGCAGGGCGCGTATGGCGAGGCCCTCGAGCGCTACCGCAACGCCAGAGCTGCCGCGAACGGAACCGCCGACGCGGCCGCCGCAACGCGGCGCGCGCTCGCCGGCGAAGTGCGCGTGCTCATCATGCTCGGACGAGGTGGCGAGGCGCGTCCGCTCGCGGAGGATCTGCTGAATGCCGCGCCAGCCGATGTCGAGATGCTCATTCTCGCTGCGACCGCTCGCGCCGACGGTGGGGATCCCGCGGCGGCGCTGGATGCGCTCGAGCGCGCGCGCCGGGGCGCCCCCGCGCGAGCGGACGTCCTCAAGCAGATCGGGGATGTCGCGCGCTCCATCGGAGATTTCGAGAGTGCCGTCGAGTCGTATCGTCACGCACTGACGCTCGACCCGGATTTCGCGGTCGTTCGCTATCAGCTCGCGACAATCCTCGAGATGAAGGGCTTCAACGCTGATGCGGAACGCGAGCTGGCCGCGGCGCTCGACTCGGTTCCAACCTATACCGAGGCTGCGCTCGCCCTGGCGTCGCTTCGGCGACGACTCCGCCGCCACGCCGAGTCGCTCACGCTGCTCGTCGAGCTGCTCCAGCGCGATCCGTACAACCTGGATGCGCTCACATCGCTCGGCGAAACCCTGTTCGACTGCGGGCGGCGCGGCGACGCGTCGGTCGCCTTCGCGCGCGTCCTGCGTTTCGACCCGGAGCACGTTGGCGCGCTCTACTTCGAAGGGGTGCTCGCGGCCGACCAGCACCGGTACCGGGAGGCGATCGAGCGGTGGCGGCGTGTGGTGGACCTCGAGCCGGCGAGCGAGTACGCGCGGCGCGCGCGTCGGGATTCGCGCACGGCCGTCGATCTGCAGCGCATCTTCGTCGCACGGGGGCCCGCAGCGTAATGGCGATCGAAGGTCCGCTCCGCGAGCTCGGGATCCACGACGTCTTCCAGCTGCTCGATCTGAGCCGGAAGACCGGATCGCTGCGCGTCACGTCGGCGCTGCGCGACAACGAAGGCGTCGTCTGCTTCGAGGGCGGGCGCGTCGTTTCCGCGTCCATTCGCACGAACCCGCATCCTCTGGGCGCGATGCTGGTGCGCGCCGGAAAGATCTCCGAAGGCGACCTGCAGCGCGCGCGCATGGCGCAGGAGAACCGAACCGATGGCAAACGGCTCGGCGAGCTGCTCGTGGAAGCGGGCTGCCTGACGTGGCGTGAGCTCGAGCGTCAGGTCCGCCTGCAGATCGAGGCGGTCGTGTTCGAGCTCATGTCGTGGCAGGAGGGCTTTTTCTCGTTCGTCGAGGGCGGGACCGCCGACTCGGCGACGGAGGCGACGGCACGCATCTCGACCGAATCGCTGCTCATGGAGGGCGCGCGCCGGATCGATGAGTGGGCGCGCATCGCGCACAAGATCCCGCATCTGGGAGTCGTTCCCGTGCTCGCGCCGACCGACGAGGACCATCCATCCCTTCTCGATCTCCTCCCGAGCGAGTGGGAAATGCTCGCGATGATCGATGGCCAGTCCGACCTGCGCGGGATAGCAAATCGCCTCGGGCGCAGCGAATTCGACGTCGCCAAGGTCGCCTATGGGCTCCTGTCCACCGGCGTCATCGAGGTGCGTGCGGCAGAGCGTCCGGCGGTCGCGGAACCGCTGGCCGGCGACGACCCGGCACCGCACATCGAGCAGGCGCGGGTTGCACTTCGCGAAGGACGTCTCGAGCACGCGCTCAACGCCGCGACGGCTGCGACGCGCGCCGCGCCCACGCGCGCCGATTCGCATCTGCTCGTCGCTCGCGCGCTCATGCGGCTGGACCGCGAGCCGGAGGCGCTCGAGGCGCTCCGACGCGCCGCGCAGCTCGAGCCGCGGAACCCCGAGGTGCTGCTGGCGTTAGGTGCCGCGGCGGCGCGCAGTGCGGGGATGGACCAGGCCATTCTCTCGTGGCAGCGCTACCTCGTCGAAGCGGGTGATCGCCCCGGCGTGACGCGAGTGCGAGAGATGCTGGATTGCGTCGTGCGCCTGCGCGCGCTGCTCAAGGGGGTCGAGGATGCCTGACGAGATTCGCCGGCTGAGCGACGATCTCGCGCGCGACCCGTCGAGCCTCGTGTTCATGCCGCTCGCGGAGGCGCTGCGACGTGCGGGCCAGCTCGACGTCGCGTTGCGCGTGGCCGTGCGGGGCCTCGACCGCCATCCGTACCTTCCGGACGCCCACGACGTTCTGGCGCGCATCCACGCGGATCGCGGCGATCTGGAGCGAGCCTCCGACGAGTGGGAAATGGCCTTGCGGCTCGACCCGTCACACGCCCAGGCAAACCTGGGGCTTGGCTTCATCGAGTTCCGCCGCGGCGATCTCGAGAGCGCCGAGCGCCGCCTGTCGACCGTCCCGCCCGCCGAGCAGACGCCCGGGGTAGCGGCGGCGCTGGCGCACGTGCGCAGCGCACTCGGTGCGCGCCCGGCGAAGGGGGCCGCCGTCGTGATGCCTAACGGCTCGCCGCCGGCCGAAGCGACGGTTGTCTCGCCGCCGTTGGCGCCGAGCGAAGCGATGGCACCCGCCGAGTCGGTCGTGGTGCGGGAGACGCCGGCTCCAGCGCCAGCCGCGCCGGAGCAGGCGACTCCGCGTACGACCCGATCGGTGCCGGAGCTCCCGGCGCCAGACCCATCACGCACGAAGCAGCTCTTCGATTCGGTACTCGATGGGTCCGGTCAGTACGCGCTGTTGGTGGACGCCGATGGGCTGGTGCTCGCCGGAGCGTATACCGACGCCACCGGAAAGGATGTCGCCGAGGTGATCGCCGCCGAGCTCGCGGGGGTGAGCAGCGAGGCCGAGCGCGCGATGCGACATCTCGGGCTTGGCGCGTGGACATCGCTGCTCGTCGAGGCTCACGAAGCGATCGTCGCGATGACGCCGGCTCCGAACGCGAGCCTCCTCGTGGTGACCGCCGCGCGCACGACGCCCGTCGGCCTCGTGCGCCTGCTCCTGGATCGGGCGCTCGCTCGCGCGCGCGATTGGCTCGTGAGGGTGTCATGACCAAGACACCGTACGCCGAGCTCCTCGCGATGCTGTCCCGTCACCGCGGTGTCGTTGGCAGCTTCGTGGTCTCCGAGCGCGATGGGCTCGCCGTCGACTCGAACGTCCAGATCGGCGTGCACGCGGAGGCGGTCGCAGCGCTGGCGGCGTCGCTGCACCGCAAGGCGCGGCTCGCGTGTGGCGCGGCCGGATGTGGTGTGGTGACGTTCCTGCGCCTGGACGCGGAGAAGGGTGGCATCTGCGCGGCGGGGCGAGACGATCTCGTGCTGGTCACCATCTCGGAGGCCAGAGCCAACATCGGCCTCTTGCGGGTCGAGATGATGCGTGCCGCGAAGGCCCTGACATGAGCGCGCGCCCAACGAGCGTGGCGGCATGAGAACCGCCGTCGAGTCCTGGATCGAGGAGCCGTTGATGAAGTTCATCGACGACTCCCGCGTCAGGATCGCGGTCCTGCTCGAGTCGAGCGGGCGCGTGCTCGCGCAGCATGGGTTCACGCGCTCGGTGGACGTCATGTCAGCCTGCGCGCTGGCCGCCGCAATCCACGCATCGGCGGCGGAGATCGGCCGGCAGCTCGACGGGACCCCGTTCACGACGCTGCATCATGCGGGGCACGAGCGCCAGATCTTTCTCGGTGAGCTGTCGACCGGGAAGGGCGCGCACATACTGCTCACGGTGTTCGACGACGCGACCTCGATCGGGCTGGTTCGGCTTTACTTTGCCGAGCTGAGTCGACGGCTCGCCGGCGCTGCGGCCGGAATGGCGGCGGCGCCGCCGACGTTCGCCGACTTCGAGTCCGACCTCAACCGCAACCTGGCGAAGTTGTTCGGCAGGATCTGACCCACAAGCGTCCCATGTCCCTCGTCAACTACGCCGCGCGCGAGATCACCTGCAAGATCGTCTACTACGGCCCCGGACGGTCGGGGAAGACGAGCAACCTGCACTACGTCTACAACCAGGTGCCGGGCGACCGCCGCGGGTCGATGGTGTCACTCGCGACGCAGACCGATCGGACGCTCTTCTTCGATTTTCTCCCACTCGATCTCGGCACCATCTCGGGCTTCACGACGCGCCTGCAGCTCTACACGGTTCCGGGGCAGGTATACTACGCCACGACACGAAAGCTGGTGCTCCAGGGCGCGGACGGGGTCGTGTTCGTCGCCGATAGCCAGCGACGTCAGGTCGAGGAGAACGTCGAGAGCATGCAGGACCTGCACGCGAACCTCGCCGAGCAGGGCGTTGACGCGCGCAACGTGCCACTCGTCATCCAGTACAACAAGCAGGACCTTCCTCGCGAGCTGATCATGGACGTCGATGAGCTCGACGACATCCTCAATTTTCGCGGCGTGCCCTTCCACGCCGGTGACGCCCTCCGAGGCACCGGCGTGTTCGAAACGCTCCGGAGCATCTCGGAGCTCGTGCTGCGCCGGCTGAGCGGCGCGGCCGCTTCGCGTGTGGCTGTTAGGCAATGAGTGTCCTTCTGGACGGGCGGTTCCGGTTCGACAACTACGTCGTCGGCGCGTCAAACCGTCTCGCGGTGGCGGCCGCTCGTGCCGTCGCGGAATCGCCCGGTGCCAGCTACAACCCGCTGTTCATCTACAGCCCGTCGGGGTTGGGCAAGACGCACCTCATCGGGGCCATCGGCTTTGCGGCCAAGCAGCTGCAGCCGGATCTCGTCGTCGAGTACGTTCCGCTCGATGACTTCGTGGATCAACTGCACCTCGCGATCTCGTCGGGGCAAGCCGAAGCGTTCAAGCAGCGGTACCAGCGCGTGGACCTGTTGCTGATCGATGACGTCCAGTTCCTCACCGGGCGACGCGAGACGCAGAGCGAGATGCTGCGCATCTTCAACGCTCTGCACGGGAGCGGCCGCCAGATCATCATGGCGAGCGACCGGCCTCCGTCCGAAATCGCCGACGTCGATGAGCGCCTGGTCACGCGGCTCGCCGGCGGCCTGATCGTCGACATCGGCCTGCCGGAGTACGAGACCCGCGTCGCGATTCTGCGCAACAAGTGCGTGGAGCGCGAGATGACGTTTGCCGACGGCGTCCTCGAGGAGCTGGCGCGCATGCCCTGCGGGAGCGTCCGCGAGCTGCAGGGCGCGCTCAACCGGCTCGCGGCGCACGAGGCGTTAGGCGAGCGTCGGGTCACCCCCGCGAACGTCCGCTCCATCGTCGCGGCCGGCCGTCTCACGCCCGACGCCGGACGCGCGGCCGCCATCGCGACCGACGAGTTTGCCGGCTTCATCTCCGACATCGCGGTCGCGGTCGCGCAGCACGTCGAGGGATGGCGCGTCAGGCTAGGGCAGCGGATCGCGCACTGGCAGGCCGCGGGGTACCGCACGACCATGCTCGAGCGCGCCCTGGCGATGAACGAGGAAACCGACGTCGATGCGCTGGATGCCGCGTTCGCGAGTGGCGTGTCGCGGCTGGAGCAGCTGGAGGCGCAGGCGGTCCTGCTCGACCCGCGGCTCGCCGGGCTCGATGTGTTCCGCGATCCGCAGCGCATCCCCGATGCCGAAGCGCGGGTCGAGCAGGCGATTGCGGCACAGAATCCGCCGCCGGGCCCATGGCCGGCGTTCACACTCGAGACGATGATTGCGGGGAAGTCGAACCAGCTGGCGCTGCGTGCGGCCGAGGCGACGATCGAGGCACCGGGTGCTCGCTACAACCCGCTGTTCGTTCATGGGGGCCCCGGTGTCGGCAAGACGCATCTCGTGCATGCCGTCGGGAACGCACTGCGGCGCAAGGCGGCGCTCGCCGGACCGGTTGCGTGCGTGAGCGGGTCGCAGTTCGTCGACGAGTTGATTGCCGCCCTTCAGGAGGGCACCGTCGACCAGTGGCGGGCGCGCTACCGCACGGCGGGCGCGCTGATCGTCGATGACGTGCACGCGCTGGCCGGAAAGGAGCGGTCGCAGGACGAGCTGTTCCACCTGTTCAACGCGCTGCACAGCGCGGGGAAGCAGGTCGTGCTCGCGAGTGACCGGCCACCCTCGGAGATCGGCGAGCTCGAGGCGCGGCTGCGCTCGCGGTTCGACGGTGGGCTGGTCGTCGCCATTCAGCCACCCGACCGAGCGCTGCGCGAGTCGCTCTACGTCCGATCGCTGCAGGATCGCGCGCCGGATGCCGAGCCCGGCGTCGCTGCGCTGCTGGCCGAGCTTCCGGTATCCGGCGCGGCCGAGGTGGAAGCGGTGATCGACCGGGTGCTGCACGCGGCGCGGGCGGCGGGCGGTGCGGTCACGCTGTCGCTCGTTAGGCGCGAGCTCGGTGCCGGCGGCGCGGCGACGCCGGTTTCTTCCCCGGCGGTGGCGGACAAGTCGTTCCTCGATGCCGAAAAGGTCGTGATGGAGTGGCCCGAGACCGATGGGCGAGTGATCGAGGAGCTGCGCTGATGGCGATCAAGGGAAGCCTCAACGAGGCGAGCCTCCCCGACGTGCTCCAGCTGCTCGCCATGGGCAAGAAGAGCGGCTGCCTGAGCGTCACGCATCGACAGAACTTCGGCTACATCTACTTCGACAAGGGCCGCATCTGCTACGCGTCGATCGTGAACCGGCGCGACCGGCTCGGTGACATCCTCGTGAAGAACGGGCTGATCACGCAGGCGCAGCTCGATCAGTGCGTCGCCGTGCAGAACAGGCAGCGCGACAAGCGACTCGGAGAGATCCTCGTCGAGCGCGAGTTCATCGCGCGGGAGGAGCTCCATCGCTACATCCGCCTCCAGATCGAGGAGGCGGTGTACTATCTGTTCACGTGGAACCAGGGGACGTTCAACTTCGAGGCGGACGTCGCGCCCGACGAGCAGGACTTCCTCGTGTCCATCAATCCCGAATCACTCCTGCTCGAGGGCGCGCGGCGCGTCGACGAGTGGAGCCTGATCGAGAAGAAAATTCCGAGCTTCGATCTCGTGTTCGAGGTGGACCGCAATCGCCTGCAGGAGAGCGGTGCCGAGCTGACGGTGGAGCAGGAAACGCTCGTGCGGTTGATCGACGGCAAGCGCGACGTCGCGGGGCTCGTCGACGAATCCGGCCTTGGTGAGTTCGATGCCGGCAAGTCGCTCTACGGCCTCATCACCGCCGGTTTCCTGCATCGCGTGGGCCGTACGAAGCCGGCGGAAACCGTGTCGTCGGACGCCCGCGTCAGCGAGCACCGGAATCTTGGCGTGGCGTTCTACAAGGCCGGCATGCTCGACGAGGCCGTGCGTGAGTTCCGTCGAGTCAATGAGCTGCGTCCGGGTGATGAGCTCGCGACGTTCTACGCGGGGCTCGTGCTGCTGCGCCAGCGACGATGGCAGGATGCGGTCACACTGTTCCAGCAGATGGTGTCGCGCCGCGCGGTGGGGGCGTCCGTCTACCACAACCTCGCGTATGCCCTCGAGCGCCTCGGGCGGTTCGATGAGTCCTCCGACGCGCTCGCGCAGGCGATGCGCCTGGGCAGCAACGATCCCCGCACGCTCCTCTCGGCCGGCGTGCTCGCGCTGCGGCGCGGCGACATCATCGAGGCCGATGTCCTGCTCGCCGAAGCCGCCACCAACTGGGAGCGCCGGCCGAAGCCGGCCGCGTGGTATCACTACGCCGCGCTGACGGCGGCGCTCGCGAACGACATCGACCGGGCAATCAGCGTGTTGACGGATGGTGTCGCGGCGCACCCTCATTCAGCGGTGCTGCTCAACAACCTCGGCGTTGCGCTGGAGCGGCGCGGCCGGGTGAGCGACGCGGCGTCGACGTTCGAGCGTGGCGCGCTCGAGGACGCGACGCTGCCACAGCTGCACAAGAACCTCGGCGACAGCTACTACCGCGCCGGGCGCTACGACGACGCGTTGGAGTCCTACACGCGGGCCGTCAAGCACAGACCGAATCTCGGCGCCGACGTTTACCTCAAGCTCGGCAACCTGCGGTACCGGCGGCAGGAGCGCGAGGAGGCCAATCGGTGTTGGAAGCGGGCGCTCGAGCTGGAGCCGACCAACGCCATCGCGCGGACCAATCTCGAAACGGCGAGGCGAGTCGGGTGACCGCCGCCACACATCCGGACGAAGCCGGCTTCGCGGAGCTGACCGCAAAGATCGCGCGCGAGCGCGCCTTCGGGTGCGGCGCCTACAAGGAACGGTGTCTCCGCCGGCGGATCGCGGTTCGCATGAGAGCCCGGGGCGTTCATCGGTTCTCGGACTATGCCGCCCTGCTGGATCAGGACGCGGTGGAATACGAGCGGCTGCTCGACACGCTGACCATCAACGTCACGAAGCTGTTCCGCAACTGGTCGACGTTCGATGCGCTGGCGCGAACGGTGATTCCGATACTCTGGGACGGGGCTGCGCGTCCCATCAACGTATGGAGCGCGGGCTGCTCGTCGGGCGAGGAACCGTATTCGCTGGCGATCCTGTTTCATCGCCACGCCGCAGGGCGGGGCGAGTCGGTGGATGCGTCGCGGGTGCACGTGCTCGGCTCCGACATCGATCGCGCGAGTCTCGACGCAGCACGACGGGGGCAGTTCGCCGAAGCCGCCTTCGCCGACACGCCGCCGGACATCCGGCGCACCCACTTCTCGACGCGGCCGCCGTTCGACGTCGCGCCCGAGATTCGGCCGCTCGTGACGTTCGAGCGGAGGGACCTGATCGTGGATCCGTCACCGCGAGGAATGCACCTCATTGCCTGCCGCAACGTGTTGATCTACTTCGACCGGTCCACTCAGGAGACGCTGTTCCAGCGGTTCCACGACGCGCTGGCGCCCGGCGGCTTTCTCGTGCTGGGCAAGGTCGAAACGTTGCTGGGCCCGACCCGTTCGCTGTTCTCCGCGGTGGACCCGCGCGAGCGCATCTTCCGCCGCCGTGACGCCGACGCCACGTGACCACGCCTAACGCCGCCGAGCAGAAGGCCCAGGAGATCCGGGTCAAGGTCGCCGACTACGCCGTCGCGAGCGGAAACGCGGTGATCTCGACCATCGGGCTGGGGTCGTGTGTCGCGATCATGCTCTACGATGGCTCGTCGCGCATCGGCGGGCTCGCGCACGTCCTGTTGCCGAGCGAAGGACTGTCGCTCGACAGCGAGAACCGCGCGAAGTTCCCGTCCACGGCCATTCCGCTGCTCGTCGAAGAGCTGCGCAAGCGCGGAGCGTGGGGACGCCCGATCGCCAAGATCGTCGGCGGTGCGAGCATGTTCTCCTCACTCCTGCCGTCCAGCGGCATCAACATGGGCGAACGGAATGTCGAAGCCACCAAGCGCGTGCTGCGCCTGGCGGAGATTCCCCTCGTCGCGTCCGACACGGGCGGCGAGCACGGGCGCAGCGTCTACTTCCACCTGAATGACGGTCGTGTGGTCGTGAAGTCCCTCAGAATGGGGGAGCGTGCCCTCTAGGCAGCGCACTGTCCTGGTCGTCGATGACAGTGCGTTCACGCGAAGGCTGGTCAGCGATATCCTCGCGGCCAGTGGGGAATTCAGGGTCGTCGGCACGGCGCGCAACGGCCTCGACGCGCTGAAACAGATCCACGCGCTGGATCCCGAGATCGTCACGCTCGACATCGAGATGCCGGAGCTCGACGGTCTCCAGGCGCTCGGCTACATCATGAGCGAGACGCCTCGCCCGGTCGTGATGCTCAGCGCGCTCGACTCGCCTAACGGGGGCGAGCTGACGATCCGCGCCCTCGAGCTCGGCGCCGTGGAGTTCGTCCACAAGCCGAGCGGTGGCGTGAGCGACGCGGCGGAAGCCCTCAGGACCAGACTCCTCGAGGCGCTCCGCGCGGCGGCGTGCGTGAACCTTCGCGGTGTGGGAATGCTCGCGCGCCCGACGATGGTCGAACGCGATCGTGCAACCACCGGGCCTGGCGCGGCGACCCACGCCGTCGTGATCGCGGCGTCCACCGGCGGTCCGAGAGCGCTGGCCGAGGTGATTCCGCACCTCGCCGCCGACCTCGACGCCGCCGTGCTCGTGGTGCAGCACATGCCGCCCGGATTCACGGCAAGCCTCGCGGCGCGACTCCAGGCTATGACCAGGCTGACCGTGACCGAGGCGCGCCATGGCGACCGGATCGAACATGCGCACGTCTACATCGCCCCCGGCGGGATGCACATGCGGGTCATCGAGGTGAATGGCATGCCCCTGATCGCTCTGGACCAGACACCGCCCATTTGGGGGGTGCGCCCTTCGGCGGACCCACTGTTCCGCTCGGCCGCGCAGCGGTTCGGGTCGTCGCTGATCGGGGTGGTGCTGACGGGGATGGGGCGCGACGGGGCGGAGGGGCTGCGTGCAGTGCGGGACAATGGCGGATACGCGATCGTGCAGGATCGAGAGACGTCGATCGTCTATGGCATGCCCCAGGCGGCGTTGGCGACGGCGGGCGCCGATCGCACGCTGCCGCTGTCGATGATCGCGGCCGAGATCGTGAGTCGCGTGCCTCAGCGTGTGGCGCAGATCACATCCGAATGAACCGGCGGAAGCCGGGCGGCAGTCGCCAGTCGCCGGTCGCCAGTCGTCGAGTGACTCAGTCGTCTCAAGGAATGTCTGGTTAGTAATGCCACGCCTTCGTCGGAAGACGCCCCACGAGCCAGTCCGCGCCATTCCCGCGCCCGCCGAGCGTGGACGCGGAGCGCTGCCGTGGGCCACGCCAGCCGCACCCAGGTCGCTCCGCGACCTGGCCATCGCGCTGAATGGAGGCGCTCCGCGGCCCCGTGACCATGACCTCGACCCTTCCGTCTTCGAGGAGCTCGCGCCGCCGGCGCCGGTTGCACCCTTTCGCGAGCGCGTGCAGGCGCGCGAGGGGAGAGCGGAGCTGCTCGTGTTCCGCGTCGCCGGCGAGCTGTTCGCACTGGAGCTGCGCAGCGTCGAGGAAGCCGTCGAGGGCGTGGAGGTGCGGGGCATTCCCGACGCCCCACGCACGATGCTTGGAATCTTCGCGCTCCGGGATCGGACGCTCCCGATGTACGCGCTCGCTCGGGTGCTCGACCTGCCGGAACGCGAGTCCGCGACAATGACGCTCGTGGTCCGCCCCTCCACGGCGCGCATCGCCCTCGCGGTCGATGCCGTCGATGACGTGTTCGATACGCCCTTCGACGCCGTCCGTCCTGCACCGACGCCGGAGAACGATGGCATGGTGCTGGGTGTGGTGTGGCGGGGGACCGAGCTTGTCACGCTGCTGGATGCGGACACAGTCGCCACCACCTGTCTGAGCGCCACGCCGCCCGATTCGCCATGACCGCCATCGCTCCCCACGTGTCACAGATCGTCACGTTTCGGCTCGGCGACGAGCTGTTCGCCGCCGACATCTTTTCGGTGGAGCGCGTGCTGCGGTACACGCCGCCGACGCCGGTGCCTAACGTCCCGACCTGGATCGACGGGGTCATCGACTACCAGGGGCGGGTCGTGCCGGTGATCGACCTGCGAAAGCGGTTCGAGCTTCCCGCGGCGCCGGTGCCGGCCGACGGACGCATCCTCGTGCTCACCGTGGATGGCGAGTGGGTCGCGGTGACGGTGGACGGGGTGCTGGACGTCAGTCTCCTCGACCCGTCGCGCCTGGCCCCGCCGCCGGCGCTGTTCCGCGGGCTGGCCGCGGGCTACCTGCGAGGGGTCGTTAGGCGCGGCGAGCGGCTCGTCGTGTTCCTGGACGTCGCGCGGCTGTTCGCCACCGACGAGCGCATCGTCCTCGAGCGAAGCATGGGGGAGCCGGCGCCGCATGTCTGACGTGGCGGCGACCGACGTGCGAGGACGGTACGCGGCGCTGTCGGCCCGGCTCGAGGGGGCGGGCGCGGCCGCGGACCGAAACGCGCTGAAGGCTGACATCATCGAGCTGTTCCGGACCGTGGAGCGCGAGCTCGCCGAGCTCGGCGCCCTCAAGGAAGACGTGAAGAAGCTCGTGGAGCGCTGGAAGGCGATCGGCGGCGGGACGCCGACGCAACCCCTGCAGCCCGCCGCCCCGCCGCTTCGCGCCGACCACATCGGCGCGTCGACCTTCATCGAGAAGGGCTGGTCACGCATCTCGCTCGGGGACTACCCGGCAGCCGAAACGGCGCTGCAGAAGGCACTCGAGCTGTCGCCTAACGATCTCCAGGCCATGTCGCTGCTCGGCTGGGCGCAGATGCACCAGGAGAAGTACGACGACGCCCTGTTGAACTTCCATCAGGTGCTGACAAAGGAGCCGGCCAACGCGCTCGCGCGCATCAACGTCGGCTACATCTGCCTCAAGAAAGGCATTTTCGGTGAGGCGATCGAGCACCTGTCGAAGGCCATCCGCCTCGACAACGACGCGAAAGCCACCCTCTACGCGCACTACTATCTGGGACTGGTCTACCTCGAGCGCGAGATGTACGACGACGCGCAGGCGTTCTTCCGCAAGAGCCTGACGCTGGGCCCGAACCTCATCGAGGCCTACTTCGAGCTCGGTCGGGCGCACTGGCTCGGTGGCCAGCGCGACGACGCGAAGGAGGCTTGGCGCACCGGTGCGGCGGCGAACAAGTTCAATCCATGGGGAAAGCGTTGCGCCGAGGTGCTGGCAAAGGTGGAGGCTGGAGGGGAGCCGTAGGGAATCGGGAATCGGGAATCGGGAATCGAGGGGTTCCGAAGGCGTTCCGATTCTCGGCGCCGTTCCGATTCCCGATTCCCTATTCCCGATTCCCTTTTTGGCTGGCTCTCGGCCTCTTGCTGAGCAGCACCCGCCTCGCCAGCGCCCAGGACTCGGCCTCGCGATACGATCGGGGACGCTTCACGGTCGTCGCGTATCCGTCGGATGAGTTGCTCGCCAGGTCGCTCCTCGCCTCAGCCGTCGCTCGCGACACGTTTCCCGGGCTCGCGCGGCCAACACAGCGGGTCGTCATCGCGATCGCGCCGGATCACCGCCGGTTTCGCGAGTGGATCGGCCCCGCCGCCCTTGAGTGGGGAGCGGCCGTCGCGTTCCCCGAGTCGAACCGCATCGTTATGCAGGGGCGCAGCGCTGCCTCCGACGCGGGCGATCCCGTCGAGGTCCTGCGCCACGAGCTCGCCCACCTCGCCCTGCACGAGGCGCTCGGCGACCTGCCGCCCCGCTGGTTCGATGAAGGCTATGCGAGCTATGCCGCCAACGAGGTGGCCCGCGACGCCGTGCTCGGCGCGAACCTCGCTCTCTTGTTCCGCGGCATGCCCCCGCTCGACTCGCTGGACGCCGGGTTCGCCGGGGGGTCGCTGCGCGCCCAGGGGACCTACGCGCTGGCCTACCGTGCCGTGGCCGAGCTCGCGGAGCGAGACCCCGAACGCGGCCTAACGCTGTTCTTCCGGTACTGGAAGGAAACGGGTCGCTTCGAGAGCGCCGTGCGGAGCGCCTATGGCATTACCCAGGGACAGTTCGAGGAGATCTGGAGGACACGAACCCGCCGGCGCTACGGCGGGCTGGCCCTCGCCGCCGACCTGTCCGTTGTGGCCGCGGTGATCCTGTTCATCGTCATGCCCTTCTACGTGATCAGGCGGCGCCGTGACCGGCTCCGAATGGCCGCCCTGGTTCGCGCAGACGAGGAGGCCGAGCGGCGGGAGCGTGAGAGCGTCATCGAGGCGTTGCTTCGCAGCATCAGTCCGCCTATGACGAGTGCCGGTGAGCCCCCTCCCGCGCCGCCGCCTGACGAGTCGGCAGGACCTGCCAGAGAGCAGCCGTGAAGCAGTGTCCGGGTGTGACTCGATGGCGCGCGCAGGGAGTTACGACAGAGGCTCGGCGCGCTTCAACCCTCGAAAAACTCTCTCCCCGGCCCTCGCTGACGACCTGGCTAGTCACGAGCTAACTCTTGACGGGACGCTTGCTTGACATGATTTCGGGCGCCCGATAAAATCCACCGATCATTATGGCCCAATCAAAATCGGCTTCACGGTCGCGGCCGCTGATTCTCTGGGGAATCGCTGCCGCAACGTTGCTTGCAGGGTATATCGATCTGGCTCGCGGGGGCGAAACGCTCGCGCCGATCCTGCTTGTGATCGGCTACTGCGTGCTCGTTCCTCTCGCGATCCTGAAGTAGCAAACCGTGTATTCGCCCTGCCAGTGCACACGAGTTGCGCTGGCAGAGCGATTGCGTTTTTGGCTGCTGGAGAGGGGCTAAGGCCGGGCGAATAGCTCAGTTGGTTAGAGCGCCTGCCTTACACGCAGGAAGTCGGGGGTTCGAGTCCCTCTTCGCCCATAGCGGGGAAATTCGGCTGGACCCTGTGATCCCGGTGGGGGGTACGCATGTTCAACGCTTCGGAGGAGACGACAGTGAAGGCACGGCGACGCCACGTACGAACCATGGTCGGGACACTCGCAGGGTTGATGGCCAGTGGTGCGTTCGCGACGGTGAATGCGCAGACGCAAACGTTGCAGCGTGGCCAGACCGCGGGCCCCAGATTCATGGTGCCGACGTTCCGGAGTCAGGAACGCGGTCTCGGGCTGCAGGCTGCGGAAGCGATCCGCGAGCGCATGGGCCAGGATTTCCAGCTCAAGACGCTCTGGATCGTTCCCAAGTCCGACATCATGACGACGCTCGTGAACTCGGGGTATTCGACGACCGAGGCCTTGAGCTCCAACGATGCCCGCGCCCTCGCGCAGCTGCTGCGCGCCGAGGAGTACGTCGAGGGGAACGTCGAGAAGACGCCGACCGGCTATCGCGTCACGGCCAACCTGATGCTCGTTCGGCCTGACGGCATGGTGCAGCCGCTGCCCCCGGTGGACGTCACGAAAATCGGCGATGCCGCCAAAGGCATCTCCAACGCCGTCGAGGCGGCGCGCAAGCAGATCGATCCGACCAAGAAGTGCATCGATCTCTATCGCGCGAAGAAGTACGCCGAGGCGATCGCCGAAGCCAAGAAGGGCATTGCAGCGTATCCGAACGCGGTCATGCCGCGCGTCTGCATCGCCGAGGTCTACAACGATCAAAAGCTTGGCGCCGACTCGATGATCGCGATCAGCGAGTCGATCCTGAAGATTCACAAGGACAACAAGCGCGCTCTCGCGTTCGCGGCCGATGCGTATGCCGAGAAGAAGATGGAGGACAAGCAGATCGAGGCGCTCACGCGACTCATCTCGCTGGATCCCAACAACACCCGCCTCCAGACCCAGGTCGTCAACATCCTCGCCGGAAGCGGCAAGGCATCACTCGCGCTGCCGATCGTCGACGACGCGGTGAAGAACAACCCCGGTGACGCGGCGCTCGTCAAGCTGCAGTGGCTCGTCCACTTCGCCGCGAAGGACATCAAGGGCGCGCTGGGCATCGGTGAAGAGATGGTGAAGCTCGACACGGCATCGGCCGACACGTCGTTCTTCATCCGGCAGTCCGCCGCGTATGCCGCGGACAGCCAGTTCCAGAAGGCCGCCGAAACGCTCGCGCGTGGCCGTCAGAAGTTCCCGAACAACATGTCCATCGCGTCGACCTACGTGCAGTTGCTCATTCAGACCGGGCAGACCGCGCAGGCCATCGAAGTGGCGAAGGGCATCCTGAAGGACAACCCGAAGATCAAGGGTATCTGGCTGCCGATCGCGAAGGCGCAGTCCGACGCAGGTGCCCCGCCTGACACGGTGATGGCATCGCTCCGAAGCGCGATCGCGGCAGGCGACAGCGCCGCACTCGTCGCGACGTACGCAACGGGGCTCGGACAGGCGGAGCAGAAAAAGGCCGCCGCCGCGACCCCGAAAGACATCGACGGCTTCCGTCGCGCGCTCAACTATCTCCAATTCAGCGACAGCGTGAACAAGTCCGCTGCGGCAGCGTTCCTCCAGGGCGCCACACACCTGCAGAAGGGGCAGGCGTTGCTGGAGCAGGCCCGCGACAAGAAGAGCTGCGACATGGCCAAGGAAGCAACACAGGATTTCACCGACGCGCAGATCTTCATTCCGCGCGGCGCGGCGGAGTTCCGCGATCAGGCCGGACAGCTCATGAGCGCGCTGCAACAACTGTCGCCGTACGGCGACCAGATGGTGAAGGCGCTCTGTAAGGGTAAGTAGCCAGACTCCGCGGATCGTGCACGAACGAAGCGCCCGCCGTCAGCTCGACGGCGGGCGCTTCGTTTGGAGTCAGAGCTCGCGCTCCACGGAACGCCGATGACCAGGCAAGCGCGGAAGATGTATGAGCAGGTTTCGCGGGCACGCTTCGTATCGCGCCTGCCTGAGTTCCGTCGACTCGCCATCGACGTTCACGGTCATCGGTTCCGCTGCCGTGATGCGAAACCACGGCACCTGGAGGTACTGGACACCATCGCTCTCGAGATGCTCGCCGCGTTTCACGCGCAACACGAGCTTCGCGAACTCCTTCCGCGGCATCGCGCTCACGATGCACGCATCCAGCAGGCCATCCCGAACGCTCGCTCGGGGCGTGACGAGCGTGCCTCCTCCAGTCGCGCGCGCGTTGCCCACCGCGAACAGAAGAAAGTCCGTCTCGAGTCGAAACCCGGGCGCCTCGAACAGCGCGCGACGCGGCTCGAGACCCGCGAGCTTACGCAATCCGGAGATGAAATAGGCGACGGGCCCGAGCGATGCCTTGGCATCCGCGGGTGTCTCTGCGGTGACTTCGGCTCCGATGCCGCCCGACGACACGTTGAGAAAGCGTCGTCCGTTCATGGCGGCAGTGTCGATGATGACCGGCTTCCGCTTGAGCACGATGTCCATCGCGGCACTCGGGTCGGCCGGTATGCCGACCTGACGCGCAAAGTCGTTCGCGGTGCCCGCCGGGATGATGCCGAGCGCCACCGTCGTGCCCTCGATGCCGTTGAGCACTTCGTTGACCGTGCCGTCGCCACCGCACGCGACGATCGTGTCCGCTCCAGCCGCGATGGCCTCGCGCGCGAAAATCTCACCGTCTCCGGGTTCCCACGTGACGCGCGGACGGACGATGTGTCCCTTCGCACGCATCCACGCCACGAGATGACGCAGCCCAGGGAGCTCGGCCCGCGCGCCATGCAGCACGAGCGCGATGTGTCGTCGTCGCCGAGCGTGCGCACCAGAGCGGTTCCCTTCGGCTCGGCGATCGTTGCCTCGCGCGCGAGCTGCCCGTCTTCGGTCATTCATCGCGTCTTGATAGCTACCTTATCGTTATGGCGACTAACGACTGTCGACCAACGACTAACGACTCGCGATGGTTGTCGCTAGCATGACCGAATCGTCCGCTGGGCCGTGGGCCAGCACGTATCACGCGCCAGTTCTCGCCGACGAGGTGGTTCGGCTGCTCGCCGGCGCGCGGTCGGTGCTGGACGGCACGCTCGGCGGAGGCGGCCATTCGCTTGCGCTGCTGGAAAACGGCGCGGACGTGACGGCGATCGATCGCGATCCCGAAGCGATCAACGCCGCGAGGCGACGACTCGCGAGCTACGAGACCGAAGGTCGCTTTCGCACGGTGCTCGGCAACTACGCGGCTGTGGACCAGATCCCGGAGCTCGAGGGCCGATGGTTCGATGGCATTCTCCTGGATCTCGGGGTCTCCTCTCATCAGCTCGACGATCCCTCCCGCGGCTTCTCGTTTCGTGAGGGCGTTCCGCTCGACATGCGCATGGGCACGGACGCCGCTCGCGATGCCGCGACGCTGCTTTCTACCGCCGATGAGATGGAGCTCGGTGCGATCTTTCGCGAGTACGCCGACGAGCGGCGAGCCATGCGTCTCGCGCGCGAGATCGTGCGACGGCGCGCGAATCGGCCCTTCACCACGAGCGATGACCTGGTCGGCGCCATCCGAGGCGCGCTCGGGCCGCGTACCGGGCCGGCGGATTTCGCCCGGCTCTTTCAGGCCGTGCGCATCGCGGTGAACGACGAGATCGGAGGGCTCGAGCGTGCGCTCGACCGGCTGCGCGAGCGACTGCACCCGGAAGGGATCCTCGTCGTGATCGCCTATCACTCGGGCGAAGACCGCGTCGTGAAGAACGCCTTTCGCGACTGGAGCGCATCGTGTGTTTGCCCGCCGCGCCAGCCCACGTGCACGTGCCGCGGCCATGCCCTCGGTACTCTCGTGACCAGGCGGCCGGTGACGGCCACACCCGAGGAAGCTGATCGCAATCCACGCGCCCGCAGCGCGAGGTTGAGGGCATGGCGAAGCGCGCCGTAGGGGCCAGGAACCGCGGGCGTGTGACGCGACGCCGGGGTCGGACCGTGGTCGCCCTCACACTTTTTGGTTTCGTCCTCGTGGCGACGAGCGTCATCTGGAGGCGCACGTTCGGCCTCTCGCAGTCGCGGACGCTCCAGCAGCTGGAGCGCCAGCGATCGGACCTCAGCGCGCAGCGCGCGCAGCTGCAGCGCGAGATCCGGGACGCCGCCAGTCGAGACAAGCTCACGCCGCTCGTGGAGCAGCGGCTGCATCTGCGAATGCCGAGTGACAGTCAGATCATCGTGATCGAAAGAACGGACGCTCTGCCGCCAGTGCGCGATGCTTCGAAATAGCCGAATCGCGCTCGTACACCTCGTCCTCGCGGGCTTCGCGGCGGCCATCGTCGCGCGAGCCGCGCAAGTGCAGGTCTGGCAGGGCAAGCAGTGGCAGGCGAGGGCGATCCGGCAGCACGTTGCCGCATCGTCCGTTCCGGCGCCGCGGGGGCTCATCGTCGACGCGTCGGGCAATCCGCTCGCCGAGAGCCGCGAGCGCCTGCAGCTCGCGATTGCCACGCCGGAGGTGCGCGATCGCAAGCGGTTGAATCGCGAGCTCACGCGGGTCGGCCTCGACGCCTCGTGGCTCGCGCGGCTCTCGGACCCGAAGCGGAAGTGGGTTCAGCTTCCGGGCAGCTTCCTGCGGAGCGACGTGGACGTGCTGCTCACGATGCGCGGGGTCTACGCAACGCCGGTGGGAGAGCGCGTCTACGCTGCGAGCGGTGGTGTGGAGCGCATCATTGGACACGCGGACCCGCAGGGGGCGGGAGTCGATGGCATCGAGCTCGTGCTCGATAGCCTGCTGCGCGGCACCCGGGGCACGGTATCGATGGTGAAGGACGTCCGCGGCCACCGCTTCGAGACGCCCGACGCCGAGAGCTCCGAGCCGCGACCGGGGAAGACGGTGGCGCTCACGATCAACAGCGCGCTGCAGGAGATCAGCGACGGGGCGCTGGGGAACGCCGTCTCGCAGATGGGGGCGGACGGTGGTGACATCATCGTGCTCGATCCGAACACCGGCGAGATCCGGGCGATGGCGTCGCGCCGCAGGGACGCCGCGTCCACGGCGGCGATGGCCATCATCGAGCCGTATCAGCCCGGGTCCACGCTCAAGCCGTTCCTCGCCGCTGCGCTCCTGGCTCGTGGCAAGGCCAGGGTGGATGACGTGATCGACACCTACAACGGGACGTACAAGACGGCCGGCCGAACGATCCACGACGTGCACTCGGCGGCGCGGTTGTCGCTCGCCGACGTCATTCGCTTCTCGAGCAACATCGGCATCGTGCGCTTTTCCGAGCGGCTCACACCGCGCGAGCAGTACGAGGCGCTGCGGGACTTTGGCTTTGGCACTCCGACGGGAATTGCGTACCCGCTCGAGTCGCCAGGCGTTCTGCGGGAGCCACGGTTCTGGGGGCCGCAATCTCCGGCGTCGATCGCAATGGGCTACGAGATTTCGGTGACGCCGCTGCAGCTGGCGCTGGCGTACGGGTCGATCGCCAACGGCGGCGAGCTGCTCGAGCCGCAGCTCGTGAAGGAAGTGCGGGATCTCGACGGGAAAGTCATCTACACCGCGAAGCGACGCGTCGTGCGACGCGTGCTGACGCCGCAGGGCGCGGCGCAGCTACGGCGTCTCCTCACCGGCGTCGTCGACAGCGGTACCGCGAAGGATGCGGAGCTGCAGACGTTCGCCGTTGGCGGGAAGAGCGGCACGGTTCGCGGTATGTCACACGGTCGATACGTTGCGGGCTCGTACACGGCGTCGTTCGTCGGACTGTTCCCGGCGGACAACCCGCAGTACGTGATTCTGGTGAAGCTCGACAACCCGAAGGGCGCTTACTATGGCGGCAAGACCGCTGCGCCCGTGTCGAAGATCGTGCTCGAGGCGGCGATCGCCGCGCGCGACGCCGCGATCGACCGCAATGCCCTAACGCGACGGCGCAACGAGCCGGTGTTCGCGTCGAGGGACAGCGGGCCGAGGACGAATGTCGATACGCCGAAGGTGCGCGAGATCACCGTGGCCGCCGGTTCCGTGGATGAGATCAGGCCGGACTCCGCGAATGACCCTGGAGAGAGCACCAGCGTGCCGTTCGTGGTGAATCTCGCCGAGCGCAAGCGCGCGCCGCTTCCGCCCATTCGAGTCCGTCCGATTCCTGACGTGCGCGGCCTCGCGCTGCGGGAGGCGGTGCACACGTTGCACGAATCCGGCTTCCGCGTTCAGCTCGGACCGGGCGCCACCGGGACGACGGCGCCGGAAGCGGGGACGCCGCTTCGCACCGGCTCGATCGTTCGGCTCTATACGCAGCGATGACATCGTTCCCCTCGCGCGCCGTGCGCGACGCGCTCGCGCGCGCTGGTGTTCTTCGGGAAGTTCGCGGTCCGCTGCCGGACGAGCTGACAGGCATTACCGATGACAGTCGCCAGGTCGCGCCGGGGTCGCTGTTTGTCGCGGTGCGCGGAACGGCGCGCGATGGCCACGATTTTCTCCCCGCGATCGCGGACCGGGCGAGCGCGGCGATCGTCGAAGACGCGTCGCGCACGTCGTTGCCGGCGCTCGTCGTGACCGATGCCCGGCGCGCCGCGCCGATCGCGGCGGCGGCCGCCTACGGCGACCCGGGCGCGAGGCTCAAGCTCGTGGCCGTGACGGGCACGAACGGAAAGACCACGACCGTGGGGATGCTCCGTCACCTGCTCGACGAAGGTGACGGCGGCCGATGCGCCTCGATCGGGACGTTAGGCGTTCTCGTGGGCAGTGCCGGGGTACCGCAGCCGGGTGGTGGAGGCCTCACGACGCCAGGTCCCGTGGAGCTGCAGCGTGTGCTGCGTGCGCTGGTCGATGCCGGCGTGACGACTGTCGCCATGGAAGTGTCGTCGCACAGTCTCGATCAGCACCGCGTCGATGGCCTCGCGTTCGATGCCGCGGTGTTCACGAACCTGACGCGCGACCATCTCGATTACCACCGAACGATGGAAGCGTACGTCGCGGCGAAGGCACGGCTGGTCGAGTATCTCACCCCGACGGGGATCGCGGTCATCAACGCCGACGACGATGCCTGGCGAGTGCTCGCGCGTGCGCCGCGCCAGGTTCGCTTCTCGCTGGCTGGCAACGACGCTGACGTGCGCGCGCTGAATGTGCGCTATACGCCGCGCGGGAGCGTCTGGGAGCTCGAGGCGGGCGGGGGCCGCGCGGCCGTGCACCTGCCGCTGGTCGGCGACTTCAACGTGGCCAACGCGCTGGGGGCTGCCGCGGCAGCGTGGGCACTGGGGGTGCCTAACGACGAAGTCGCGCGGCGCCTCTCGACGCTTCCGCAGGTTCCCGGCCGGCTCGAGCGCATCAACGAACGGCCGACGGTCCTTCGCGACTACGCGCATACGCCCGATGCGCTCGAGCGCGCCCTTACAGCGGTTCGCCCCTTCGCCGAGCGGCGCCTGATCGCCGTCTTCGGGTGCGGCGGGGACCGCGACCGCGGCAAGCGTCCGCAGATGGGCGCGATAGCCGAACGGCTCGCGGATCACGCCATCGTGACGAGCGATAACCCGCGAACCGAAGACCCCGATCGCATCATCGATGACATCGTGGCCGGCATGAACGGCACGAACCACGAGCGCATCACCGATCGCCATGACGCCATCGCCCGCGCCCTGACCATCGCCGGGCCGGACGATGTGATCGTCCTGGCGGGGAAGGGCCACGAGACCTATCAGATTCGCGGTACCATCGCGTACCCGTTCGACGAGCGCGAGATCGTTCGCGAGCTCGTTTCACCAATTCGCCGCTGACCGCAGTGACGCACGCTGTTTCCGGAACGACCAACTTCTCGCCGTCGTCGGACGGGCCGCGTCCGTTCTGGACGCTCGACCGCGTCGCCGAAGCACTGGCGTCGGTGGCCGTGACCCCGCCGCCGCGCGGCTCGACTCCGCTCTTGGCGGTCAACACCGACACGCGCACCGTCGCCGCGGGCAACCTGTTCGTCGCCCTCCGCGGGGAGCGGTTCGACGCCCACGAATTCCTCGCCGATGCCGTAGCGAAGGGCGCGACGGCGCTGGTGGTGAGCGACGCGAAGGCAGCCGCGGCGCTCGGTGTCCCGGTCTTCGTGGTGAGCGACACCACGGTCGCGTTAGGCCTGCTAGGACGCTACCGGCGCCGAGCATGGGGGCGGACGATCGTCGCGGTGGCGGGGTCGAACGGCAAGACGAGCACGAAGGAGCTCACGACCGCAGCGCTTGGCACTCGCCTCTCGGTGTTCGCTACGCGCGGGAATCTGAACAACCATGTGGGCGTTCCCCTCACGCTGCTCGCGATCCCGGATGACGCCGACGTTGCCGTCGTCGAGATCGGCACGAATCATCCCGGTGAGGTCGCGACACTGCGGGCGTACGTGGAGCCCGACGTTGCCATCGTGACGTCCATTGGCGAGGAACACCTCGAGGGGCTGGGTGATCTCGCCGGTGTGCTGCGCGAGGAGAGCGCGGTGTTCGCCGGTGTGGGTGTTGCGATCACACCGGCCGCCCAGCCGGAAGTCGGAGAAGCAGCGCGATCGCTCGCACAGTCGACGGTGTGCGCCGGGCTGGATGCAGGCGACGTCCGCCCGGACTCGTGGACGATCTCGCCCGACGGCGCCGGTGTTTTGCGCTTCGCCGACGTCGAAGTCCGGCCGCCGCTCCGCGGGGAGCACAACCTGCGGAACGCCATGCTCGCGATTGCGGCAGCGCGCGCGCTGGGCATCTCGATCGAGGACGCCGCGGCGGGAATAGCGCGGACGCCGGCATTGCCAATGCGCAGTGCCTGGGTGGAGATCGGGCGCTTTACCGTGATCAACGATGCGTACAACGCGAACCCTGCGTCGGCCCGTGAGTCGCTGCGCATGCTCGCGGCGCTCGACACGACTCGGCAGCGCGTCGCGATCCTGGGCTCGATGCTCGAACTGGGCACGGCTGGCCCCGCACTGCATGACGAGATCGCCAATCTCGCGTTACGCGGCCCGGCTCAGATCATCGCGGGCGTCGGCGAGTTTGCGCGCGCGCTGAACTCCGCGGCGCCGAACGACCCGCGTATCATTACGGGCGCCGATGCACCGGACGTTTGGCCAGCGATATCACAGCGCCTGGCGCCCGATGCAGTGATACTTCTGAAAGGCTCTCGCGGAACTCGCCTCGAGCGCCTCATTCCGCTCATCGAAACAGCGTCCAGGAGCTAGTTGCCAGCACTCGCACCTGGCGTCACCCGACAACCAGCACGAGCACCCAGCCACCAGCTCGCCTTTTGCTCTACTATCTCCTCATCCCGCTGACGAAGTACGTCTCCGCCTTCCGCATCGTCCGGTACATCTCGTTCCGGGCCGCGGCAGCCGCGGTGACGGCGCTGCTCGTGGCGTTCATCGTTGGACCGGTCATCGTCCGGGCCCTGCGCCGCCTACAGATGCACCAGGTCGTGCGCGAAGGCACCCCTGACTCGCACAAGGCGAAGAGCCAGACGCCGACGATGGGAGGCCTGATCATCCTCGCCGCGACGATCGTCCCCACGCTGCTCTGGGTACGTCTCGACAATCGCTATGCGCTGTGCGCGCTCCTGGTGATGATCTGGATGGGTGGGATCGGCTTTCTGGACGACTATCTCAAGTTTCGGCAGAAGCGGGAAGGCAAGAAGAACGAGGGGCTCGTGGAGCGATACAAGCTGGCTGGGCAGGTGACTGCCGGCCTCGCACTGGGCCTCTACGTGTGGCAGTTCCCGCTCTCCACCCTTCCCGGAGCCTCCACCACGCTCCCGTTCTACAAATGGATGTTGATCGTCCCGGCCACCGCCTGGCTCGGCTGGCTGTACGTCGCCTTCGTGACCTTCATTCTCACCGGCACGAGTAACGCGGTGAACCTCACGGATGGTCTCGACGGCCTCGCCGCCGGCCTCTGCGCCATTGCCGCGGCGACGTTCGCCGTGTTCGCGTACGTGATGGGGCGCGTGGATACCAGCACCTACCTCAACATCTTCTACCTGCGCAACGCCGGCGAGCTGACGATCTTCTGTTCCGCGATCTTCGGTGCGTGTGTGGGATTCCTCTGGTACAACTCGCATCCCGCCGATGTCTTCATGGGCGACACCGGCTCCCTCGCGCTCGGTGGCGCGCTCGGCGCGGTGGCGATCCTGCTCAAGTCGGAGTTCCTGCTGCTCATCGTCGGTGGCGTTTTCGTGGCGGAAACGGCGTCCGTGATCCTGCAGCGATCGGTGTTCAAGTATCGGAAACGCCGATATGGGGAGGAGTACGCGAAGGCCCATCGCGTCTTCCGCCGAGCGCCGCTGCACCATCACTTCGAGCTCAAGGGATGGCATGAGGTGCAGGTGGTCACGCGGTTCTGGATACTCGGCATCCTCTGCGCGTTTTTCGCCCTAACGACGCTCAAGCTGCGGTGATTCCGGACATCTGGCGTATCGGCGAGATCGCTGTCATCGGTCTCGGCAAGAGCGGAACGGCGGTCTCCACGCTGCTCGCGCGCGAGGGCGCGCGCGTGTACGCATCCGACTCGGGCGGCGGCTCGGGCGTGGACACCAGCGGGGCAGTGCTTCGGCCGCTGGGGGTGGCCGTGGACACCGGTCGCCATGACCTCGAGCGCATCGGCAAGGCGACGCTGGTCGTGGCCAGCCCCGGCGTTCCGCCCACCGCGCCGCCGCTTCAGCGAGCTCGCGACGCTGGCCTGCCGATCATCGGTGAGATCGAGGTGGCGCTCCACGCCATCCCGGGCCTGCGCTACATCGCGATCACCGGAACCAACGGCAAGTCGACTGTCACCGCGCTCACGGCACACCTCCTTCGTGGGCTCGGTCTCGACGCCGTCGCCGCGGGCAACATTGGCACTCCGCTGTCGGAGATCGCGCTGCGCGATCGGCGGCCGGATTGGGTCGCACTGGAGATATCGTCCTTCCAGCTCCACGACACGCCGAGCATCAACCCGTCGGTCGGTGTGGTGACGAATCTGAGTGCCGATCACCTCGATCGTTATGCGTCCGTGGACGAGTACTTCGCGGACAAGGCGATGCTCTTCCGCAACGCACACGATCGCTCGAGGTGGGTGCTCAACGGCGACGACGCCGAGGTGATGCGCCTCGCCGAGCGGCGGCCGGTGACCCCGCCGCGTGGAAGTCGCCGAGTGAAGGCGGAAGGGCACGAGATCACCGCTGGTGACGCGACTCGCGGCGCGCTGCGCGGCGACACGTATCAGGTTTCGCTCCAGCGTCGCGATGCCGCCGCATGGTACGATCACGAACAGGGCCAGCTCGTCGTGCTCGGCAAGCCGCTGGCAGCGCGCTCGGAGATCCCGCTGCTCGGCGATCACAACGTGGCGAACGCGCTGTTCTCCTTGCTCGCCGTGATGGTTGCCGACCCGATGCACGAGACGGAGGACGCGCGTGCCCGCCTCGCCGAAGCGCTTCGCACGTTCCAGGGGCTGCCGCATCGATTGGAGCTCGCGGGCGAGTACGACGGCGTTCGCTGGATCAACGACTCCAAGGCGACGAACGTCAGCTCGACCCTCGTGGCCCTCCGCGGTATGCGTCAGCCGACAATTCTGTTGCTGGGCGGTCGCCACAAGGGTGAGCCGTACACACGGCTCGAGTCCGAGCTGCGACGCACCGTCAAGGCGGTGATCGCGTACGGCGAGGCCGCCCCGATCATCATGAAAGACATTGGCGACGTTGTGCCGACGGAGCAGATGGGTCGCTCGTTCGAGAAGGTCATCGAGCGCGCGCGCGAACTGGCAGCACCGGGCGACGCTGTCCTTCTCTCTCCCGCCTGCTCGAGCTTCGACATGTTCAAGAACTACGAGGAGCGTGGAACGGTCTTCAAGCGACTCGCTGCTGCCGTGGAGGACCAGAAGACATGACTGCCGTGGCCCAGACGCGCGATCGGTGGACGATGGGGGTGGAGGCGCGTGCCCTCGTGCTGCTCACCGCGGTTCTGCTCGCGTTCGGCCTGGCCGTGCTGTACAGCGCGAGCGCCATGGTGGCGCTGTCGGACAATCTTGGCAGCGCGCACTACCTGATTCGTCAGGTCATTGGTCTCGGGGTGGGTGTGCTGGCGTTCGGCGTCGCCGCGAAGATGGACGCGGAGCGGTGGAGCAGGTGGGCGTGGCCGTTCATGGCTGTGACGATCCTGCTCCTTCTCGTGATCGTGCTGCCGTTCACGACCTCGATCGCGCCGCGCATCAATGGCTCACGGCGATTCCTGTTCGGTGGGTCGATCCAGCCGTCGGAGATCGGCAAGCTCGCGGTCATCATGTGGACGTCGATGCTGCTTGTGAAGAAAGGCGATCAGATGCGGCGCCTGACGAAGGGACTCCTGCCGTTCCTGATGGTGATCGGAGTCCTCGACCTTCTCGTCGTGCTGGAGCCCGATCTCTCCGTCGCCATGATGTACACGCTCGTCATGGGCATCATCCTGTTCGCGGGGGGCGTGCGCATCGGCCACTTCGTCGCGCTCGGCATCCTGGCGATTCCGGTGCTCTGGCACGAGATGGAGAAGCTGCAGTACGTCATGCTGCGAATGTCGACGTTCCTCGATCCCGGCAAGGCGCCGGACGTGAGCTACCAGCTCAAGCAATCGCTCATCGCGGTTGGATCGGGTGGCGCGTTCGGGCGAGGATTTGGAGAAGGACGTCAGCAGCTTGGCTTCGTGCCGTTCGGCTACAACGACTTCATCGCGAGCAACATCGGCGAGGAGTGGGGGTTCATCGGGCTGCTGCTGCTCACGGCGGCGTTCGCGACGTATGCGTGGCTCGGTTTCCGGATCGCGCGGTCCGCGCGGTCTCCGTTCCTGCAGCTCGTCGCGCTGGGGCTGACGGTGACGGTGGTCATCACTGCATTCCTTCACATCG
The DNA here is from genome assembly GCA_036274195.1 of Gemmatimonadaceae bacterium. GTDB lineage: Bacteria > Gemmatimonadota > Gemmatimonadetes > Gemmatimonadales > Gemmatimonadaceae > JAJKIV01. The sequence goes on along the minus strand of DASUGD010000087.1, from coordinate 10,177 downwards.
GCGTCGTGGTCGGCCTGTTGCCCACCACGGGCCTCACGCTGCCGTTCATCTCGTACGGGCGCTCGAACCTCGTGCTGTCGCTGTTCATGACGGGGGTCCTCGTGAACATCGGCAGCCACAAGGAGCGCGTGCACGGCGTCGCCGCGACCAATCCGCTCGCGGCTCACGCCTGGTGAGCGACGGTTGAGGGTCTTCGTCACCGGCGGCGGTACCGGTGGGCATCTCTACCCGGCGCTGGCGATCGCGCGGGCCCTCGTGAAGCTGGAGCCGCGACTGGAGCCCGTCTTCATCGGAGCGCGTCGCGGCATCGAGCGGGACGTCCTGCCAACGACCGAGTTTCGGCACGAGCTGCTCGATCTCCACCCCCTGTACCGCTCACGGCCATGGCAGAACTGGCGCACCGTGCGTGGTCTCGTATCGGCGTTGGGGCGGATATCGGAGCTCGCTCGTGAGGGGCCGCCGCAGTTCGTGATCGGTACCGGCGGATACGCTGCCGGCGCCACCATGATGTTCGCCGCTCGTCGAGGCGTTCCGCTCTTCATCCAGGAGCAGAACAGCTTTCCCGGTCGAACGGTTCGTGCCTTCAGCCGCTTCGCGCGCGAGATCTACCTCGGCTTCCCCGAAGGTGCGGAGCGGTTGCCCGCGAAGGCGCGCAGCCGGGCGGTGTACACGGGAAATCCGATCGCACCGCCGCCGTCGCCGTTGCCCGACAAGAAGACAGCGCGGGCCGCGTGGGAGCTCCACGATGGCGGGATCGTGATCCTGGTCTTCGGAGGCAGCCAGGGCTCGGCGGCGCTCAACGCGGTCATCGACGCGTGGATCGCGCGCGGCCTTCCCGATGAGGTTCAGATGATCTGGGCAACGGGGAAGGCGCACTACGACCGCCACGCTCGGCACGAGTCCACGCGGGTTCGAGTGAGGCCGTACCTGTCGCCGATCGCCGACGCGTACGCGGTGTCGGACCTGGCGATAGCGCGGGCGGGAGCGATGACGACCGCGGAGCTGGCGGCGTGGCAGATTCCGCCGATCCTCGTTCCACTGCCGACGGCTGCCGCGGATCATCAAACGGTGAACGCGAAGGCGCTCGCTGCCGCCGGTGCGGCGCGGTGGATCGCGCAGAGTGACCTCACGGTGGACCGGCTCGATGCAACGGTTCGGGAGCTCATGCTCATGCCGCGCGCACTCGAGGCCATCGCGAGAGCAGAGCGAGAAAGAGCTAGACCTGACGCAGCGGATACGATTGCACGTCGGATACTTAGCAACGCGCATCTCACCTAGATATTCATGTGGCTCTCCAGTGGGTCATCACTCGGCCGGCTACCATGCCAGGCAATACTCAGAACAATTGGGAACGGAAACGGCCGGAAACAGCGGATCTTGCGGATTGCTCCAGGTAGCGGAGAACTCCGCTCGTTGTTGTTGGAGTCGTCCCGTCCTCGGAGCGATCCGCCTGATCCGTCCAGCTCCGGCCGTTTCCGTTTCCCCATTGATTTGGATCCGGGTCGGATCCAGTGATCTGCGCCGGATCCGGCCGACGCATCTGACCCGATCGCCACGCCGCTCTATATATTCCGCGCGCCAACATGCCCCTCGTCGACCCCGCCGATCGCCGCCCGGTTCACTTCGTCGGAATAGCCGGCGCTGGCATGAGCGCATTGGCCGAGCTGTTCGTCAGACGCGGCGCGACGGTGACCGGCTGCGATGCGGCGGGCGACCCGACCGGCGACCTCGGTCGCCTCGCAATCGCGGTCAGCACCGGCCACGACCCATCCCACGTGGAGGGGGCGCGCGCTGTGGTGGTGACGTCGGCGCTGCCGAAGACGCACCCCGAGCTTCAGCGTGCACGCGAGCGCGGAATCCCGGTGATCCGTCGAGCCGAAGCGCTCGGTGAAGCCGTGAGTGGTGGCGATCTCGTGGCCATCGCCGGAACGCATGGCAAGACCACGACAACGGTCATGACCACCGAGGCGTTGCAGGCGGCCGCGCTCCAGCCCACTGGCGTCGTTGGTGGCCGGGTTGGCAGCTGGGGTGGGAACCTTCGCTATGGCTCGGATCGGCTGTTCGTGGTCGAGGCCGACGAGTACGACCGATCGTTCCTGGCGCTCACGCCGACCGTCGCCGTCATCACGAACGTCGAGGCGGATCATCTCGACATCTACACCGATCTCGCCGACATCCATCGCGCGTTCGAACGGTTCGCGTCGCCAGCGAGGACAATAGTGCTTTGCGCGGACGATCCGGGCGCGAACGGTCTCGCGACGCCGAGCTCCGCGGAGATCATTCGGTACGGCATTCATTCGCGCGATGCGCGATTGCTGGCGGTGGATGTCCGATCCGAAGGCGGTGGGTCGATCTTCGAGGTCGAGTTCGATGACGAGATGCTCGGGGAAGTCGAGCTGTCCGTTCCCGGGCTGCATAACGTGATGAACGCGCTCGCCGCGATCGCAAGCGGTCTCACGCTTGGCGCGACGCTCGAGGCGATGCGTCCCGGGCTCGCCGGGTTTCGCGGGGTCGAGCGACGCTTCCAGCGACTTGGCACCGTCAACGGCGTCGACGTGGTGGACGACTACGCCCACCATCCGACCGAGATCCGCGCGACACTCGCGGCCGCACGTACGGCGTTTCCCGGTCGCCGCATCGTCGCCGTGTTCCAGCCGCACCTCTTTTCGAGAACACGCGACTTCGCCCGGGAGTTCGGGCAAGCGCTCGCGGCGGCAGATTCGGTGTACATCGCGGATATCTACCCCGCGCGCGAGCAGCCCATACCGGGTGTGACCGCCGACATCATCGTTGCTTCGACGCGCGAGGCGGGAGGCTCGGTGGCCTGGCAGGGAGCGCGCGGCTCGCTTTCCACCGAGCTCGCGCGTGCGGTGCGCGGCGGCGACGTCGTGCTCACGATCGGTGCTGGTGACATCACCAAGACGGGACCGGAGTTGTTGCGGGCGCTCGGGGGAAGCGCCTGACGCGACCAGGTGTCAGCGGGATGAGTCCACTCTCCGATGTCGGGCGATCGCGGCTGCGCCGAGGTGCGGTCGCGTTGGCCGCGCTTCTCGTGCTCGCAAGTCCGTGGTGGGCCCGGCTCGTTGCGTCTCGGCTTTCGTTCTTTCGCGTGCGGCGTGTGGAGATCGTCGGCATCCGGTATCTCTCGCCAAACGACATCCTCACGCGGTTGCGGGTCGACACGACGCGGTCCGTGTGGGACGATCCCACGCCGCTCGAGCGGCGCGTCGCGGCTCACCCGCAGGTGGCGAACGTGTCGATCAGCCGAAGGCTTCCGGGCACGCTGGTCGTGAACGTGGTGGAAAACATGCCGATCGCCATGGTGTCGACGGAGCGCGGCTTTCTCGTGTTCGACGAGCGGGGGCGGCAGCTCCCGCTCGATCCGAGCCAGGTTCCCGTCGATCTGCCTATTGCGGCGCGGCGCGATACGACGCTCTTTCGATTGCTCGCGCGGGTGAAAGCGGAACGACCGCGCGTGTTCGCTCGTCTCGACGATGTCTCGCGCATCGGCGATCGCGAGCTGCTTCTCCATTTCAAGTCGCTGCAGGTTCGTGCAATGTTGGACGTGACGCCGGACCGTCTAGCGGAGATATTTCCCGTCGAAGCCGATCTGGCCAAGCGACAGGCCCGCGTCGCGGAGCTCGATCTTCGTTTTCGTGACCAGGTGATCGCCAGACTCCAATGAACGTCGAACGACTCGTAGCCGGGCTCGATATCGGGTCGGCCAAGACCACCGCGGTCATTGCGGAAGTCGTGGGCGATCTCCCGCGCAACCCGTCCATTCGCATCCTGGGCGTGGGGCAGGCGAGAACTACCGGCCTCCGTCGCGGTGTGGTGTCCGACATCGAGGAGACCACACGCTCGATTCAGAAGGCGATGACCGACGCGGAGCGGATGGCGGGGGCGCAGATCGGCGAGGTCTACTCGGGAATTGCCGGCGAGCACGTGCAGGCGATGACGAGCAAGGGCATCGTCGCGATCAACGGCGACGAGATCACGAAGGCCGACGTGGAGCGAGCGAACGCGGTCGCGCGGGCTCAGGCCTTTCCGCAGGATCGCGAGCTGTTGCACGCGATTCCGCAGGAGTACACCGTCGACAAGAATCACGGCATCCGCGATCCGATCGGGATGATCGGTACGCGCCTCGAGACCGAGATGTACCTTGTGACGATCGGCGGCTCGCCGGCGATGAATCTTCGCAAGGCGGTGGAGAAGGCGGGCTACAAGGTGCGTGAGCTCGTCCTCGAGCCACTCGCGAGCGCGCTCAGCGTCCTCACCGAAGACGAGAAGGAGCTCGGCGTCGCGCTCGTCGAGATGGGCGCGGGCACAACGGACATTGCGGTATTTCACGAGGCGAAGATCCGTCATCTCGGCACGGTGAACTTTGGCGGCAACAATGTCACCAACGACATCGTGCACGGACTCGGCGTGACGCAGGCGGACGCGGAGCGACTGAAGGAGCGCTACGGGTGTGCCTATGAGCCAATGGTCGATCCATCCGAGGTGCTCCAACTTCCGAGCACGGTGGCTCAGGGTGATCGCCAGATCCCGCGAGAGCTGCTCGCGCACATCATTCACCAGCGCATGGACGAGATCTTCGACCTCGTCCAGCGCGACATTGCCGCGGCGGGTTACGCCGGAAAGCTGAGTGCGGGTATCGTGCTCACCGGCGGAGCCGCGGCGATGCAGGGCGTGGTGGAGCTCGCGAGCGACGTGTTCGGCACCGGCGTTCGCGTTGGAGTTCCGTCGGAGAACATCGGTGGACTGACCGACTCGGTAGAAGCGCCACGATTTGCCACCGTGACGGGTCTTGCGCAGTACGCGGCGCATCGGTTTGCGTTGGGTGGTGCCGGTGCTGGCGGAAAACGGCTCGCGCTCAGCGCGCCGGGAGTCGATCGTCTCGCGCAGCGCGTGAAGACGTGGCTGCAGGATTTCTTTTGAGATCCTGGCGGGAGCCGGCTGCTATCAGCCATCAGCTGACTGATTCGAATTAGCTGCGTCTCACGCTCATCAGGAGACGCGCATCTGACGCCACCATTCCTAACGTGAATGGTGGCGTCGATGCATCGGTGCACCCGCAACACCTGGCAGCGTGCACGTGGAGGATGAGAGCATGGCACTCGGCGTTGCGTCCGTTCTTCGCGCGACGCGACGTGTTCTCTTCGGTCGTTAGTCGTTCGATGCGACTACGTGCGTCCTCGTGTTTCAGTCGTGGATGTCAAAAAAATTTCGCGGCCGATTTCACTGTGGAAAACGCGACACAGAAAGTCTGTAATCTTTCGCACCGTGACTCGTCATGCACCGTAGCCAGGAGGGCAAATCGCGTTATATTGGACCCGCACTTCTCGCCGTTCGTGCTGCGGTCGCGCGCTGCGCAGCTCCCCGCTACAACGCCTCGTCGTTGCAGTTTCTCTCAGTGATCCCGCGGGTCATCCGTTCATCCTTGCCGTAGTGGAGTTTCGCTCGCAATGATCTTCGAGTTCGAGGAGAGCGCAACACAGAACGCCCGCATGAAGGTGGTGGGCGTGGGCGGTGGCGGCGGGAACGCCGTCAACCGCATGATCGAGGAGCGCCTCGAGGGCGTCGAGTTCATCTCGGTGAACACCGACGCGCAGGCACTGCTCAGCTCAAAGTCCGACGTCAAGATTCAGATCGGGAAGAAGCTGACGCGCGGGCTCGGCGCTGGCGCGCGACCCGAGATCGGTCGCCAGGCCATCGAAGAAAATCGCGATGAGGTTGGTCGCTGCATGCACGGCGCCGATCTCGTCTTCATCACGTGCGGCATGGGCGGCGGCACCGGCACCGGCGCCGCTCCCGTGATCGCCGAGCTCGCGAAGGAAGCGGGCGCCCTCACCGTCGGCATCGTCACCCGGCCGTTCCTCTTCGAGGGGCGCAAGCGGATGCGGCAGGCCGAGCAGGGCATCGGTGACATGCGGCGCCACGTGGACACGATGATCATCGTGCCCAACGAGCGACTGCTTGCCGTGGTGGGCAAGGGCATTCCGTTTCAGGACGCGCTCAAGAAAGCCGACGAGGTTCTGCTCCACGCCACGCAGGGCATCTCCTCGCTGATCAGCGTCACCGGCCTCGTGAACGTCGACTTCGCCGACGTGCGCACCGTCATGTCCAACGGTGGCTCGGCGCTCATGGGCACCGGCATCGGCCGTGGCGACAACCGCGCGATGGAAGCCGCGCAGCAGGCGATCTCGAGCCCGCTGCTCGACAACGTGTCGATCGCGGGGGCCATGGGCGTTCTCGTGAACATCACGGGCGGGGCGGACCTAACGCTTGGTGAGGTCCACCAGATCAACGAGATCATTCACGACGCCGTCGGCGACGAAGCGGAGATCATCTTCGGCGCGGTGCACGAGCCGGCGATGCAGGGCGAGATTCGCGTCACGGTGATCGCCACCGGGTTCGACAAGGCGGCGCCGATCGTCGCGCCGGTCATCGAGTCGGCGGCGTCCAAGGGCGCGCCCGTCATTCCGCTTCACGCACAGCGTACGCCCACCATCCAGCGGCTCAACACCGTTCCGCCGCCGCGGGCCGCCGCCAGCACCGATATCAGTGCGCGCCGGCCGACGCCGGCCGCGTCCGCCGAGCGCGTGGAGCAGGATCTCAGCGACATGGAGATCCCGACGTTCATTCGGAGACAGATGGATTGAGCGACGACGGTACTGCGGGAGATGGCGCTCGGTCCCGGAAAACGAACACAGCGCGCGCGAGGAGCACGGTCCTCGCGCGCGTCGTTACGTACGGCGTCGTCCTCGTTCTCGGCGCAATCGCCGTCGCATTCACGCCGCGCCTTCCCGATCCCAAGCCGGCGGCATCCGTAGTCGAGCCCGCACCGAGTCCAGTCGCTGCCGCGGCTGCGCCCGTGTGGCACGAGCGACACGACACCCTCGCACGCGGCGAGACGCTCACCGCACTCCTCGGGCGTGCGGCCATTGTCGGCCGGAATCTCGCGCGCGTGCTCGAATCCGCAACGCCGCTCGACGAGCGTCGAGTGCCTGCCGGTCTCACGCTCGTTTCTCGTACGCTCGAGTCGGACTCCATCCCTTCCGAGCTCGTTTTCGAGCTCGCCGTCGACCACATCCTGACGATGCGGCGATCCGACTCCGGTTGGGTGAGTACCGAAGAGACGCTTCCCTGGACGACCGATACCATCGCCCTTGGCGGGTCGATCACGTCGACGCTCTACGACGCCCTCGACGCGGCAAAGAGCGACCTCCCCGCGGCGAATCGCGCCGAGCTCGCGTGGGCACTCGCCGACATCTACGAGTATCGCGTGGACATGAGTCGGGATCTCCAGCCCAACGACGTGTTTCGGGTACTCGTGGAACGCCGGCGAGGACCGCAGGGTGCTGTGCGCCTCGGCTCCATTCTCGCCGCGACGTTCACCGTTGGCGGCTCGGAGCTGCAGGCGATTCGCCACCAGCGGAGTGATGCCCGCATTGGATACTTCGATCAGGATGGCCGATCGATGCGCGCCGCATTTCTTCGAGCCCCGCTACAGTTCCGCCGCATCTCCAGCGTGTTCGGCATGCGCAAGCACCCGATCCTCGGCATCTGGCGGCAGCATGCGGGAACGGACTACGCCGCCGCGCAGGGAACGCCAGTGCGCTCGGTTGGTGACGGGGTCGTGATCTTCGCCGGTCGCAAGGGGGGATACGGGAACGCGATCGAAGTCCGCCACCGCAATGGCTTCGTCACGCGCTACGGGCACCTTCGAGCGTTTGCGAAGGCCACGCGTCGGGGAGCGCGGGTCGAGATCGGTCAGACCATCGGGTTCGTCGGCATGACCGGGCTCGCCACTGCGCCGCACCTCCACTTCGAGGTCCTCGTCGGTGGCGTGCAGCGAAACCCCCGGGTTGCGCTCGCGATGAAGGGCGGAGAGCCGTTGCCCGCGTCCGAGCGTGACACGTTCGCGCGCGAGCGGGGCGAGCTCATTGCGCTTCTGCAGCGCGATGCCGCTTCCGCTCGCCTCGCAGCCAGACCGTAGCGCGCGTGGGTTGCCAGACCGCTCGACCACGGTCGCGGCGATAGATTGTCCGCATGACGATCTGGATGGCAGCTGTGGTGGGCGGGGTTCTCCTCGCCCTCCTTTCATATCGGTGGCGAGGCGCGGCCCTGGGCCCGACGCTCCTCGTGGCGCTGCTGCGTGCGCTGGCGCTCACGCTGCTGATCGCGCTCCTCCTCGACGCCGTTGCCGGCTTGCCGCGCCCGGTTCCGCCAATCGTTGCCCTCGATGTCTCACAGAGCTGGTTGCGCGGTGGCGATACGCTCGCCTGGCACAACGCACGCGCGCGCGTCCGTTCGGTCGCGACCGACACGCTCTTTCTCGCCGGGGATTCGGTACGCGCCGGCGCCGTGCCCGAGAAGCCGACCGACGCGGCGACGCGACTGCGGCCGCTCGTCGAGCGAGCACTGTCATCGGGGCGGCCGCTCCAGCTTGTCACTGACGGCGAGGTCGATGACGCCGACGCGCTAGCGACGGTCCCTGCCGGCTCCCGCGTGATCGTGGTGGACGGATATGGCGGACAGGATGCCGCGGTGGCCGACATCGAGGCGCCGCGCGCCGCGGTCGGCAACGACACGGCCGAGTTCCGCATCCAGATCTCGAGCGGCCGCGGGGGCGCGGGGGCCGGAACGGTTTCCCTGGTCATTGGTGACCTGCGTGTGGCCCAAGTGCCCGTGCAGCCGCTTGCGCCGTTGGCCGATCGCACGGTTACCGCCCGCGCCCGGGTGCCTAACGTTGCCGGCGCGAGCCTCGTCCGCGCGATCGTCGCGACGTCCGGCGACGCGGAGGCGCGAAACGATACCCTAACGACGGTGCTCGAGGTGTCGCCCGCCGCCGGGGCCGTGCTCGTATCGACGTCGCCCGACCTGGACGCGCGCGAAGCGCTGGCGCTGCTCCGCGGCGCGCTCGCGTTGCCCACCCGCGGGTTCTATCGGATCGCGCCGGGCGTGTGGCGCCAGGACGGCTCCCTGGGCCCGGCGAACGAGTCCGAGATCCGGAAGATCGTGCGCGACGCGCCGCTCGTCGTACTGCACGGCGACACGTCGGTCTTCGGCCCGCCGCGCACCGCGACGAAAGGCGCGCTGACGCTATTCGCGCCGCCGCCCGAGGGCAGCGCCGATTGGTACGCGACCGCGGCGCCCGCGTCACCCGTCACCGTGGCGTTGTCGGCGGCGGCGTGGGACAGCCTTCCCCCGCTCGACGTGGCGGGGGACGTGCCCGCCGGGGATTGGGTTGCGCTCGAGACGCGCCGAGGGCGGCGCTTCGAGCGCCGCAACGCCATCGTGGGGCGGGAGGGTGCGCGGCGGACGGTGGTCGTCGGCGCGTCGGGCTTCTGGCGCTGGCGTGTCCGCGGTGGTGCGGCGTCGGACACGTTCGGCGCGCTCTGGGGAGGGCTGTTCGATTGGCTCTCCGGCGGTCGCACCGACGTTCGCGCGGCGGTGAATGCCGATGCGGTCGTGCACGCCGGCGACCCGGTGCGCTGGCGGCGCGGCGCCGGCGATGACTCGGTGGTAACGGTCGTCCTGACGCGGCGCGGTGGTGACGCTCGCGCCGATTCGATGATGCTGCGCTTCACCGAAGGCGATAACATCGTCGAGAGCCGGCCATTGCTGCCCGGCGTCTACGATGTTCAGACGGCGGGCGGCAAGTCGGTTCTCGCGGTGAATCCGTCGCGAGAGCTCTATCCGCGACGGGCGATCCGTTCCGGCGCGGTGGGCCGCGGTAGCTCCCTCTCCGATGCACCGAGGCTGCGCTCGCTGGGGTGGGTCTACGCGATCGTGATCATCGCGCTGTGTGTGGAGTGGTTTCTGCGGAGACGGCTGGGAATGAGGTAACTGGCGACTGGCGACTGGCGACTGGCGACTGCCGGGGACGGGGGACGGGCGACGGACGAAAAGGCGCCAGCGGCGCAAAGGCGGCTGAGGCGCGCGTCATTCCGAGCGGGCGGCGGCGAGTCGAGGAACCATGTCATTCCGAGCGCAGCGCCGTAGGCGCGGAGGCGAGGAATCGCCGTCGTCCCGGTAGGGGGGCCTCAGTTCCCAGTTCCCAGTTCCCAGTTCCCAGTTCCCAGTTCCCAGTTCCCAGTTCCCAGTTCCCAGTTCCCAGTTCCCAGTTCCCAGTTCCCAGTTCCCAGTTCCCAGTTCCCAGTTCCCAGTT
>DASUGD010000086.1:0-19116 GCA_036274195.1 Gemmatimonadaceae bacterium | reverse complement strand
GCCCATGGTGTCGTCGCCGTCCTCACCCTGGGGTGCGTCCCAGAGGAATCGCAGCGCCCGTCGCGCGCGCTCTGCCGCGTCCTCGCGAGCGAGGTAGCCGCGCTCGGCGGCCACGGCGTACGTGGTCAGGGCGAACCCGGTCCCGGCGATCGTCGCGGGCGCGCCGTCCTGACCGTTGTCACGCACGAGGCCCGTGTCCGCGTCCACCTCGTGCAGAAAGTAGGTGGCGGCGGTCCGCTCAAGCTGATCGAGCCACGCGTCGCGAGCCGGATCGATCATGCACTGCCGGAGACCACGCCCGAGCCGCTGGCCGCCGGGTGGATCGTGACGGCGGCTACGGCGTTAGGCGGCATCGAGAGGTCCAGCCAGAGGGCGTCGTCGTGGTACCGGGACGGAAGCGGTTCCACGACCACGCGGGAGGCTTCGTGCAGGTCGTCCACCTGCGACGGACTCGGGTATGCGGGCTTGCCGATCTCCACCCATCGCGCCTGCGCGTTGGCATGCGCGTGGTCGATGCGGGCGATGGTGGTCGTGGCGGTTGCCGGCCCGCCGTCCAGCCTGACACGGACGTGCACCGTCTCGATCGGGTGCCGCGGCAGCGCGTGATTGGTGAGCATGACCGTGATGCCGTCCGGCTGACGGACCGCCCACGCGTCCGCCGTGGGATGCTGGTCGCTCCACGTGCCGATGAGGTCAGTGCCGAGCGCGTGCAGCAGCTCGAAGGCGCGGTACGATGGTTTCGCGACGCCGTACAGATTGAGCAACCCGAAGCCGCCGTGAAACGGCGACCACGGAAAGTAGTTCTCCTCGAAGATGTCGCTGAACGTCCAGAAGCTGTATCCGTCAACGAGTCCCGTGGCCTCGAGCATGGTCTTCACCACGACGGCTGCCGCGTACGGCTCGTCGTGCAGAGGATCACGCGAGTTCGACGACGTATTCCATTCCGTGTAATACAGCGGTCTCCCACGCGCGCGCTCGTGCGTGCGACGCGCGCGGTCGCGCAACACACTGCGGGTGCTGGCGGCGAGCTGGCTCTCGGTGTCATCGCCAGGGCGGCCGAACGCGTCGGTGGGATAGTGATGCGTGCTGACGAAATCGGCTGGCAGATCATTCGCGTCGCAGAAGTCGAGGAACTCCTTGATCCACGCATTCCGCGCGGTCGCCGGACCGCCCACGCGAAGACCATCGTCGGTGTCCTTGAGCGCGTGGGCCGTGTGGCGATAGAGCGTGAAGTAGTCGCGGCGAGTGCCGCGCCAGAACGACCTGAGGTTCGGCTCGTTCCAGACCTCGAACAGCCACTGCCGCACCTCGGCGGCGCCATAGCGCTCGACACCATGGCGCGCGAGCTCGCCAATGAGCGCTGCCCAGTCCGTGTAGTCGCGAGGCGGCGTCACGTTGCCGCGATACGAGAAGACCGTCGCCTTGCCTGACGCCAGCGTGGTCGGCATGAAGCTCAACTCCACGATGGGCCGCATGCCGATGGCGATGAGGAAGTCCCATATCCGGTCGGCGTTGACGAAGGAGTACAGTCGCTCGTTCCGCTCGCACACGAGCGTGCCCATGTCGTCGCAGAGCAGGCCGTGGAAACGGACGTGGCGTACCCCGAGCTCCTTGCGGCAGCGCGTGAGCTGCGCCTGGTAGTCCGCGCGCAGCGCGAGCGGCGCGTGCCCGCTCCCCACGGAGTACTCCCAGATGTGGGGCAGAGGTGTTCCCGGAGTCGTCGCGTCGAACCGAACGTCGATCATGCGTCATGGCTCGACGCATCGGGCGCCGCCGCCCGCGCCGAGCTGCCAACGGAACCAAGCATCACGCCGGTCAGCGCCGCGCCTAACAACGCGAGCCAGGGCGTGCGCTTGGCGAGCCAGAGCTCGACGCTCTGGTCCTTCGATCGCGCGTCGAAGCGTCCGTGCGCGCCGAAATTACCGGGCGCCGGCTGCCAGAGATTGTCCGGTCGGTCTTGATCGGCTGGCGCGCCAGTCTGCTCGCTCGCATACCCGCTCCGCCCGAGCCGCCGGTCGATGTAGCCGGGAACGAACTTTTCGCCGACCACCGCTTTCACCGTCGGCCACGCCACCAGGAACTCGCGCCCCACGTCGTGCCGAACGGCGTGGTGCACGGCGTCGGCCCCGACCTCGGGCTGGAAGATCGGCGGCACCGGCTGCGTCTGGCCCGGCAGCCGACTCTTCGCCCAGTCGAACTGCGGCGTATTCATCGCCGGCATCTGCACCATCGTCGTCCGCACGTGGCTGCCGTCGTGCAACAGCTCGCTCAACAGCGACTCGTGGAAGCCCATGATCGCGTGCTTCGACGCACAGTACGCAGACTGCAGCGGGATGCTGCGGTGGGCGAGAGCGGAGCCGACCTGGATGATGACGCCGCGGTCACGCGGCAGCATGCGCTTGAGCGCCGCGAGCGTGCCGTGGACGTAGCCCAGGTACGTCACCTCGGTGACACGCCGGAACTCGGCGGCCGGCATGTCCTTGATCGGCGAGTACACGGAGACCATCGCATTGTTGATCCACACGTCGATCGGCCCGAGCTCGCGCTCGACCATCTCGGCCGCGCGCTCCACCGCGTCGGCATCCGCGACATCGAGCGGCAGCACGAGCGCGCGTCCGCCGAGCGACTCGACGCTCGCCTTCGCCTGCTGGAGCCGTTCCTTCCCGCGCGCGATCAGCCCGATCGCCGCGCCGTCCCGCGCGAACCGTTCGACGATCGCCCGGCCGAGCCCGGCGGACGCACCGGTGACGACGACGACCTCCTGAGACCGGTTCCCATTGCCGTTAGGCACCCTGCACCTCCCGCTGATCCAGCGCCATCTTGATGACTTGGGCGAGGTGCACCGCCTCGCGCTCCGTCGTCTGCACGATCTGCTCGCGGCAGCTGAACCCGTTCGCCACGATCAGCGTGTCGCGCGACGCGGCGCGGACCGCCGGCAGCAGCACCCGCTCACCACACGCGATCGACACGTCGTAATGCTCGCCACGCTCGAAGCCGAACGCGCCGGCCATCCCGCAACACCCGGAGTCCAGCACGCGGTATTGCAGACCGAGCCTGTCGAGCACGGCCTTCTCGTCGTCGAAACCCAGGATGGACTTCTGATGGCAATGCCCGTGAACGACTGCCTTGGCCGCCAACCGAGGCGGGTCGAACGCCGGCGCCTTGTGCGCGAGGAACTCCGAGAGCAGGAATGTCTGCGCCTTGAGCCGCTTCGCATCCTGGTCGTTCGGCACGAGGTTCACGAGCTCGTCGCGGAAAACCGAAACGCAACTTGGCTCGAGCCCCACCACATAGACGCCGCGCTGAATTTCGCTGCGCAGCGTATGGAGAATCTTCAGGAGCAGCCGCTTCGCCAGCCCGAGCATCCCGTAGTCGTAGAGCGGCCGGCCGCAGCAGAGCGATATCGGGGGAATCGTCACCTGACATCCCGCCGCTTCCAGCACCGCTGTCGCTGCCTGGGCGGTCGCCGGATGGAAGTGGTCGTTCCAGGTGTCCGCCCAGAGGATGACACGTGGCTTCCCGATGTTGCGCGGCCCGCGCCGTGCGAACCACGTGCGGAACGTCTCGGGCGCGAAGCGTGGAATGCGGCGGGCGGGCGCCATGTTCACGATTGCCTTCGCGACGTCGCGGAACCCGGGCGTCTGCGTGACGAAGTTCGCCAGGCGCGGCGCGCGGGACGCGGCACGAGCCCACCAGTACATGAGACCGAACGCGTAAGCGGACGCGGGCCGCACGTGACGGTCGTAGTAGTGCGACAGGAACTCTGCCTTGTACGTCGCCATGTCGACGTTCACGGGGCACTCGCCCCGACATGCCTTGCACGCGAGGCAGAGGTCGAGCGCGTCCTTCACGGCGTGGTCGCGCCAGCCGTCGCGCAGCGGATTTCCCTCGAGCATCTCGAACAGGAGCCGCGCTCGTCCGCGCGTCGAGTGGCGTTCCTCGCGCGTGGCCATGTAGCTCGGGCACATGGTACCGGCGTCGTGTTTCCGGCACTTGCCCGTTCCTACGCAGCGGTTCGCCGCGTGTGCGAAGCTGCCGTCGTCGTCGGTGAAGGAGAAGTGAGTGGGCGGCTCCCACGGGTGATACTGCGGGCCCCAGCGCAGGTTCTCGTCGACCGGATACGCGTCGATGACCTTGCCGGGGTTCATCTTCCCCTCCGGGTCCCACGCTGCCTTGAACTCGCGGAACGCCTGTACGATCTCGTCGCCAAACATGATCGGCAGGAGCGCGCCGCGCGCCTGTCCGTCGCCATGCTCGCCCGAGAGCGAGCCGCCGTACGACGTGACGAGATGCGCGGCCTCGTCGAGGAACGCCTTCCACCGCGCGATCCCTTCGGCCGAGTAGAGGTCGAAGTCGATGCTGCAGTGGACGCAGCCCTGTCCGAAGTGCCCGTACAGCGACGCGGTGTAGCCGTACTTGTCGAACAGCTTGTGCAGGCCGCGGAGGTAGCGACCGACGTCGCTCGGCGACACCGCCGAGTCTTCCCATCCGGGGTAGAAGTCGGGCTCGTGCGGGATCTTGGACGTGGACCCGAGCCCCGACTCGCGGATCTGCCACAGCCGGTGCTCTTCGTCGGTGTCGTCGAACAGCTTCATGCTCGGCGACGCCTTCGCGGCGCGGAACGCGTCCATGAGCTTCCGCGCGTTCTCGTCCGCCTCCTCGCGCGACTCCCCACCGAACTCGACGATGAGCCAGGCGTTGCCGTTAGGCAGCATCGCCCGGCCCGCCGCGGACATGCCCTTGTCGTGCATGTACGTGAACAGGCTCGCGTCGATCCCCTCGAGTGCGATGGGCGAGTGCGCGTTGCAGAACGCGACGTGATCGGCGGCGGTGAAGATGTTGGCGAACCCGAACACGACGAGCGTGCGGAACGGCGGGCTGTGGACGAGGCGGAGCTTCGCCTGCAGCACCGTCACGCACGTGTTCTCCGTGCCGACGAGCGCGCGCGCGACGTTGAAGCCGTGCTCCGGGAGCAGCTGATGGAGCGGGTAGCCGGAGACGAGTCGTGGAATGTGCGGGAAGCGCCGCCGGATCTGCTCGCCGTACCGATCGCGGATGGACTTGAGCTTCGCGTAGATGTCGCCCTGGCGCCCGCCCCGGGCGATGATGGACGCGAGCTCCTGCTCGGTCGTCGGGCCGACCCACATGCGGAGGCCGCCGTAGGTCAGGATCTCGAGCGCCTCAGTGTTCTCCTCGACCTTGCCGGCCATCTGCGCGTGCATGCCGCAGGAGTTGTTGCCGATCATGCCGCCTAACGTGTTGCGGTTGTGCGTCGCGGGGTCGGGGCCGAAGGTCAGGTGGCGCTCCTCCGCCTGGTGGCGGAGGTCGTCGAGCACGGTGCCGGGCTCGACGTACGCGACGGCATTGTCCCAGTCGATCGAGACCACGTGGTTCATGTACTTGCTCATGTCCAGCACGACGGCCGCATTGCACGTCGCGCCGGCGAGGTCGGTGGCGCCTCCGCGTGCGACGATCGGCGCCTCGAATTCGCGGCATACCCCCACCGCGACCACCACGTCCTCGGCATCGCGCGGGATCACCACGCCGACCGGGATCTGCCGATAGTTCGACGCGTCGGTGGAGTAGAGCGCGCGGTCGCCATCGGTGAACCGCACCTCGCCGCGCACGCGCGCGCGCAGCGCCGCGGCCAGTCCGGCGGTGTCGACACCGATGGCCTTGCCACTGACCGCGTTGGCGCGGGGCGGCGAGATGCGCCGCTCGTTATGCACGGTCACTCACACCGAGTACGCCGCGGCGTCCGCGTGGCGGAATTCCAGCCCGAGCCCGGGGCGCGTCAGGTCCGGGCGAAGTGCGCCGTCGACGGGAGCGAGCGCGCCATCGAACAGCAGGCGCTCGATCCGGGCATGATCGTGGAAGTACTCGATGTGGCGCACGCGCTTGGCCGCGCAGGCGACATGGGCGTGGAGCGCCGGGGCGCAATGCGTCGACAGCGGCGTCATCTTCGCCTCGCACAGCCCATCGACCACCATGAGACCGGTGATTCCCTCACAGCGCGATGCGTCGGCCTGGAGGACATCCACGGCGCCGGCCTCGAGGATGCGGGTGAAATCGGCGGGCGCGTAGCCGTATTCGCCGACGGAGATGTCCATGCCGGGCGGCGCGTGCTCGCGGCAGAACCGCATGCCGCCCAGGTCGCGATGGTAGACCGGTTCCTCGAACCACGTGACGCGGGATTCCGCGAACCGCTCCGCCTGCGACATCGCGAGCCTGGGGCTGTACGCGCCGTTCGCGTCCACGAACAGCTCGACGTCGGGGCCGATGACGCTGCGTGCTGCCCCGACGCGCCGCACGTCGGCGTCCGGATCGCGCCCGACTTTCATCTTGACCCGCGCAATGCCGTCGCCAACCCACGCCGCGAGCTGACGCTCGAGCTCCGCGGTGGAATACGACGTGAACCCGCCGCTGCCGTACACCGGGACCGCATGGCGTACGGCGCCTAACAAGGTGACGAGCGGCAGCTCGAGCAATCGTGCCTTCAGATCCCAGAGGGCGACGTCCACCGCGGAAATGGCCATCGCCGTGACGCCCGACCGGCCGAGATTCCGAATGGACGCCACCAGCGCCGCCCAGATCGCGCCGTTGGCCATCACGTTGCGGCCGCAGACGACACCCGCGAGCAGGTCGCGGATGAGCGTTGCCGTGGCCGTGTCGGCATACGTGTACCCGAGCGCGTGTACGCCACCTGCCTGCGCTTCGACGAGGACGAGCGTCGTTGCGGTCCACTCGAGCGTTCCGTCGGACTCGCGCGGCACGTCGGTTGGAATGCGGTACGCGGAGACTCGCAGCGACTCCACCGGCACGGCGTCCGACGACATCCGCATCCCGCTGCTACTCGTCGTCGGCCTCGGCGCGCGGGAACGCTCCCGCGGCGACGGTCTTCGTCGACTCCACGAGGATCCCGCTCGCGTCCGGGTCGCCCTTGATCAGCGCGCTCATGAAGTTCTTCGCCTGCTCGAAGCTGATGTGCGGCGGAAGGATCGACACGTCCGGGTCGGTGCACGCCTCGTACACCACGGGGCGATCGGCGGCGAGCGCGGCATCCCACGCCGGGCCGATCTGCTCGGGACGATCGACACGAATCCCCTTGAAGCCGAGCAGCTCGGCATACCGGGCGTACGGAAAGTCGGGCAGATCCTGTGACGCCGGGAACCTCGGGTCGCCGCTCTCCACGCGCATCTCCCACGACACCTGGTTGAGATCGCGATTGTTGAGCACGAGGAAGATGATTCGCGGGTCGCGCCATCGCTTCCAGTACTTCGCCACGGTGATCAGCTCGTTGATGCCATTCATCTGCATGGCGCCATCGCCGGTCATGGCGATCGCGACGCGATCGGGATAGGCGAATTTCGCGGCGATCGCGTACGGCACCGCCGGCCCCATCGTCGCGAGTCCGCCCGACAGCGCGAACTTCATCCCGCGACGCATGACGAGATGCCGCGCGAGCCAGTTCGTGGCGGTTCCCGCGTCGCCGCTCAGGATGCAGTTGTCCGGGAGGCGCGGCGACAGCTCGGTGAACACCAGCTCCGGGTTGATCGGGTGAGCGCTCACGCGAGCTCGGCTTTCATCGACGCGTCGCCACTCGTCGCGGTTCGCCGCGATCTGATCGCGCCACGAGCGATCCGTCTTGTACTCCAGCAACGGGAGAAGCGCGGCGAGCGTCGCGGCCGCGTCGCCGGTGAGGTTGACTTCCATCGCGTACCGCAGACTCAGCTGCTTGCCGTCGATATCGATCTGTACGCCGCGCGCCTTTCCTTCCTTTGGCAGGAACTCCCCATACGGGAATGTCGAGCCTACCATGAGTAGCGTGTCGCACTCGCGCATGAGGTCATCGCTCGGCCGCGTGCCGAGCAGGCCGATCGTGCCGGTGACCCATGGAAGGTCGTCCGGGAGCACGGCCTTGCCTAACAAGGCCTTCGCGCAGCCGGCGCCGAGCGTGTCGGCCACGGCGATGAGCTCGTCGGTGGCGTTGACGCCGCCGGCGCCCACGAGCATGGCCACGCGCTTCCCCTCGTTCAGCACATCCGCCGCGCGACGCAGGTCGCGGTCGTTCGGGATGACGCGAGGGTAGGTAAAGCCGATGCCGGTGTGGACCGTGTTGTGCCGGTGCGGTGGCTCCGTTACCGCATCCATCTCGGCCACGTCTTTCGGGACGATGACGCACGTGACCGATCGCGTGGTGAGCGCGATCCGGACGGCGCGGTCCACGACGTGTCGAAGCGCCACCGGGCTCACGACCGTCGCGCAGTACTCGCTGGCGACGTCCTTGAACAGCACGTTGAGGTCGACTTCCTGCTGGTAGCTGCCGCCGATCGCCATCGTCGACGCCTGGCCAACGATTGCCACAACGGGCTGATGATCGAGCTTGGCGTCGTACAAGCCGTTCAGCAGATGGATGGCGCCCGGCCCGGACGTCGCGAGACAGACGCCGGGGTTGCCGGTGTATTTCGCGTGCGCCGTTGCCATGAACGCGGCCTGCTCTTCATGGCGGACCTGGATGAATTCCAGCTTGCCGTCGGTGCGGTCGATCGCGGCGACGAGACCGTTGATCCCGTCGCCCGGATACCCGAAGATGCGGCGGACTCCCCACGCGATGAGTCTCGTCATGAGGAAATCGCCTGACGTGTGACTCATGACGACTCTGGGTCGCAGATTGTGCGCCATGTGCTGCGGTTGGAGCACGTCAAACGGCATCTCGCGTCCGTTTCCTCTGGACTCGCAATGCGCATCGTACGGTCCGACCACGCAGCACGCCCTTGCGCGCGGGCCGGCAGAGTCGTTAAGGTTGCGGGACCATGTCGAACCGCGCCGCCGCCTTCTATTACTACTTTAGCTACTGGACACCCTCCGGGAGCTACAGGCGCGCGCGCACGAAATAGACGCTGGTCACCGCAACAGCCTGCTACGAGCTCCCGAGAATCTCGGGGGCTCTTTTTGTTTCCGACCCTTTGCCTTGGAACGAGGAGCCACGCGATGCCGGACAACCGACTTACCGCCCGATCCACGCCGACCCAGCCAGCGACTGCCGTCCACGTCGCCGGGGAGATGATCGGCGGTCCGGCGTTCGCGGTCATCGCGGGGCCGTGTTCCGTCGAGGGGCGCGACATGCTGCTCTCCTCCGCCGCGTCGGTTCGCGCATCCGGCGCGCGATTTCTGCGCGGCGGCGCATTCAAGCCGCGGACGTCGCCCTACGCGTTTCGCGGGCTCGGCAGCGCCGCGCTCGAGATGCTGGCCGAAGCGCGCGACGTCAGCGGACTGCCAGTCGTGACGGAGCTCATGGATGCGCGCGACATCGATCTCGTGGATGCGGTCGCCGACGTCATCCAGATCGGCGCGCGCAACATGCAGAACTTCTCGCTGCTCGCCGCCGTGGGCGAACGCAGGACGCCGGTGCTGCTCAAGCGCGGCTTCTCGGCTACCGTGCACGAGCTCCTGCTCGCGGCGGAGCACGTGATGGCGCAGGGCAATACGCAGGTGATACTCTGCGAGCGCGGCATTCGCACGTTCGAGACTTCCACGCGCAACACGCTCGACATCTCTGCGATTCCCGTTCTGAAGCAGGAGACGCATCTCCCCGTGATCGTGGATCCGAGTCACGCGGCGGGGCGGGCGGATCTCGTTCCGGCGCTGGCGGCCGCCGCGGTCGCCGTGGGGGCGGACGGATTGATCGTCGAAGTGCACCCCGATCCCGCGAACGCGCTCTCCGATGGCGCGCAGTCGCTCACGTTCGACGCGTTCGCCGGCATGATGCGAACGATCGCCGTGCTGGCCGCGACGTGCGGGCGTACGCTCGAGATCCCGGTCTCCGTCCCGCTCCGTGCGTTCGAGGAGAACGGCTCGCCATCCGCTCTTCGGGTATGCGCATGAGCATGATCGAGATGCGAGTCGCCACGCATCCGCACGTGGCGTATCAGGGCGAGCCCGGCGCCTATAGCGAGATGGCCATCGCGCGGGAGTGGCGCGGCGCGGCGACGGCGGTGGCAGCGCCGACGTTCGCCGAAGCGATCGGACTGCTCGGTCGCGGGCGGGTGGATTACGCGGTCATGCCGGTGTGGAATTCGACGATCGGAGAGATTCAGGGCACGTCGGCGCTGCTGGCGCATCATGCGTCGCGTCTCGAGACGGTCACGGAGCTGACGGTGCCCGTCGTGCATTGCCTGCTCGGGTTACCGGGCGCGTCGCTCACCAGCATCCGGTACGTCGGCAGCCACCCGACTGCGCTGGCGCAGTGCCAGCGGCTGTTCGCGACTCGTGAGACGCTGCAGCCCTGCGTGGCGCACGATACCGCGGGCGCGGCCCGGGAGCTCGCGTCGTTAGGCAGGCGGGTGCGGCTCGAGGCGGCCCGCCAGACCTCGACGCCCTGGTTTTCGCCCTACGCGCCTACCGAGGCCACCTCGCTCGCGGTGATCGCCGGCTCGAGCGTCGCGGAGCTCTACGGCCTCGTCGTCATCACGGAGGGCGTGCAGGACAATCCCGACAATACCACACGGTTCGTCGTCGTGAAGGCGAAGGATGGGTGGCGATGGTGACGTCTCGCCTGGAGCACCCCACCTCTACCCAGCCGCGGCTCAAGGGGGTCCGCGGCGCGATCACCGTCGAAGCCGATACGCCCGCGGCGATCGACGACGCGGTCCACGAGCTGCTCGACCGGCTCGTCGAGGCGAACGGCATCGATTGCCAGGATCTCGTGAGCGCGATCTTCTCCGCCACGCCCGACGTTCGCCGTCGCAACCCGGCGACGTCCGCGCGCGCCCTTGGCTGGACCGATGTTCCCCTCATGTGCGTGGCCGAGCTCGAGACGGACGGGATGCTCGAGCGATGCCTCCGGGTGCTGCTGCACGTGAACGTCGTCGACGGCCGGCGCCTAACGCCGGTCTACCTCGGGAATGCGGCGTGTCTCCGTCCCGACCTGCTCGCCGCGGGGCCCCATGCCCTCACGGCCGAAGCTCGATGACTCGAACGGCGGTGCGGACCGGCGGGCCGGCTTGCGGCGAGAACCTGCTCGAGTTGTTGTCCAGCCGGCCATACTGGCTGTTCGCGATGTAGTAGAAGCGTGAACCCACCAATGTCCCCGTCGTGGGTTGCACGACCACGGGGCGCCCACGCTCGAGTACGGCGCCGGCCGTGATGCTCCGTCCATCGGTCGAGAGCGAGTATCGGACAACGCGCTCGATCGACGGGACGCCCTGCACGCCCATGAGCGAGCCGCGATACCAGTAAAGTCCATCGATCGACGCGGTGCTCACCGTGTCCGGTGCCGGCACGAGCGAGATCGACTTCGATTCGACGTCCACGCGCGCGATTCCCTGCAGAAACGCGACGTACAGCACGCGACCGTCCGGGGCACTCGTTATGCCGTTCGCTGCGGAGTACCGCACCGGATCTGGTCGCAGGAACCGCTCGAGCGTGTCCTGCGGCGACACGAGGCGAAAGATCGATCCCTCGTCGGTGTCGGTGATGAAGAGCGTTCCGTCCTCCGTCACGACGAAGTCGTTGAGCAGATGACCGGGCCGACCGGCGTCCGGCACCCACGATTTCACGATGCGTCCCGACCCGAGCTCCGCCAGAAAGAGTCGCGTGACACTTGGGCGTTCGGCGGTGGAATCGACGCGTGCCGTCGAATCCGGTGCCCACGTGGCGAACCACAGCCGGTTGCGTGGCGCGTCCACATGCACACCCACGACGCGAAGCATGCCCGGCGCGTGCGGAACGATCGTCGCGGATGTGCCGTTAGGCGCGAACGCGGCGACCACCCCATGCACGAGGCTTCCCATGAGGAACCGCCCCTGGGCACTGTCGTAGGCAATACCTTCGGGGAGGAAATCCGGGTCGGCGATCTCGAAGGCGACTTTGCCATCGAGAATGGGCAAGCGGTTCGCGAGGAGGCGGTTGCGAGCGTCGGCGTATCCGGGTCGTGCTCGGATGGATCGAAACACCGAGTCCGTGTTCGGGTCGCGAGTATCGCCCATACGCCCGAGGCGATCGAGCCAGGCGACGGCCGAATCGGCCGCGCCCGTGAGCGCGAACGCTCGCGCCATCGCGTAGACGACGCCCGGGTGGCTCGGCGCGAGCCCGACGGCGGCTCGGATGTGCGCTGCATACTCGGCCGCGTTCCCGGCGGACTCGGCCCGGGCGGCGAGGCGGGCGTGGCAGAAGACGTCGCACGGCGGCTGCTGGCTCCGGTGCACCCACAGGAGCCCTGCGGCAACTGCGATGACGGCCAGGTACGAACGACGTGTTGGCATCGCGTGTGTTCGAGGTTCGTTCAGCGACGTCGTGCGGTGATGAGCACCTGGATCTCGTCGGGCCGTGGGTTGATGAAGTCGAGTCTGACGCGTCCGTCGGGCAGCGTGCTCACCGTGGCAGGGATCGAGCTGTTCGTCAGCACCCATCCTGCGGGAAGCACGACCGCGTTTGCAGGGCGACCGAACCCGCGATCCCACACGAGCTCATTTCCAACGAGCCTATAGCGGACGCTGTCGGTATACGTCTCGAACATGCGAAGGCGAATCGACTGGCCCGCCTTCACGGCTGGGAAACGGAACACGACGACCTCGGTCGACGGCTTGACACTATCGACGTCGAGCTTCGCTCGCGTGATCGCATCGCCTACGAGCACGTCATGGGTCAGCATCTCGCCCGTGTCGAGGTTGCGCGCGGAAGGCTTCGAGACCCTGCTGCCCGCGCGAACGACGTTCAGGTAAGTGCTCGTGCCCGGCCGCGACTCCGTGTAATCGTGGTAAAGGCCGAACGCGTGGGACTCGGGCTGCTGGAGGAAGTAGACGATCTCGCGGTTCTGGTGCGCGCGTTCCTCCAGGCGATTGGGCGGAACGCTCGATGGTTTCGCCGCGACGGCTGCCGCCTTTCGCGCCCGGAGCACGAGCGGCGCCTCCGCGGGCGTGGCGTTCCAGAACGAGACCTTGATGCGGCCGTCCGGTTCCTGGAGCACCTGCGAGGGGTAGTTGCACGCGACGAGCTCGTACCCGTCAGGCAGGACGACCGCATTGCGCTTGATGCCGAGTGGCCGGTTGAACACGAGGGTGTCGCCCTCGAGGTAGTAGCTCTTGGCGTCCTCGTAGGTCTTGTCGATGAGTACGCGGCCCTCGCCGCCATCGGGCGGGACCGGTCGGGCGAGCGTGACGCGGATGTATTCCTGCGTCGAGTCGGCGCCGCGCACGCCGCCGGCCTTCGCGACGGCGCCGTTCACGACGTCGAACACGAGCGGCGCGCCGGTCGCGCGGTCGGTCACGCGCTCGTCGCTGGCAACGCTGCCTTTCCGGATGGGATTGAAGTAGTACCGCGCGCCGGGCGTGGTGGCGGTGACTTCGTAGACGATGCGGAATTTCGCCGACCCGGGCGCGAGGAGCTCGTAGCGGGTGTAGGCATCGGCTTCCGTTTGCCGGGGAGGTTCGGTAGAAGCCTGCGCGAGGACCGTCGTGGTGCCGAGGATCAGGGCGGCCGTCGAGCCTAACGCGGCCAGGCGCATGGTGAACTCCGTCGTGGATGTGGTCTCCCTTACTGCCCGAGCGAGCCGATGCAGGACTGCAGGCACTTCACGTTGAACAGGCCCGGATCGGCCGTAAAGCCGACTCCCGTCAGTCGCCGCGTCCCGGCCGTCGCCACGAACGCGCTATCGCTGGACAGCCGGTTCTGCGCGATGTCGTACCGCACGGAATTTCCGTCGATTCGCCGCTTCGACGTGTCGGACACGATGGTGACCGGGCCGTGCGCATCGAACAGGGCGTGCCCCACGCGGTACGTGCCCGTCCGCGCCGTCAGCGTGGAAAGTGGCCGCTCCATCGGATTCGTGAACAGTGCGTGGACGCCGTGGAACTCGAATCGGGTGGCCGCGTCGTACGTCGATACCGTGTCACCCGACACTTCGCCGCGGCGCGTCCCGTTCGACACGAGCACGGTACGCGCGCCGAACATGACCTGTTCCACCGAATCTTCCGCGGTCGGCGTGCGGGTATTGGCGGAGGCCCGCCGCGC
Organism: Gemmatimonadaceae bacterium; assembly: GCA_036274195.1. Classification (GTDB taxonomy): domain Bacteria; phylum Gemmatimonadota; class Gemmatimonadetes; order Gemmatimonadales; family Gemmatimonadaceae; genus JAJKIV01. The sequence continues at coordinate 5,106 of DASUGD010000086.1, read as the reverse complement.
ATCACACCGTGCGGCCAGCGCTACCGCGATGACCGCCACCGAGGCGAGACCGGTGGCCGCCGCCCTAACGACGATGCGAGCCCGTGTCATGTCAGGACTGCAGCACGGCGTCCATGACGCGCTGAACCTGCTCGATCTCGTCGCCGATGACGGTATGGCCCATGCCCGGGTACAGCTTGCGCGTCACCGCCGCGCCAAGCCGCCGGAAGACCGCCTCGCTCTCGAGCACGCGCTCGGCCGGGATATGCGGGTCGACGTCACTGCAGCCGAGGAAGACCGGCGTCCCATCGAGCGACGCGGTCACGTCGTCCCACGACGTGCCGGGCGGCCCGATGAGACCGCCGCTCAACACCATCACGCCGCCGTAGCGCCGCGGGTGCCGGATCGCGAACTCGGACGTTAGGCACGCGCCCTGGGAGAATCCGAGCAGCATGATCTGGCGCGACGCGAACACCTTCATGAGGTCGGCGACCAGCGACTCGATCACGGCGAGCCCCGACGAGATGCCGGGCTCGTTCTTCTCGCGCGGCGCCAGGAAGCTGAGCGGGTACCACGTACCGCCTGCGGCCGCCGGGGCGACGTAGAGGAACTCGGGCCGATCGAGCACCGGAACGAGGTCCAGGATGTTGGCCGGGCCGGCGTTGCGCCCATGAATCATGATCATGGCGCCCCGCGCGGCGTCGGGCGCGGCCCCGGCGCGCAGGATGGGCTGGCCAGCGTGTGGCTGCATGGCAGGGTTGGCGATCAGTAGCGGACGTTAGGCAGCTGCGCTTCGATCTCGGCCCGGTGCGGCTCTTCCCACGGTGGCAGCTTGAGCGCGCGCCCGAGCTCCGGAACCGGCTCGTCCACGGGAAAGCCCGGCCGCATCGTGGCGATCTCGAACAATACGCCGCCCGGCTCCCGGAAGTAGATCGACTTGAAATACTGACGGTCACGAACATCGGTCACGTGCGCCCGCCCGGCCAGCTCCTCGCGGATCCTGAGCTGATCGTCGTCACTGCCGATCGCCATCGCGACGTGGTGGACGGTGCCGAGGCCGTTCTTCGCCCACGCGGCATCGCTGGCATGGACGATGTCCATCTGCTTCCCGGGGCCGCCGCCGTTCACAGCAACGCGAATGCGACCCTCCATCTCGCCCACCACCTCGAACCCCAGCATCTCACGCATGAAATCCACGGTCCGGCGGGGGTCGCGGACCTCGAGCGACACGCTGTGGAGGCCGCGCACCGCGGATCCGGCATCGACGCCGCCCGCCGTCCACGGACGACGCGAATCGGCGTCGTTCGCGACGAGCTCGATGACCAGACCCGACGGGTCGGTAACGATGATCGACTCCTCGCCGAACCGTGGCGGGGCATCCGTCACGGTGTGACCGCGCTCGCGAAGGCGACGCTTCCACGTGTCGAGCGAGCCGCCCGGAACCGAGAAAGACGTGACGGTGATCTGTCCGGCTCCCTTGGTGCCGACCGGAACACCGCGTCCCTTGTAAGGAAACGTGGTCCAGATCGTTCCGGGTTGGCCGACCTCGTCGCCATAATAGAAGTGGTAGACGAGGTGGTTGTCGAAGTTCACGGTCTTCTTCACCAGACGCAGACCGAGAGTCTCGACACTGAAATCGAGATCGGCTTGGGCGTCATCGACCGTTGCCGTGACGTGATGCAGCCCGAGAATCGGAGAGCTCATTGTGTTGATGTAGCGACGTGCCCAGGCAGGACACAAGTCACCCTACGAGTCAGCAGGCCCCTTGATGACGACAACGTTGCTGGACCGAACCGAAGCGGCCGAGTACTACTACACGTACATCGACCAGGTTCCTAGAGGCGAGGACATTCGCCGCATCATCGAGACGCAGCTCGGTGAAGTGCTACCGGCGCTCCGCGCGATCCCGGAACCCACCTCGCTGCACCGGTACGCGCCGGGCAAGTGGAGTATTCGCGAGGTCGTCGGACACATCAACGATACGGAGCGCATGTTCGTGTTCCGCGCGCTGTGGTTTGCGCGCAGCCTCGGAAGCGAGCTGCCGAGCTTCGATCAGGATGTGGCCATGGCGGCGGTGCGGTTCGACGACCGGCCGCTGAGTGACCTGGTCGACGAGTTCCGCGCGATCAGAGAGTCGTCGGTGCGGTTTTTCCGCGGGCTGCCTGACGATGCGTGGGCGAAGCGCGGGATCGCGAGCGGGAAGTCGTTCACGGTGCGCGCGCTGGCGTACATCACGGCGGGGCATCTGGCGCATCACATGCGGATACTTCGCGAGAAGTACCTGTAGCGGCGCGTTTCGGCGTGGACGCTTCTAGCGCAACGAGCCACATGAGACGGCAGACGGCAGCGAACCGAAGACAGCAGACAGCAGACGGCAGGTTGCAGAGGGCAGAGGGAGCCGGCTCCTCTCCCGTCTGCCATCTGCCCCCCTGCCGTCTACCGTCTGCGGTTCTCTACAGTCTGCCGTCTTCAGCGCGCCCCCGGAATGATGCGACCGATCGAACACTTGTATAACCGCGTCGAGCGATCGCCTAACGCGATCGCGATCGCCGGGCCCGGTGAGCCATTCTCGTATCGCCGACTCCTCACCGCCGTCCACGCCCTCGGGGCCGCGTTCCAGTCGCTCGCCCCCGAGCCGGGCAGCCGCGTCGGCATCTGTGCGCACAACACCGTGGAGCACCTCATCGCCCTGCTCGCCACCTACGCGGCAGGCAAGGTCTGGGTCCCACTCGCTCCGAGAAACAGCCGCGCCGATCTCGATAGGATGATCGGTGCCACCCGGCCGACCTTGTTCGTCGCCGACGAATCGTGTCTCGATCGCTTCACGCCCACCGGTGCACCGATCGTCGTCGGCAAGACCACAGGGACACCGGGGACATTGCCGAGCGTGCGAGGACTCATCGCCGAATGGAGTGGCCGTCAGCCCACGCACATCGCGCGCGATGATCGCGATGCGCACATCATCAAGTTCAGTGGCGGAAGCACCGGTACGCCGAAGCCTGTCGTCCAGTCGCGCCGATGCGTGAGCGCCCAGGTCGACGGCCTCCTGGCATGCTTCGAGCTCGACGCCGGCGACGTCAACCTCATCGCAGCCCCGCTCACGCACGGCGCATCGTGCTTCGTGCTGCCCGTCCTCTCGGTGGGTGGCCGGCACGTCATGCTCGAGGAGCCGAAAGCCCCTCGGGTGCTCGACGCGATCGAGAAGTATGCCGTAACGACGATGTACGCACCGCCGACGCTGATCTACAGCATGCTCGAGGATCCGAGCGTCACGACACGAAACTACGGCAGCATGCGCCATCTCATCTACTCCGCCGCGCCCATGCGCCCGGAGCAGATCCGCCAAGCGCAGCGCGTGTTCGGGTCGGTCGTCGAGACGGCCTACGGTCAGGTAGAGGCGCCGCAGATCATCACGGCCATGCGCGCGCGAGAGCTCGAGCACGACGAGAACCTGACGTCCATCGGCCGACCATCGCCCGTGGCCGAGCTGGCGATCATGTCGCCGGCGGGTGATCTGCTGCCTAACGGCGAGACGGGCGAGATCGTCGTTCGAGGGCCGCTCCTGATGAACGGCTACCTCGATCGGCCCGACCTGACCGCACAGACGATCGTCGATGGCTGGCTCCATACCGGCGATCTCGGGATGAGGGACGATCGCGGCTACGTCTTCATTCGCGGCCGGCTGCGGGAGCTGATCAACACCGGCGGGTTCAAGGTCTTCCCGGGTGAAGTCGAAGCCGCGCTCGCGAAACACCCCGCCGTCGCCGAGTGCAGCGTGTTCGGCGTGCCTGATGAGAAGTGGGGGGAAGCGGTTCATGCCGCCGTGCGGGTGGTGGACGGTTCTGGGGTGAGCGCGGCCGATCTCGTGGCGTTCGTGAAGGCCGAGCTCGGATCCGTGAAAGCGCCGAAGGCGATTCACTTCGTCGGCGAGCTTCCACGAAATGCGGCGGGGAAGGTGAGCCGCTCGGCCGTGCGCACCATGCTGGGCGGCTGATCTCTGGCCGCCCCGCAACGAATCGGACCAGGGTGCGTGGGTTCGATGAAATTCGACTCTGACCCCAAACGAACCTTTTCGCCGCACGGCCTGTCTTACCTTCAGATTATCTGAAGGAGACCGAACGATGGCCGGCGAACCGGGCGAGCTGCTGCAGGGCACCCTCGAGATGATGGTGCTCAAGACCCTCTCCCTCGAACCGATGCACGGGTGGGGGATCGCGCAGCGCATCCAGCAGATGTCGAACGACGTGTTTCTCGTCACGCAGGGCTCGCTCTACCCGGCGCTCATCCGGATGAAGCGGCGCGGCTGGCTCACGACGTCGTGGCGCGTCACCGAAAACAGTCGCCGCGCGCGGTACTACGAGCTCACCGCCGCCGGGCGGCGACAGCTGGGACTCGAGCAGGCGTCGTGGCTTCGAGCATCCGCCGCGGTGAACTGGGTCATGAACGCACGACTGGTCCCGGACGGAGGACGAGCATGAGCCTCTTCACCGACATCACCGAGCGCGTACGGTCCGTGCTTTTCCGGCGCCGCGACGAACATGAGCTGGCCGAGGAGCTGGCGTTCCACGCCGCGATGGAAGCGGAGAAGCTCGAGCGGCGCGGACTGAGCCCCGCCGAGGCGCGCCGCCAGTCCGCCCTCATGCTCGGCGGCGTCGAGCGGGTGAAAGACGACGTCCGCGACGCGCGCGGGACGCGACTCCTCCACGACGGGCAGCGTGACGTGGCGTACGCACTGCGGACGCTCGCGCGAAACCCGGGGTTCGCGGCGGTCGCCATCCTGACGCTGGCCGTGGGAATCGGGGGCACCACCGCGGTGTACAGCGCGGTGGATGCGGTGCTGCTCCAGCCGCTGCCGTACCAGCAGCCAGGCCAACTCGTTAGGCTCTACTACACGGACGTTCGGCGCAAGGAAGACCGTGGCGTCGTGACGCCAGTGCACTTCCTCGACTACCGGCAGAGCATGGCGTCGTTCTCGTCGGTCGCGGCACTCTTCCTGTACAGCGAAAGCGGCGCCGACATCGGCACCGGTGACGACGTCAGGCGCATTCGGATCCTCCCGGTCAGTGCGGACTACTTCGACGTGGTTCGTGTGCAGCCGTTCATTGGGCGGCCGTTCAGCCGCGACGA
>DASUGD010000085.1:0-8515 GCA_036274195.1 Gemmatimonadaceae bacterium | reverse complement strand
ACGCGTCGCGTTGGAACGACCCGTACGGAGTCTGACCCCCGACGAAGCGTACTAACGCGGCGCGCTCGCCTTCGAGTCCGCGCTGCGGCGGTCGGCGGCACCATACGCGATGCCGGTTTTCGGGTCCACCCAGATCGAGTGCGCATCGCCCTGCTTGCCGTCCGCGATACGAACGACCTGGCCGCGGGCGCGCAGTGCGGAGATCGTCGCCCTACTCACCTTGCCGGCTTCGATCGTCGTGGAGTCCGGCAGCCACTGATGGTGGAGGCGCGGTGCGTCGACCGCCTGACGAATGGATTCCCCGAACGCCGTCACACCCAGGACCACGTCGATCACGGTGTTCGGAATGGTGCGGCCACCGGGGGAGCCCGTGACCAGCACGAGACGCCCGTCGCGCGTCACGATGGTGGGTGACATCGAGCTCAGCATCCGCTTGCCGGGCGCGATCAGATTCGCGGGCGTTCCGATGTCGCCGCCGATGTTCGTGTCGCCTGGCTTCTTGTTGAAGTCACCCATCTCGTTGTTGAGAAGGAACCCGGCACCGCGAATCACAACGCCTGACCCGTAGCCACCCTCGAGCGTGTACGTGTTCGACACCGCGTTGCCGTCAGCGTCGACGACCGAGAAGTGTGTCGTCTCGTTCGACTCGGCCGCGTGCACCGTGACGATGTCCGAGCCGATCTCGACGCTCTTCGACGCGCGATCGCGCCTGATACCTCGGGCGAGGCTGTCCGCATACGCCTTCGACGTTAGGTGCGCGACCGGCACGGACACGAAGTCCGGGTCGCCGAGCCAGCGGGCACGGTCCGCGTACGCGCGGCGAGCCGCCTCGATGCGGAGCTGCAGATAGTCGGGAGACCAGCGATTCATGTTCGCGACGCCGAAGTGCTCGAGGATGTTCAGCGTCTCGAGTGTCACGGTCCCGCCGGAGCTCGGCGGGCCCATCGCGATGATGTCGTATCCGTTGAACGTCCCGCGAACCGGCTCCCGCTCCTTCGCTTCGTACGCAGCCAGGTCGGCCTTCGTGATGAGGCCTCCATTCGCTTTCATCTGCGCCGCGATGCTGTCGGCGATCCAGCCGGTGTAGAAGGCGTCCGGGCCACTCGCGGCGATCGCCTCGAGTGTGCGTCCGAGATCCGGCAGGCGAATGGTGTCCCTGGCGGCCCATCGCCCACCGCGCGGCTTCCCGTACGCCGCCACCGACGATGGGAATGGTGCCATGAGCTTCTCGACGGCCGAGTTGAGGCTCGACGCCAGGTCTTTCGACAAGGGAAAGCCTTGTACGGCGAGTCGGGCCGCGGGGCGGACGACGTCGGCCCACGGGAGCTTGCCGAATTTCTGGTGTGCCAGCGCCAGCCCGCGAACCGTGCCGGGTACGCCCGGAGCGAGCCATCCCGCGTGCGTGAGCGACCGGTCGATCGTGCCGTCGGCCTCGAGATACATCGTCGGAGTCGACGCGGCGGGGGCGCGCTCGCGGTAGTCGAACGAGGTCGCCTTCCCGTCTGCCGTGCGCACGATCATGAATCCACCGCCGCCGAGGTTCCCGGCGCTCGGATGGGTGACGGCAAGGGCGAAGGCCGTGGCCACGGCGGCGTCCACCGCGTTGCCGCCGCGCGCGAGGATCGATGCGCCGACATCTGACGCGATGCCGGAAACGGACACGACAACACCGCGCCGCGATGCGACGACGCCGGTTCCGGGCAGCGGTGTCGACGGCGACTGAGCGGGCGCAATGTGAGCCGAGACGAGGAGCGTCGAGATTGCGGCCAGGGAGCGAAACAACGACAGCGATTTCATAACGACGGGTCCGCCGGGAAGGAGTCGCGCGAGGGCGCGTCGAGCGCGCCGTAGGGTGTGCCGAGCGGCTTCCTGTGCGCAAGCCAATGCCACACAGGGTTTGCCGGCGTGCCGCGTTTCCGGCAGGTTGTGCGTATGGCACGAGAGAATCCTGCGATTTCTCCCGCGCAGGCGCCCCAACCCATCCTTGGAGTGTCCATGGCCTTTTCGTTCCGTCGCATGTCCACGCGAGCGCTCGGGCTCTCGACCGCCCTCGCGATCGCGGTCGCGCCGGGCGCGCGAGCGCAACAGAACGGCGCCGACAACAACGGCAAGGAAGAGCTTCCGCCGAAAGAGCGGCTGGCGGCCGAGACGTACGTGAAGCCGCCCGCGGCGATCGAGCGGCTCGTCACGGCGCCGCGCGAGAACAACGTGACGCTCAACAACCAGAGCCCGAACCGGAAGTTTTTCCTCAAGCTCCAGAGCGATGGAATGCCGAGCGTGCAGACGTTCGGCAAACCGCACTATTACTTCGCCGGGCTCCAGGTCGACTTCAAGGCGAATCGCGCGCGGGTCCTGACGACGCGCGGGTCGAGTGGTCTGGAGATCATCGATGCGAGCACCGGGAAATCTCACACGATCGAGACGCCGAACGGCGCGAGCGTGAGCAGCCCGCAGTGGTCGCCCGACGGATCGAAGATCGCCTACATCGCGAACTTCGATGATGCCTCGCGTCTCTACGTCGCCGACGTCGCCAGCGGCAAGTCGCGACAGCTATCACCGCGCGCATTGCTCGCGACGCTGGTAACGACGGTCGACTGGACGGCGGATGGAACCCAGCTCGTGACGGTGCTGATTCCGGACGCGCGGAAGGCAGAGCCCAAACGGCCGGCCATCGAGCCCGGCCCGCTCGTCCGCCTGACGGACGAGAAGAAGGAGAAGACGCGCAACTTCGCGAGCCTCCTCCGCGATCCGTTCGAGAAGGAGCTGATGGAGTACTACGTCACCGGCCAGCTCGCGACGATCGCCGTGTCGAACGGCGCGGTGAGGAAGATCGGTGCGCCGGCGATGATCTCGGCCGTCGACGCGTCACCGGACGGGAAGTACTTCCACGTCACGCTCATGCAGAAGCCGTTCTCCTACATCGTGCAGTACAACTCGTTCGGGACATCGGATCAGATCTGGGATACCGACGGCAAGACGGTGACTGTGGTCGCGACTCGTCCGCTGCGCGAAGTGGCGAGCCCGGATGACGACTTCTTCGGGCCGGTTGGCGCGGGCGCGAACGACAGCCTGCCGCGCAACGTGGCCTGGATGCCTAACGGGCAGGGGATTTACTTCCTGCAGCAGGATCCGGCGCCGGCCCGCGGTGCGGGCGCGGCCGCTGACACGACCGACTCCAGCGGCCAGCCCGGTCAGGGGCGCGCGCGGCGGAAGGATCATCTGTACCAGTGGACGCCGCCGTTCGACGCGTCGTCGAAGAAAGTCTTGCTCGAGAGCGACAACCGCATTGGCGGCGTGCTGTTCACGGACGATGGCAAGGCTGTATTTGCGGCTGAAAACGCGAACGGCACCGGTCACGTGTACGCGGTCTACTTCGATGAGCCGGGGAAGAAGTACACGATCTGGCGCGTGCGTGGCCTCAACGCGACGGTTACGGCGACCCGCGGGTTCGGTGGCGGCGGTCGGGGCGGGAACGGAGCCGATTCGCTGACCTTCTATCAGAACCCCGGCACCATCGTGGCGAAACGGGGGCGCAACGGCGGCCAGGTCGCCCAGCTGTCCTCGGACGGGAAGTATGCGTTCCTCGAGGGCACCCGGTACTTCAAGACCTGGCAGGATTCGGCCCCGCACGGGTTCGTGGATAAGGTCGAGATCAAGACAGGCCAGAAGTCGCGCGTGTTCGAGGGCCAGGCCGACATGTACGAGACAGTGACCGCGGCGCTGGACGATGACTTCTCCAGATTCGTCGTCTCGCGCGAGTCGCGGACGCAGGTGCCCGACTCGTATCTGCGCGACGGCGCGTCCGGCCAGTACACGAAGCTCACGAACAACAAGGACTACACGCCGGAGTTCACGGCGGCCGTGAGGAAGCGCATCCCGGTCACTCGCGCGGATGGCCACCACTTCATGGTGAACCTGACGCTCCCGTCGGACTACCGGCCGGGCACGCGTCTCCCGGCCATGTTCTGGTTCTATCCGTTCGAGTTCACGGACCAGGGCGGCTACGATCGCACGCAGCGCGCGAACAACATCAATCAGTTCCCGCAGGCGGGCCCGCGGACGATCGAGTATCTCGTCACGCAGGGGTACGCCGTGGCGAACTTCGATCCCCCGATCATCGGCGCGAACGGCAGGATGAACGACAACTACGTGAACGATCTCGTCGCGAACCTGACCGCCGTGCTCGATGAGCTGGACAGGCAGGGCTTCATCGACCGGAGCCGTGTGGGCATCGGCGGCCACAGCTACGGCGCATTCAGCACCGTGAACGCGATGGTGAACACGCCGTTCTTCAAGGCCGGGATAGCGGGCGACGGGATGTACAACCGCTCGCTCACGCCTAACGGGTTCCAGTTCGAGCGCCGCGACTTCTGGGAAGGGCAGAAGACGTATGTCGACATGTCGCCGTTCTTCAAGGCCGACAAGCTGTCGGGCGCGCTGCTCATGTACCACTCGATCGAGGACCAGAACGTCGGCACGGACCCGATCAGCTCGATCCGCATGATGCACGCGCTGCAGGGGCTCGGCAAAGTCGCGTCGCTGTACATGTATCCGTACGAGGACCACGGTCCGGCGACGAAGGAGACGATTCTCGACCAGTGGGCGCGCTGGACGGCGTGGCTCGATCTGTACGTGAAGAACGCGGGCCAGCCGAAGGAGAAGGTGGCGTCCGAGTAGAAGGTGGCCGACATGCATGCCTAACGAGGCAGGCGCCCGCGAGGGCGTCGGCCTCGTTAGGCTGCCGACGCGCGGCCGGAACGGGTGTCGGTCGGCAGCTCGTTGCGCAGCAGCGGACCGACGCGGTGGCGGCTCGTTACCTGCAACTTGGCCAGCGTTCGCTCGACGTGGTTCCGCGCCGTGAAGAAGCGGACGCCGAGGCGGTCGGCGATCTCGTTGTTCGACAGGCCTTCCGCAATCAGCCGCGCGACCTGAATCTCGCGCGTCGTCAGGCCGAACTGCTCGTGGAGCACGTTGTCGCTGAGGGGCTCGGTTGCCGACGCGGACATCGTGACGAGCACCGCGGGCTCCGCGCCCAGCAGCTCCTGGCCAACGGCGGAGCCGCGAAGATGATAGACCGTCGCGCCGATGCGGACCATGCGCTCAACGCGACCGTCGGGAGCCGCCTCGATAGTCGAGCGACTCGAAGCGGGCTTCGCCTGCGATCGCCGTCGCGCGGATGCGCCGACCGTCCATGCCATGCACTGCGCCTCGCTCCGCAGGCGCGCCGCATCCGCCGAGCCCACGAGACGGTCGAGCGCCGGGTTGGCGTGCAGAAGCTGACCGGAGCCATCGAACAGCATGGCAGGGTCCGAGAGCGAGTCGAGCATGCGGACCACGTTGTGCCTCGACGCGATCGAGCCGATCCACGCGGCGATGCCGGCGCGGAACGCAGGCGCGATCGCACGCATCGCGGCCATGAGATGGTACGGTGCCGGTCCGAGCTCGAGGTCACGGTGAACACAGACCGCGGCGACGGCGCCGCTCGGGATGCGCACGCGAAGACCAAGGGTCCCAGTCGGCGAGGGATTGCCAGAGCGTGCGGTGCCCGCCGCGAGATCATCACGTACCCAGAGCACGAGGTCTTCGGCACCGAGCTGCTGAAGCCGTTCGGTGGCCTCCTCGTGCAGGCCCCATTCGGCCTCGTGACCGACCGCGTTCGCGATCCGGCTGACGGCTCGCCAGCGCGGTGTCGGCTCGGGAAGGAGGATGGCGCCGGCCGGCGCGTCAGCCAGAGCGCAGAGGGCGGCAGTTAGCGCGTCGCCCCATTCGGTGGCGTTTGGAAATTCGAGCGGCGAAAGCGCCACCGAAATGGCGCGCTCCAGGGCCTCGAGGTGGCGAGCGTCGGAGCCCGAGCCAACCCCGGGTGCGTCGTAAGCGAGGGACATGACTGCTCCAAAATGGTGCAGGGCTCGCGGGCAAACGTCGCCTCGCGGCCCAGAGCGACGAGTCAACGGTCGTCAGGACCGGCTTCCATGCACGGATAAACGTGCGGCTCTGCCGAATCCTCTCACGCGTCGCCCCGGGTCATTCGACTCATGTGCCGCTCGCACCCGTTGCATACGATTCCGTCCGGCGAAGCGCGCCGATTCGGCCGCAGCTTCCCGCTACGCGCCTCCGTTCAAACGATGAAATTCGACTCTGACCCCAATTCTGCCATGAAGTATTCGATCGCTATCGCTTCACTGATCGCTGCTGCCGCCACGGCTGGTGGGCAGGTGTCTCACGCCGACCACAGCGCGATTGCGCGCCCGGCGTCAGCGAGCTCCGCAAACGCGGTAATCGTCCGGCGGGACGGTATTCGGACCGTGACGGTCACGGCGAGCGACTATGCGTTCGCCGCGCCGGACACCATTCCGGCCGGGCTCACCGAGCTTCGTCTGCTGAATCGAGGCACGGAGATGCATCACGCGATGCTGATCCGGCTGGATGCCGGAAAGACGATGGCAGACCTGTTCGCCGCCATGCGGCCGGACGCTCCACTGCCCGCCTGGGCGCACGAGGCGGGCGGCCCGAACACGCCGGGGCCTGGCGGCGAATCGAACGCGATCCTGCGTCTCGTAGCTGGCCGCTACGCAATGATCTGCGTCATTCCGTCGAGCGACGGCAAAGCGCACGTCATGAAGGGGATGGCGAAGGAGATCATCGTCGTGCCGGCGATCTCGAACACGTCGAACGCCACCATGCGCGTGAACTCGACGATGACGTTGTTCGACTATGCGTTCCAGCTCTCTCAGCCACTCCAGGCTGGCCGCCAGACCATCCGCGTGAAGAACACGGCAGGGCAGCCCCACGAGGTGGTCCTTGTGAGGCTCCAGCCGGGGAAGAAGACGGCGGACGTGCTCGCGTGGATGGAGAAGATGGAGGGCCCGCCTCCGGGTGCGCCGATCGGTGGAACGACGCCGATGGCGCGGGGCGAGGAGAACATCATCACCGTCGATCTCGCCCCGGGCGAATACGGTCTCGTGTGCTTCGTGCCTGATGCGAAGGACGGGAAGCCACATTTCATGCACGGCATGATGACGCAGTTTACGATCTCGCCGGCGAAGTAGCGCCGAAAGAAATGGGGCGGACACCTGTCCGCCCCACGCGCACGTCGGGTACCGGCGCCATACCACCTAGCCCTTCATGCGAACCTCGGTTCGCATCCAGGGGTGGATGCAGCACTGCACGCGGGCGATGCCGCTCGCGTCGGTAACCTCCTCCAGCTCGTCGGCCTCGATGAGGTATTTCCCGCCGGACGGAACAACGTCGTCTTCCTCGAGCGCAAGACATTCCGGTACCGGCTGGAGATTGAGGATTCCGTTGAGGACGTCCACGAACCCGCCGCCGAAGGCGTGGACCGGCGTGAACGTATGCTCCTCACCGCCGACGTTGTTGCCGAGAAGACCGACGCCGAATCGGCCGGTGATCTGATCGGGCGTGAAGCGCCAGTCGCGCGCGGCGCCGGTCGACTGGAGTTCGGCAATGAACTGGCCGAACGTCTCGTGCCCGTGCTTGACGCACGCATCCGGGTCCCCCAAGGCGGCGTTGAACGATGCCGGGTCGCAGTTGTCGTGCGCGACGATCCCCCCGGCGTGTTGGTCCTCCCTGCTCAGCGCAACCGTCGGGTTCGGCGAACGACTCACTTCGGTTGGGGCTCGTTGCTCGCCGCATGCGGCGAGTGTCAGGACGCTGAAGGCGGCTAACGCGAGCGCCGGGAAGTTCGGTCGATACATGAGCACCTCGCCGTTGGGTTGGTCGCACACGCGTCGGTTCCGCGCGACGCGGGGCGTGGACGCTAGGCGCGGCAGTGATTCACCGGCAACTAACCCACGGCGGAGGCATGGCCGCGCGCGGCAGACGGTGGCAATCCCAAGGCAGGCGGTGGGTGGTCGTTACGATCGCGGCGAGGAATCGCGGTCATCCCGACACGTTTGACCGCCACGCCGGCATCGCGGCCGGGACGGTGGGGGAACGGCAAGACCTAACGCGGATTTCGAACAGCGATTGCGCCGATGCTCGCAGATTGGCTCCGCGCGCGGCGACGGCTCCGACGGCACGGCCGGGCTCTCATCATTTTCTTTGTTCAACGACCTCAGGAAGCCCCTGCGTCCCGAGTTCGTCATTTCCTAATCCCCGGCTCGTTACGAGGGGAGACGTGAGGGCCGAGGAGCAATCCGACGCCTCCGAGGCCTCCCCGCATCCGACCACCCCTTTTGTCTGTGGGGCCGGCCTCTCGGGGCCGCCGCGGCCTCTGCGCCCTCCGCGCCCTCCGCGGTTCAATTCGCGCGAGTCCGGAGCGTCCCCGAGCGGCTGTTCGGCGCTCCGCTCGGAATGACATCGCTCCGCCTGCGGCGCTCCGCTCGGACAGCGTTAGCTCGTGCCGAATTGGTGTGTGTATTTCACGATGAACGAGCGCGATTGCGGGTGCACCCAGTCGAAGAACCCGTCGGCAACCTGACCTTCGTTGAACACAACGAAGAGGCCGGTGCCGGCGGTATTGAGCCAGCCGAAGCGGGCGTTCGCCGTCCATGCC
>DASUGD010000084.1:0-2050 GCA_036274195.1 Gemmatimonadaceae bacterium | reverse complement strand
TACCGCTTCGCGCCGCACGACTAGCGCGCGCGACTCGCACGCACGCCGGCGCCCGTCCCACGACTATGTAGTGGCGGTGAGGTCAAGCGCAGATCTTCGCCATCCGCCGATTTCGTCTCCGTGATCGGCACCTGGATCGTCGGCCCGCAGTCTGGCTGTCCGGAACAAAGGGTGTCGGGCTGTCGTACTCGACTATTCGCGCTCGTCGGCGCAGTAGCGGAGTCCATCGGCGGTGCCGCATTCGTGGGAACCAGGTCGGCGCCGACGAGGTCGGTACGCCTGAACGTGGGACTCGCGATCGCCGCCTTTGGACAGCCTTGACCCGGGTACGTATGGAGCCGGGCTACTCCGTGATCGGCTCCGTCGGTCGCGCCGTGCGCAACCGTCGATACGGTGTTCCGTCGCGCCACATCGCGAATAAGATCCCGGCGAGCTTTCTCGCCAGAGCGACCACCGCGATGAACTTCCCGCGGCGAGCTGCGATGTTCATCGCCCAGACGGTCATCGGATCGTCCGGGCTCGAGCGGAGTACCGTCCACGCTGCCTGCACCAGCACACGTCGGAGCTCCCGCGGCCCGGCTTTCGTGATGCCGGTCTTGCGGTTGCTCTCCGAGCTCGAGTGCTCGCCCGGTGTCAGGCCCAGGTACGATTCCAGCTGGTGCGCCGACGAGAACCTCGTCACGTCGTCGAGGGCCGCGACGAAGCGGACCGCCGTCACGGGCCCGACGCCCGGTGCGGTCATGAGCAGCCGACAGATCGGATGGTCGCCAGCAATCCGCGACACCTGCGCGTCCGACAGCCTGATCTGCGCGTTCACCGTCTCGATCACCACGAGCTGGCGCTCGACGTGCTCCGGCAACGGCACCTGCAGCATCTGGGCATGCCCACGGACCCGCGCCGCGAACGACGCTGTCGCTCCCTTCTTCACGCGCCACAGCTGTGTCCTCAGCCATCCTCGAACGTTGTTGATCAACTTGGTCCTCGTCTCGACGAGCGTCTCCCGCGCTCCGCAGAGCGACTTCAGCTCCCGGGCCAGCGTCGTCGGGACGTGCACCGAGGGCAGATCGATCCGGCATGACACCTCGCTGAGCACCTGCGCATCCCGCCGATCCGTCTTCACGCAGCGCGCTCCAACGCCGAGGGTCTTTACCAGCGTCGCCGGGACGACCCGCACTTCGTGGCCCGACAGCTTCGCCGAGTCGGCGATGTGGAACGCCTCGGCGCAGGTCTCCAGGATCACCCGACACCGTTCCCACTTCGCCATCAGCGCCGGCAGCCTCCGTGTCGGCGTCCGACTCTCCTCGACGATCGTCCCATCCGGCCTCCGGATGCAGATCTGCGATTCCTTCCCTCCCAGATCGATGGCAACATGATTCACGGCTGTCCTCCTCGGTGTGCGCCTCGAGCGCGTTTCCAGTTGAGGCCCGATTCTCGGTGACCTCGTAAGCCGCGGAGGCAGCCGCCTGTCCTCTGTTCGCTCGACGCGGTGCGTTCGTTCGGGCCGCCACTACATCCGTTCTTGGGTGCGGCAGAGCGGGTCCGTCGACGATCGGCGCCCTCGGCGCCGCCGCGTCGCGAGGCTGCGACCCGGCGCCCCGCCCGCCCCACCGTCTCGTCGCGACCCGGCGTGCCACGCATGGAGCGCGGTGCCGCCCTTTCATTGATCGAGCACCGCGAAGCTCCCGCCCGGCGCGGATGCCGAGGCGATCGTCAAGGCCGCGATGAAGCCGACGCCGTCGACCTCCCACGTGGGAGCGGCGGAATCTGCCGGCGCCGTGAGCGAGGCGCGGTCGGGCCTCATCAACCTCGGCTGGGACCGCGCGATCGCGCACGCCGCCGTCGAGCGCGCGGCGGCCGAGCTGCCGGCGGACGCCACCGTCGAGCGACTGGTGTTCGCGGCGCTGAGGCATTGCCCCGCGCCGGTGCGAGCGTGCGATGGACCTGGTCCCACGACTATGTAGTGGCGGTGAGGTCAAGCGCAGATCTTCGCCATCCGCCGATTTCGTCTCCGTGATCGGCACCTGGATCGTCGGCCCGCAGTCTGGCTGTC
>DASUGD010000083.1:0-11278 GCA_036274195.1 Gemmatimonadaceae bacterium | reverse complement strand
ACACCGTTGCCGCATCCCTTCAACGGGATCATCAACGGCAGTCTGAGCCCTAACGTGAACGTGATGGGCATGCCGGCCGCCACGCAGGGCAGCACGGCGACGAACACGCCACCCCACATCCCCCAGGGCGGACCATTTCAGAAGCCGCCGTCGAACTCGGCGACCATCATCATGGGCAGCTCACGCGTCATGATCAACGGCAAGCCCGTGGCGCGCGCGGGCGACACGGCGCTCACCTGCAACGACCCCGCCGACCTCCCGAACGGTACGGTCGTCGCCACCAGCTCGGTGCTCGTCGGATGACCCGGCCCGCGACGGATTTTCTGGGCTCGGGTTGGAGCTTCCCCGTTCAGACCGATGACAGCGGCGGCATCGCGCTGTCATCGCGGGAGCGCGACATCGCCGAAGCCATTCGCATCATCCTCCTGACCCCGAAGGGCGAGCGCGTGATGCGCCCCGAGTTCGGCTGTCAGATCCACACGCTGATCTTCGCACCTAACGACGCGACGACGGTCGGCCTCGCCTGTTACTACGTGTCGGAAGCGCTGGCCATGTGGGAGCCGCGGATCCGTGTCCTCGACATCGTGCCTCGGACGGAAAGCTCGACGCCCGAGCGGC
The DNA here is from genome assembly GCA_036274195.1 of Gemmatimonadaceae bacterium. Classification (GTDB taxonomy): domain Bacteria; phylum Gemmatimonadota; class Gemmatimonadetes; order Gemmatimonadales; family Gemmatimonadaceae; genus JAJKIV01. Next base: position 10,660 of record DASUGD010000083.1, on the reverse strand, counting down.
TCGACATCGAGATCGAGTACGAGATCAAGGCCACGCACGACCGGCGCTCGCTCGTGTTCCCGTTCTATCGCATCCCCGGAGAGTAGTCCCTTTCGTCACGGGCCGTATCAATGCCGCTCCCCACCGTCACGCTGGACGACCGCCACTTCCAGGACATCGTCGATGAGGCAAAGAGCCTCATCCCCCAGTTCTGCCCGGAGTGGACCGATCATAACGTGAGCGATCCGGGCGTCACGCTGATCGAGTTGTTCGCGTGGATGACGGACCTGCTGCTGTACCGCGTCAACCAGGTCCCCGACCGGATGTACGTGAAGTTCCTCGAGATGATCGGCGTCCGCCTCGATCCGCCCCGTGCGGCACGCGTGCCGATCACGTTCTACCTCTCCGCCGCACAGCCGGGCCCCGTCACGATCGCCGAGAACACGGAAGTCGCGAGCGTTCGAACGGAGGCGATCTCGGCGATCGTGTTCACGACCGAGCGCGATTTCATCATTCGCGTGCCGGAGCTCGCCGGAGCCTTCACGCGCGATATCGATCGCGGCGCCGACGAACAGTGGGCGGAACACGATCTGTCCCAGATCGACCTCCCCGAGCACAGCATCTGCGTGTTTTCCCCCGACCCGGCTCCCGGCGACGCGTTCTACCTCGCGTTCAAGGGCGACCTGAGCCACCACATCCTCGCGCTGCTCATGGAATGCGACCGCGCGAAGGGGGCAGGGATCGACCCTAACGATCCGCCCATCCAGTGGGAGGTGTGGCAGGGCGGCGCCGCTCGCTGGGTCAAGTGCGACGTCGAGAAGGACGGGACCGGCGGGTTCAACTGGTCGGGCGAAGTCCTGTTACACGTGCCGGCGATGTCGCTCGTGACGCGTCGAGACGTGTCGGCCTACTGGCTCCGCTGCCGGGTCATCGAGCCGCGGCCCAGCCAGGGTCAGTATCACGTGTCGCCGGAGATCTCCCGGCTGCGCATCGAGTCGCGCGGCGGGACGACGCAGGCGCGGAACGCGGCCACGATCCTCAACGAGGAGGTCGGCTCGAGCGACGGCACGCCGGGGCAAACGTTCGCGCTCCGCTTCACGCCATTGCTCGCGCGCGACAAGACTCGCGACTATCTGACCGTTCACACACCCGGCGATCGCGTCGAGCGGTGGACCGAGGTCGCAGACTTCGCCGATTCGACGCCCGAAGATCGGCACTACACGCTCGACAGCATCGACGGGACCTTGACGTTAGGCCCCGCGCTGCTGCAGCCCGACGGGACCGTGTACCGTTTCGGCGCCGTTCCGGCGAAGGGGAGCCGGCTTCGCTTCTCGCGCTACCAGAACGGGGGCGGCGCCGCCGGCAACGTACCGCGCGGCACGCTGTCGGTGCTCAAGACATCGATTCCGTATATCGCGCGTGTGACGAACCGCGCGGCGGCGATCGGCGGTCGGGACGCGCAGACCATCGAGGACGCCAAGCTGCGGGCTCCGCAGCGGCTTCGAACCCGCACGCGCGCGGTCACCGCCGACGATTTCGAGACGCTCGCCGGTCAGGTGCCAGGCGTCGAGCGCGCGCGGTGCGTCATGCCGCTCGCGCAGCCCGGAGCGCCCGGCCAGCCTCGGCCCGGTGAAGTCGTGGTCGCGGTGTTGCCGCAGGTCGATTCGTCGAACGGTGCGATCGCTCCGGAGCGGCTCGCGCTGTCGGCGGAGCTCAGGCAGGCGGTCGGATCGTTTCTCAACGAACGACGTCTGCTCACGACCCGCCTCGACGTGGTTGCGCCGCAATACGTGTGGGTCTCGATCGACGCGACGGTCCGCATCGCGGATCGCAGCGACCCGGCGTTCTACGTCGAAACGCGGCGCGCCGCCGAAGCCGCGCTGTACCAGTACCTGAACCCGTTCGTCGGCGGGCCCGATGGCAAGGGCTGGCCCTTTGGACGGGACCTCCACGTATCCGAGCTGTACGCGCTTCTCCAGCGCGTCCCCGGCATCGACTACGTCGAGGAGCTCCATGTCTCGACGCGCGATGCGGCCACCGCCGCCGCGGCCCAGCCCGCACCGACGCGCCTAACGCTTCCGCCCCACGGTCTCATCTGCTCCGATGTCCATCGGATTAATCGACGCTGAGCATCGTCTCGTCCCGGCGCGCGGCGACGGCCCGACGCTCGTCGTGTCGCTCGACGGCACCGTCATCCAGACGGTGACGATCGGCAACCAGCCATTGCGCATCGGTCGACTGCCGGAAAACGGGCTCGTCCTGCCCGACCCGAGCGTCTCGCGTCAACACGCGGAGGTCCGGCTCGAGGGAGACGCCCACGCCGTGACCGTCGTCGACCTCGGAAGCAGCGGCGGGACGTCGGTGGCCGGAACGACGATCCTTGCCGACCAGCCGTTCAAGCTCGAGGACGGCATGGTCATCCGCATTGGACCGTACGACCTCACGTACATCGCGGCGGCCCCGGCGACCGTCGTGGCACCACCGGTCGTGACCACCGCGGCAGCGAGTGCCGAGCCCGTGTCCTCCGGCCGGGCCGTGTCGCCCTCGCCGGTGTCGAATCTCACGATCGACGACATCCTGCCGCCGGTCCCTGCCCGGCCGCGCTTCCCGGTGCCGCTGCCGCCGACGCTGCGGAGTCAATACCTCCGCTACCTCCCGTCGCTCTTCGACGATAGCGCGCTCGACGTGGCACACGCGTTAGGCGAGCCACTCCGCCGCACCACCGGCGAGGTACTCCAGCGGAGCGATGGCGAGCCGCTGCGGCGGAACCAGGACTTCCTCGCCCGCATGCTCCTCGTCTTCGAGGCGCTCTGGGAGCCGCTCGAGCAGCGTCAGGATCACATCGCGATGTACTTCGATCCGCGGACGTGCCCGGCCGAGCTGCTCCCGTGGCTCGGGGCATGGCTCGACATCACGCTGGACCCGCACTGGCCCGAAGACCGGCGGCGAAGCCTGCTGGCCGAAGCGATGGAGCTGTTTCGGTGGCGCGGGACGGCCTACGCGATGTCGCGGATGATCGAGGTCTCGACGGGCCTCACGCCGGTGATCACCGAGGACGCAGGCACTCCGTTCGTCATTCGCGTGCGGGTCGCGATCCCTCCCGGCAGCGGTGTGCGAGCCGAGGTGATCGAGGACCTCATCCGCGCGCACAAGCCGGCTCACGTTGGCTACGTGCTGGAGACGTCCTGATGGTCAGTCTTCTCAATCGCCGCATCGGCGGGTACCTGCTCGATTCGCAGATCGGCGCCGGCGCGGTCGGCACGGTGTTCCGCGCGAAGCACCCGAGCGGGCGCGTCGCGGCGATCAAGGTCGTGCACGCCGAATTGACGCGAGAGCGAGCGTTCGCGGAGCGGTTCGCGCGCGTCGCCGGCGCGAGCCGGCTCTCCCACCCATACGCGATCCCGGTCGAGGAGATTGGTGAGAGCGACGGCCAGTACTTCATCCGCATGGCGCTCGTCGAGAACGGCTCGCTGCGCACGCTGCTGGAACGCCGTGCGGAGCTGCCCCTGTCGCGTCGTATCGACTACCTGAGGCAGGTTGCGGAAGTGCTGGCGTACGCGCACGGGCGTGGCGTGCTCCATCGCGATCTCAAGCCCGAGAACGTGCTCCTCGGCACGCGAGACTCTGCCGGGGTCGCGGAGAGCGTGGCCGTGGTGGACTGGGGCCTGACGCAGCTCGTCGACACCGGCGTCACGGTCGTCGGCAGCCGATCGCCAGGCTCACCGCGCTACATGTCCCCGGAGCAGATCAAGGGCGTTGGCACCGATCACCGGAGCGACCTGTATTCGTTAGGTGTGGTTCTGTACGAGGCGGCCACCGGGCTGCCGCCATTCAAGATCGACACGCTGGCGGAGGCCTTCGAGAAGCACGTCACGACGCCGCCGCCTCCCCCGCGTTCGGTCGCGCCGGAGATCCCGGCCGCGCTCGAGTCGCTGATCCTGCGTTGCCTCGCGAAGGCGCCGGACCAGCGATTCCAGTCGGCAGAGGAGGTTGCGGCGGAGCTGCGGCAGATGGCCGGACCCGTGGTCGCACCGCGCCCACGGATCCACGTGCACCTCGGTGACCCCGGTGCCGCTGGCTCGCCGCCGCCCGCCGAACGAGGACGCGAGAAACCCGAGCGCAAGATCGTGTGGCGCGGCGAAGAGGGCGAGAAAGCACCAGCGGCTCCGCCCACGCCAGCGAACGTGCCTGCGGATCCCCGCGGGCGAGTACACGTCAAGGGACACGGGCCAGATCTGGACGCCGGCCCGACGCTACCGGCTGACCTGGGGCAGAAAGACGCGCGCGGCGCGGCCGACAAGGTCGCGAGGCCCGCGTCGCGATCCAAGCGCATTCAGATCGTTCTCGACCGAACGACGTTGGTGCTCGTGCCAGATCAGCCGGTCGTCTTGCGCGTGACACTCCTGAACGCCGGCAAGACCACCGAGCACTTCCCTCTCACGATCGAAGGCGTCCCGGCATCGTGGATCCAGATCCCGCGTGACCCGCCCCAACTCAACCCGCAGGAGCGCACCACCGTCGGCATCACGGTGCGTGTGCCAAAGGCTCCGGAGAATCGAGCGGGCACGTATACCGCCACGGTACGTGCGCATTCGCTGCGCGACCCGAGCGAATTCACGACGGCGACCAGCGAGTGGACGGTGTTGCCGTTCGCGGCACCATCCCTGTCGCTCACGCCCGCCCGAGCGACGACATGGCGCCGATCGATGTTCACGCTCCACGCGCACAATGGCGGCAACGCACCGGCGCGATTCGTGTTCGGTGGGAGTGACGACGAGCAGTCGCTGCGCTTCGACTTCGTCGACGACCCGCAGCTCCAGCTCGACAACGGCCAGTCGGCCGACGTCCGCGTCCGAGTGCGCGGGAAACTGCGCTGGTTCGGGGGCCCCGACACACGGACGTTCACGCTGCGCGCGGGGCCAGTTGCACTCCCGGGTGGCAGCCCGCCCGCGGCGGTCGCCCCGGCGGTGGCGACGGGCCAGCTCGTTAGGCGTGCCGTCGTTCCCACCTGGGCACCGCCAGTGCTCGCCCTCGTCGCCGTCGGTGCCCTGCTCGCGATCAGGGATCGCAACACGGTCGCGCTGCGGCTCACGCCCGCAGTGGTGCAGATCGAAGAGGCCGGAGCGGAACGCGTCGTGGCCGCGGTCACGAACAAGAAGGGTGAGTTGCTCCCCGACCAGTCGGTGCTGTGGAGGACGCGTGACACGAGCATCGCCGTCGTGTCCGACAGCGGCGTCGTGCAAGGCCGCAAGCCTGGCAAGACCGTGCTCGTCGTCTCTCACGGGCGCGTCTCGGAATCGGCGGAGATCGAGGTGGTCGCGGGCCAAGCCGAGTCCGTGACTCTCGATCCCCAACAGTTCGTGCTGAGCCGTGGTCAGTCACGCTCGCTTCGCGCAACCGCGCGCGACGCAGCCGGCAAGCGCATCCAGCGAACGCCTCGCTGGGAATCGAGCGATCCGCTCGTCGCAACCGTCGGCGGTGACGGCCGGGTCGTCGCGAAGGACAGTGGGCTGGCGACGATCACCGCGCGCATCGGCGAGAAGTTCGCATCCGCAACCGTGACCGTGCTCGCTCCGCCTGCTCGCGTGGCGGCGGGCGGCGACGCCGCCACCAGCGGCGGCGGCGGCGATGGCGACTGTACGGTGTACGACCCGGGTTCGCTCAAGGTGCACAAGCTCGACAACAACGAGGGGTTCGCCGTCGCGACCGACCCCGCGAACCCTGTCCTCACGCTCGACACCGAAAGCGACGCCCGACGCGGCCTCTCGCTGGCGCGCGCTTTCAAGAAACACTGCTATCTCGGTCGCACGAGCAAGCGGCCTAACAAGAACCTTTACCTGATCGAGTACTGGCTCGAGCCCACCGGCGCCTCCATCGCGATCGATGGCGAGCAGTGCTTCCCATACACGCGCTCGGCGCTTCGCGTCATCGAGAACGGAACCCAGGGCTTCAGCCTTGCCGATCCCCCCCGCCGGCTGCTGCTGGCCGACACCAAGGCCGATGCGGAAAGGATCTGGGAGCATGCCCAGCAACACTCGCAGATGTGCTTCATCGGCCAGGGCAACCGGCGAGCGAACCAGCGGGATTACATCGCGCAGTACTGGAAATGACGCGTCGTCGCGGCACTTCGGCCCTGCTGGAGTCAGTCGCGCGCGCCCCGAGGAGGAATTGATGAAGCAGGACACCGCCCCGACACGCGTGACGGTCGCCGCCGACCCGCGCACCGACCTCTCGCCCGCGGACCGGCTGCTGCGTACGCTGCAGTCGTCGCTCGCCGGACAGTTCGAGCTGTTCGGTGAGCTCGGACGCGGCACCGGCGGCCGCATCGTGTATCTCGCGCGCGAGATCACATCAGGACACCTCGTCGCACTTCAGCTCACGCCCACCGGTTCGAAGACTGTCGGCGGCGAGGACTACTGGTTCGACATCGTTCGGACACTCGACGCCAATGTTCCCGCGCCCGACAGCAATTGCCCCCGGTGTGGCAGGGCGTTAGGCGGGTGGGGCCGGTACTGCCGCCATTGCGGCGTGGATCTCGCCGGTATCGCGCCGGGCGATTCGCCAGGCGCCGCTGACCATCTCCTTCGCGACGTGCGAGCCGCAGCGCGCGGCCGGTACGACGTGATCGGACAGATGGAACGCACCGAAGGCGGCGGGACCGTGTACTTCGCGCGCGAGCTTGCAACCGGAAAGCTCGTCGCCCTCCGTGTTCAGCGAGAGCCGGAAGGTCAGCATGGGACCGAGCGCTATAACATCGGCGTCACCGGGATACTCAAGCCGGCTCTCGCCGCCGCGCTCGGCGTGGGCGGTGACGCAGTACCAAAGAAGGCCACCGTCCCGACACCGGCCCAGGCCGCGGAAACCGTCGTGGCGCGGCCCATGAGCCCCGTGCCCGTGACGCCTCCGGCGCCACGGCAAACCGCACCAGCCGATCCCATCAAGGCGACCGGGATCACGACCACACGGCCATGGCGTCCAAACCGGGACCAGGCGATCGCCATCGGGTCCGGTGTCATCGCCGTGGTTGCCCTCATCTGGCTCGCGATCGCACGCACGTCGCCCGAAGGATCCACGGACACCCAGATCCCCATCGACTCCGCACCACCGATCGCGAGCACGATAATCGTCGTCGACTCCGCCGAAGTGCAGGTGGGCGGGCGTCTCCCCGCAGGAAGCAACGTTCGCGTGGACGGCGCACCGGTGTCCGGACGCACGTTTCGTGTCACACCCGGTACTCATACGTTCGAGCTCCGCGCACCTGGTTACAGCGACGCCAGGCAGGAAGTGACCGTACGTCCGAAGCAGAATCTCGTCTGGACGCCGCAGTTGATCCGCGTGACGGAAGCCGGCGGATCGATCGCAACGCCCTCACGCCGAACGACGACCCCTCCGGCGCGCTCCGTCAAGCCACCCGCGAGCCAGCCCACGTCTTACACACCGCGGATCGACTCGTCGCCGCCCGTCTCCGTTGCCGTGGCGCAGCGCGCCGACTCGTCGAAATCGCCGAACCTGACCGACATCACCGCGGTCTCCTGCGGATCGCTGTTCGCCCGGCTCGAATGGTCGCGGGCCCTCGTCGCGTGCGAGGACGAAGCGAAACGCGGAAGCGTCGTCGCTCAGCGCACGGTTGGAACGATCTACGAACGCGGACTGGGCGTGAACCCTAACGCGCCCGTCGCCGCGCAGTGGTACGCCAAGGCGGCTGACGGCGGCGATGCTGTCGCGCAGTTCCGACTCGGCTCCATGCTGACCTCCGGCACGGGCATCAAGAAGAACGAGAAGACGGGCATCACATGGCTTCGTCGAGCGGCCGATCAGCAACAGCTCGATGCGATGTACGCGCTCGCCCAGGCGCTCGAGCGTGGGGACGGCGTCAAGAAGAACGAGAGCGAGGCGCTCGCACTGTTCACGCGGGCCGCGGAGCTCGGGTATCCGCGCGCGCAGACGAAGATCGGCTCTCTGCACGCAGCGGGCGATATCGTCGTGCACGATGACAAGCTCGCTGTCGACTGGTTCCGCAAGGCCGCCGATCAGGGATACGCCGAGGCGCAGTACCGGTTGGGCGACATGTACGCGCGAGGTGTCGGCGTCCCGCGCTCCGACGTCGAAGCGAAGCGCTGGTTCACGCTGGCCGCCGCGCAGGGACATGAGCGAGCGCAGAAAGCATTGCGGAAGTGAGGAGGCTCTGTGCGCACGTTGGGGAGATCGCTCGTCGCGGCCGCGTTGTCGCTTGCCGCAGCATGCCTGCCGGAGCGAGCGCCGTCAGCGCCTTCGAGTCCAAAGATTCGTCTGGCGCTTCGTGTGGCACTGCAGGGCAACGTCGCCGGCGAGCGCATCGTCGAGATCCGCGCCCGCTTCCAGCTCGCGAACGGCGAGCAGGCGACGTTGCCGACACAACCGACACAGGTTTCGGTCGCCGACGGCGCGACGGTCCAGCAGCCGGTCATCATCGACATCGGACCGTGCAACGAAGAAGCGTCGCAGGCCGAGAACGCCGGGCGTGGCTGTCTGTTCACGATCGAGCTGACACTCAAGAACGGCGCAGGCGAAACGCTGGGGAGTGCGGTACAGGGAGTCGGGCCGGTTGGATCGGAGCCGACGGACGTGCCCACGTTCGTGCTCTCTTCCCCTCAACTCGCCCTGGCGCCCGCGAACATGACATTCGGCGCGAGAGTACGAGAGGCGCTCCCCGCGGCGCAGGCCGTTACGGTGACCGCCACCAACAGTGACGCGACGATCGGCACGCTCACGGCAACGATCGCGTACACCAACGGTCAGGGATGGCTGCGAGCTTCGATCGACCAGAACGCTCACACCGTGAGCGTTCAACCCGTTACGACCGCGCTGCCGGTGGGAAGCTACGCGGCGGTGATCACGCTGACATCGTCGGTCGACGGCATGCAGCCGCAGACGATGCCGGTGACGTATCAGGTAGCGCTGACCCCGGTCCTCACAATAACCGCGGCCGGCGACGGAAGCGGGTCGGTCACCTCGGCTCCGTCCGGAATCGCGTGTACGATCAGGAACGGAACGACGAGCGGGAGCTGCAGCGCGCCGTTCGAGCCTAACGCCACCGTCACGCTGACGGCAACGGTGTCCGGAAAGGACACGTTTACTGGTTGGGGCGGCGCCTGCTCGGGTCAGACGTCCTGCAGGCTGACGATGGGACAGGCCCGGGCCGTGAGCGCCAGGTTCAACACGAAGCCGGTGTTGCAGCTGTCGCCCAATACCCTGGATTTCTCGGGCGTCTCTGGCGGCGCGAGTCCGGCACGGAAGATCGTGACCGTGACCAACGCGGGCAGCGGCACGGTATCGGGCGTCGCGGTATCGAGCATCACGCCGGCATCACCATGGCTGGACGCGTTCGTGTCGGGTTCCACGATCAGTGTCGGCGCGAATCCGGCCAGGCTGTCCGCCGGGACATATACGGCGACGATAGGTGTCTCGAGCACGAACGGCGGAAACGACGCCGTGCGCGTGACGTTCACGGTCACGCCGCCGACGCCGCCACCTGTTCTCACGATAACCGCGGCCGGAGACGGGAGCGGATCGGTCACGTCGTCCCCTGCCGGAATCGCGTGTACGATACGAAGCGGAACGAGCAGTGGAACGTGCAGCGCATCGTTCACGCTCAACGCCTCGGTAACGCTGACCGCGACGCCGGCTGGAGGCGACACGTTCGGTGGATGGGGCGGCGCCTGCTCGGGTCAGGGCTCGTGCACGCTGTCGATGAAGCAGGCGTCGAGCGTCAGCGCCAGGTTCAACACGCGACCGGTGCTGAGACTATCGCCCAATACGCTGAATTTCTCGGGTATTACCGGTGGCGCGCGTCCGCCACAGCAGACCGTGGCGGTCGTGAACGGCGGGAGCGGTACGCTGTCGGGAATCGCGATCGCGAGAATCTCGTACGTCGGCCAACCGCCTGCCGCCTGGCTGACTGCGTCCCTGGGGACGAGCGACGGCCCCCCGGCGGTGGCGACAATCCTCGTCGACGCAGATCCGGCCAAATTGCCAGCGGGCACCTATCAGGCCACGGTGGACGTCTCGAGCACGAATGGCGGAACGGCCACGTTAGGTGTGACGTTCACCGTCGCACCTCCGCCGGCGCAGCTCGTTGTGACGCCTGACACGCTCACGTTCTTCACGCTCGGCGAGGTTCCCGCGACGCAGTCGGTGCGTGTGTCCAATGCCACCGGACCCGTTGCCGACCTCGGCCAGCTGTCGGTCGATCCAGCAACGACGTCCTGGCTGCGAGTCAGCATCACGACCGACGGTGTCTTCGTGACTCCAGACGTCTCGAGACTCACGGTCGGCACCTGGTCGGGACGGGTGATCATCAACAGCACGCGAGGTGGCAGCGCGACGATTCGCGTCACGTTGTTTTTCTCGCAGATCGGCTAGGGGCGCTCCGGAGCGGGACGGAGACACCAGAGGAACGACATGACCGAGACTCAGCGCTGGCACCTCGTGCCTAACAAGACGATCGCACCACGATCCCTCGCCCGGCGTGGAGTGGCAGTCATCGCCGCGTGGCTGTCCTTCTCGCTCGCCGGCTGCATGCAGACGCTCGCCACGCGCGTCGCACCCGATCGGGCCGCCGTCGCCGAGGCGGACGCTCGCCGGGCCATCGCTGCCGAACGGACCCTCGCGGACGACTCCCTGCCCGTCCGTTCGCTCGGTA
>DASUGD010000082.1:0-9744 GCA_036274195.1 Gemmatimonadaceae bacterium | reverse complement strand
GCTCGGCCATCGAGATGCTGCGCCACGAAGCCTCCCGTGTTGGTCCTGGGCCGTCCCCCGGCCGGTGCCACGCTCGATCTATATCCCGGAGAGCGGTACTTTCGCCATCACCATTTCAGCTCAAGTCAGCATAGCCACTTTCCGGGCCCAGTCTTCGTTTCCCGTTTCCCGTTTCCCGGGGTTTCCGTGCACATCCCGCTCGACCGCAGCACCGGTGTTCCGATCTTCCGACAGATCTATGATGGATTGCGCCGCGCGATCCTCGACGGTCGCCTGCGGCCCGGGCAGCGGATTCCGTCCACGAGAAGTCTCGCGGCCGACCTTGGCGTCTCGCGGTTACCGGTGTTGAACGCCTACGAGCAGCTCCTGCACGAGGGGTATCTCGTTGGCAGAACCGGTTCCGGCACGTTCGTTACCCGGAGCATCCCCGACGATCTGCTGCGGTCCCGGCCGGCCAGCCACCTAACGACTCGGGCCCGTCCGGGCGCGGCCATCCGCGAGGGCTCCGGGCCGAACCAACCGCCGCCGACCACCTGGAGCTTTCCGGTGGTACCGTTTCAGATCGGTCTCCCGGCGCTCGATCTCTTTCCACAGGCAGCGTGGGCCAAACTGGTCGCTCGTGAGGTGCGGGCCGAGACACCGGAGCGGCTGGCGTACGGCGACCCGGCCGGGTTGCGTAGCCTTCGAGTTGTGGTCGCCGAGCATCTGCGGACTTCGCGGGCGGTCCGGTGCGTGGCCGATCAGATCCTCATCGTGCCCGGATCCCAGGCGGCGCTCCGACTCGCCGCGGCGACGCTGCTAGAGCCGAACGACCGCGTTGCACTCGAGGAGCCCGGCTACTTCGGCGCACATCGCGCGTTTCGCGCCGCGGGCTTGCAGCTCGTGCCGGTGCCGGTGGACGCGGAGGGGTTGAATGTCGCTGTGCTGCAGCGCCGCGGGACGGCTATACGCGCCGTGTACGTCACGCCCTCGCACCAGTACCCGTTAGGCATGACCATGTCGGCGCGGCGGCGGTTCGCGCTGCTGGATTGGGCGGCGCGTAACCAGGCCTGGATCCTGGAGGACGACTACGACAGCGAGTTCCGATACATCAGTCGGCCGGTGGGCTCGCTGCAGGGTATGGATGCGCGCGATCGCGTGATCTACATCGGGACCTTCAGCAAGGCGCTCTGTCCGGCGGTGCGCGTGGGCTACGTGGTGGTCCCGCCGCCGCTCTGGATGAGGTTTCTCGAGTCGCGATTCGCGTTCGACATCTTCGCGCCGACGTTGTACCAGCGCGCGCTCGCGGAGTTTCTCGAGACGGGCCACTTTGCGCGGCACCTTCGGCGCATGCGCAGTGCATACCTCGAGCGAAGGGATGCCCTTCTTCGTGGCCTGGACCGACACTGCCGCGACCTCGTGGAGGTCCACAACTCGGACGCTGGGCTCCACGTGACAGTTCTGTTGCGCGAAGGCCTCGACGATCAGGAGATTGTCGCACGGCTGGGCCGTCGTGGGCTGGCGGCGCTGCCGCTCTCGGACAGCTACATCGGGCCGAGTCGACGACAAGGACTGCTGCTCGGATTCGGTTGCACCCCACCCCAGCGGCTGCACGCCGCAACACGAGTACTCTCCGACGTCCTGCGCGAGTAGGGGTGACTGCGATGACCCGCCCGCTAATCCAGCCGGATGAATCCTCGGCGCAAGGCCGTCGTGACCGCCTCGGTACGGTCCTTTACCTCGAGCTTCTGGAGGATGTTCTTGAGATGCACCTTCACGGTCCCCTCGGTACGACCGATCCGCTCCGCGACCTGCGCGTTGGTGAGCCCACGTGCGACGAGGTCGAGCACCTCGATCTCGCGCGGCGTCAGGCCGATCCGCGGCGTATGCTCGGCGAGGCGGGCGGCGACCGGCGCCGGGATGCCGCGCTGCCCGCGATGCACCGCGCGAATCACGCTCAGGAGCTCGGTGCGCATCATGTCCTTCAGGAGATAGCCGCGTGCGCCGGCGGCGAGCGCGCGATGGATGTCCTCGTCGCCATCGTAGGTCGTGAGCACGATGATGCGCGCGTTGGGATCGTCGCCGAGAATGGCGCGAGTGGCGGCCAGGCCATCCATCACCGGCATTCGCAGGTCCATGAGCACGATGTCGGGGTGCAGCCGCTCATATGCCTCGATCGCTTCCTCACCATTCGACGCCTCGGCCACGACCTGCAACCCGGCCTCGGCGCGCAACACGGCGGCGAGGCCATCCCGAATGAGCGGGTGGTCGTCGGCGGTGAGGATGGTGATCGGCGATTCCGATGGATGGGCCACGAATGAACGTTACGCCATCGCTCGTATTCGCGGCATACCTCCAAGGAGGTAGGCGCCGTCGCCGTTAGGCGGTCAGTGACGGTCCGAGGCTATGCCCGGGCGAGCGGCAGCTCGAGATCGACGATTGTCCCGCCACCTGGCCGAGGCCGCACCGCGCAGCGCCCGCCGAGATGCAGGGCGCGGCTCTCCATGCCGCTCAGGCCGAAGTGCCCTCGCTGGCGTGCCGCAGCGGCCTCCATGGGACTCACGCCGCGTCCGTCGTCTCGCACCTCGAGGCCGAAGGAGCTCACACGGAAGTCGAGATGAATCTCGATCCGGCTGGCCTGTGCGTGACGCACCGCGTTCACGATGGCTTCCCGCCCGATTCGAAACGACGCGTCTTCCAGTGACCGGGGGAGCTGTCGCGAGCTCCCCGACGTCGTGACCGCGACCTGAATGGGCGTGTTCGCGGTGCGATCCCTAGCGACCGTCTCGAGTGCAGCCGGCAGATTGTCGCTCACCGCTGACGCCTCGCGCATCTCCCACACGCGTTCACGGGCTTCGCGAAGCGACTCCTCCGTGAGGCGCTGGACCCGGACGATCGTGTCTGCTGCAACGTCCGGCCGGGAAGGGAGCGCCATCTCGGCCGCGATCAGTTGAAGGTTCACTCCGGCGAATCCCTGCAGAAGCGTGTCATGCAGGTCCTCGGCGATGCGCGCTCGCTCCGCGAGCGTGATCTCATACTGACGCTTGAGCTGCAGCTGAGCGCGCATGTGTCGCCGTCGCTGAATCAGGGCCACCAACAGACCGCCGATAGCACCAATCAGGAGGACCCCCACAACCCGGAATGATCCTGTCTGGTACCACGCCGGCAGAACTCGAAACGACCAGACGGCCGGGGTCTCGACCCAATTTCCGTCACCGTTGTTTGCGCTGACACGAAAGCGGTACGGTCCGGGTCCCAAGCCGGTGTAGTAGGCCTGCCGTCGCGTGCCCACCTCACGCCACGCCGTGTCGACACCTTCCAGGCGATATCGGAATTGAAGCCGCTCCGCAATCGAGAGCGCCGGTGCCGAATAATCGATCTCGATGTCGCCCTTTCCAGCGGGCACAGTCGCGGCACTGCTCGGAACCAATTGGCGGCCATCGAACCGCACCGCCTCGACGACCACGTGGAGAGGAACCTCGAACCGATCCAGGTGGCGCGGATCGATGACCGCCACGCCTTCGTCGGCCCCGACCCAGATCCTGCCGTCCATCGCCCGCGTCAGGATGGGAAGCTTGGTGGTCGGGATCGCGCCGGGCAGGCCATCCAGCCGGTCGAACGTGCGATACCGAATCGTGTGCCCGCTGTCAGCAAGGGCACGTTCCAGCTCTCCCGCGTCGACGCGAAGAAGCCCGTTCCGGGTTGCGAGCCACCAGGCGCCGACGTCGTCTTCCCGCATGGCGAAAACGGCGCCGCCGGGTAGTGCCTGGCGCTCGGAGAAACGTCGAAACTTCCCGCCCTCGAGCTTGTGGATTCCGCTCGAGCCGGTCGCCCAGATGGTCCCGGTGCGGTCCTCGTAGACGTCCGTGATCTGACCGGCCCTAACGCCTTCATCGGGGCTGAACAGGCTTGCCTTTCCGTGGTCGTACAGGATCACGCGGCTTCCCGATCCCGCCCAGATTCTGCCTTTGCGATCACTGATGAGGGCAGTGGCCCTCCCGAGCTCCTTCGCAGGCACGACCGACTCGGCTCGATTGCCGGAGACTCGCACGAGTCCCACGCCGCGATCTGAGAGCCAGAGGGTTCCCGACGGGTCGATCGCAATCGCTTCAATGGCGTTGAGCCGAGCTCCCTCGATCGGTACTCGAGTTGGCTTCAGTCCGTCGAAGCGGACGACGGTAGAGTCCGAGAACCCCCAGATGCCACCAGCCGAGTCCTGCGCCAGGCGGTAGCAATAGCAGGGCACGTCCAGAATATCGCTACGGCCGCGCGGACCAATCCGCGTGACATCCTGGGTGGTCAACGGTGCGATCCATACCGAGCTGTCGCGGCTGGCGAAGACAGCCCGCGCAGCGATACCGCCGCGCGTGGTAAACGGCACGAGAGGTCCCTCGCGAAACCGTTCCAGCCCGCGATCGGACGCGACCCAGATGTTGCCTTCCTGGTCCTCCAGCAGATCCCAGAGAACGTTCGACAGCAGGCCATCCTTCTCGGTAAAGCGCTCGGCCTCGGGTCCTCTCACGGCGATGCTGCGTCCCCGGATTTGACCAGGATCGAGCACCCGTCTGAGACCGTCCGCTCTCGATCCGACCCAGAGTGAGCCCCTCCGGTCGATCAGCAATGTGAACGCGCTGACCCGGACCTCGGTGCGCGGCATGTCTTCGCCGACTCGCCGGAGCGTATGCGCCGATTCGTCCATCTCCGCCATCCAGATCGTGCCATCGGCGGCCTCGTCGAAATCGGCTTGCCAGGCGCCCTGTTTCAGCTGCAGCCCGGGATCCATGAAGCCCGGCCCGCCCGATGACCGGTATACAACACGGTCGCTGGTCTCGACCCAGAGCGCATCCTTCCTGTCGAACCACACGGCCCGGCCCAGCGTGCCCTTGAATCCCCATTCGGTTCCGACATCCGTCCATTTGCCATTCGTTAGGCGTGCGAGGCCCGCCTCCGTCCCCGCCACCAGCTCGCCCCGGCTGGACTCGGCCAGCTGAAAGACCGATGCGAGCCCATCTCGCGTGCCGTAGCTGGTCCATTTCCCGTCCATCAAACGGCTCACCGTACCGGTCTCCCAGACGATCCACAGCGCTCCATCGCGAGTCCCCAGCAGGTCCCTGACGCCGAGGGCCGCGACGGTGTCCGTTGCTTCGGGCGCAAACGGCACGAATCGAACGCCGTCGAATCGCACCAGGCCGAACGCCGTCCCGAGCCAGAGATAGCCGTCCCTTGTGTGCGCGAGCACGTGAATGCCGGTGGGTGCGCCGTCCTGCGCCGTCCACGTCTTGTGGGCGTACTGCCGGATGGGCCGCGGCGGGTCTTGGGCCGTGATTCCGACGAAGAATGCTGCTGCGACGAGGAGCATTTGCCGAACCGGTTGTTCGCTCAGGGGCAGACCAGACCTCAACGTTAAGGAGCCGCGTCAATTGCGGCATACCTCGATCGAGGTATGTGGCGCCTAACGCCGGTTTCGCTGGCGCTGGTCGAGCGGCAGCTCGAGCGCGACGACAGTGCCACCGCCGGGCCGGGGCAGCACCTCGCAGTTGCCGCCCATGAGTGACGCACGATTCTGGATGCTGCTGAGCCCGAAGTGCCCATGCTTACGCGCCTCGGCGGCTTCGTTCGCTCGCAGGCCCAGCCCATTGTCGCGCACTTCGAGGTGAAACACGTTCACGCCGTAGTCCAGATCGATTTCGATCCTGCTGGCTTGCGCATGGCGAACGACGTTTACGATCGCTTCGCGTCCGATCCGGAACGCCGCGTCTTCCACCGAGGGAGGCAGCCGTCGCGAGCTCCCCGTGGTGGTCACCCCGACCTCCATCGACATGCCCGCCGTGCGCTCCCTGGCAATCGTCTCCAACGCCGTCGTGAGATCTTCGCCGGCCAGCGCCGCGTCACGCATCTCCCACACTCGCTCGCGCGCTTCCCTCAGCGACTCCTCCGTCAGCCGCTGGACTCGAACGAGTGTGGCGGCCGCGACCTCGGGCTGGCTCGGGATCGCGAGCTCCGCGGCGATGAGTTGGAGATTCACGCCAGCGAATCCCTGCAGCAGCGTGTCGTGCAGATCTTCGGCGACGCGGAGGCGCTCAGCGAGCGTGATCTCGTACTGGAGTTTCAGCTCGGCCTGGGCGCGAGCGTGTCGCCTCCGCTGTACGAGTGCTACCAGGAGGCCTCCCACGCCACCGATCAGCAGGATGACGAGCGTCCTGAACCAAAAGGTCTGGTACCACGCGGGCAGGACTCGAAAGTCCCAGGTGGCGCCGGTCTCGACCCACTTTCCGTCGCCGTTGTTTGCACTGACGTGAAAGTGATACGACCCGGGCCTCAGGTCCGTGTAGTATGCTCGGCGCCGAGTCCCTACCTCTCGCCACGCTGGATCGGTGCCTTCGAGCCGGTAGCGAAACTGAGTCCGTTCGGCGAACGAAAGCGCCGTAGCGGTATAGTCGATCTCGAGAGAGCTGCTCCCCGCGGGAATGGCGATGACGTCGGACGGCGCCAGCTCCCGGCCGTCGATGCGCACGGCCTCCACCAGCACTTTCAACGGGACGTCGTTCGCCCGGAGCTTTCGCGGATCGATGTAGCCCGCGCCCTCGTCGGCGCCGACCCAGATCTTTCCGTCCGCGCTTCGCGTCAGGACCGGGAGCTTGGTCATGCCGATCGTACCGGGGAGCCCATCGAGCCGGTCGAAGACGCGATACTGAAGTGTATGGCCGGTATCGGCGAAGGCGCGAGCCAACTCGTTAGGCGCGAGGCGAAGCAGTCCTTGACGGCTCGCGAGCCACCAGGCGCCGGTGTCGTCTTCCGTGATGCCAAAGACCGCCCGGCCGGGCAGAGCCTGGTGCTCGGAGAGGGTGTGAAACCTTCCGCTGTCGAACTTGTGGATGCCCTCGGCTCCGACGGCCCACAGATTTCCTGCGCGGTCCTCGTACAAGTCGGTGATCTGCCCGGCCTTCACCCCCTCGGCTTCGCCGAACACAGTCAGCTTCCCATGATCGTACCGGATCACCCGGCCGGTGGATCCAACCCAGATTCGCCCCGCGCGATCGCTCAGGAGCGAGGTGAACCTCCCGATTTCGGTCGCCGGAGCGACCGACTGGAGACGATTGCCAACGAGCCGAGCGAGTCCCAGGGACTGGTCGGTGAGCCAGACCGTTCCCGACGGGTCGATCGCCATCGCGTCCGGGGCAAGGACCTGCGGTCCCTCGAGCCAGACTCGTCTGGGCGTCAAGCCGTGGAAGCGAACGATCATCGTGTCCTCGAAGGCCCAGACGTCGCCTAACGAGTCCTGCGCCATGCGGTAACACCAGCACGGCGGCTCGTGGACGTCATCCCGGCCGTGGGGACCGATGCGCGTGATCTCCTTGGTCGCGAATGCCGAGATCCACACCGAGCTGTCGCGGTTGGCGAAGACGCCTCGCGGGCGCAGGCCTCCGCGAGTGGTGTAGGGGACGAGGTTGCCCTCGCGAAAGCGTTCCAGGCCACGGTCGGACGCGACCCAGATGTTGCCTTCCTTGTCCTCGAGCAGATCCCAGATGACGTTCGACAGCAGGCCATCACGCTCGGTGAACTGCTCGGCCTCCGGACCGAACTGAGCGACCGCGACTCCTCGGATGCTGGACGGATCGCGTACTCGTCGCAGACCGTCACCCCGTGTACCGATCCAGAGCGAGCCCTTTCGGTCAATGGTCAAGCTGTAGGCTCCGACCTTTACCTCGCTTACCGGAGCAGTGTCGCCGACTTGCCGGAGCGTGTGTACCGACCGAGCCATCTCGGCGAACCAGATCGTGCCGTCTGCCGCCTGGGCGAACTCGGCCTGGTAGGCCACTCGTTTCAGTGGCCAGCCCGGATCGAGAAATCGCCCTCCAGCGGGCCGGTACACCACGCGGTCTCTTGTCTCGACCCAGAGCACGTCGTTGCGGTCGAACCAGAGCGCCCTCGCCTCGGTGCCGGTGAAGCCCCACTCGGACGCGACATCCTTCCACCTGCCATTCGTTAGGCGGGCGAGTCCGACCTCGGTCCCCGCCACAATCTCGCCGTGACTCGACTCTGCCACCTGAAAGACCGGCGGGAGTCCGTCTTTCACGCCATAGCTGGTCAATCGTCCGTCGACCAGGTGGCTCACCGACCCGGTCTCCCAGACGATCCAGAGCGTTCCGTCCCGGCCTGCCTTCAGGGCCCGGACTCCGGCGGACGGGATGGTGTCGTTCGCTCGCGGATGAAAGGGCACGAACTGCACGCCGTCGAACCGAACCAGGCCGGATACGGTGCCGAGCCAGAGGTAGCCGTCGCCGGTCTGCGCCAGCAGACGGATCTCGGTAGGGGCGCCATCCTGCGCCCCCCAGGTCCTGTGAGCGAACTGATGGATGGGCCGGGTCGAGTCTCGTGCAGCAATCCCGACGAAAGGGGCGGCGGCGAGGGGCGTACGCGTTTGCGCCGCGCCGGTCGCCCGGGTGAACACGCCGTCCTTGTAGCGCACCAGTCCGGCGGACGTGCCGATCCAGAGAACTCCCTGTCGGTCGACGCGCAGCGGCACGGTCGGGAAGAAGTCGGTCCCCTGTGCGGAGACTCCGGCGATCAGGGCCATGGCGAAGAGGAGCATCAGCCGAGCCGGGGGACGTATCGGTCTCTTCTCTTCCGACGTGCCGACGTGCCGGATCCCCGACGCGGTGTGGGCGGTTGGTTCAACGCATGCTCGAGGTGCCAGTGATTCGGGCAAGGATGTTGCGGTCGCCGGGTGAGCGCCAGACCGCCGGCTCGTTCCTGGTGCGACCGGCCGGCTCGCGCGCGCCTGAGGGTCCGTTATGCCTAACGACACACCGCACCTACCTCTAACGGGGAGTCACAAGACTGCTCGGCCCCCATACGCGCGCGCGGGCGGCGGCCAATAACCTTGACCTCGCGAGCCATTCCGGTTCGCCCCAACTCGTCGCGAGGTCCCTATGCTGCGGTCACGCGTCGTTCCACTCGCTCTCGCCGGTTCGCTCGCTGTTGCCCTGACAGTCCAAGCGCAGTCGGCCCATCGTTCCACCACCATCCGTCCCCCCTCACCCATGAAACCCACGATCATACTCATCCATGGCGCCTTCGCGAACGCGTCCGGCTGGGACGCTGTCATTCGCATCCTGCAGTCCAAAGGCTACGAGGTGAGCGCGGTGGAGAACCCGCTCAGCTCGTACGAAGCCGACGTCGAGACGACCAAGCGCCTGATCGATGCGCAGACCGAGCCGACGGTCGTCGTCGCCCACTCGTACGGCGGTGCCGTCATGACGGCCGCTGCGGCCGGGAATCCCAACGTGAAGGCGCTGGTCTACCTCGCAGCGTTCGCGAACGATGTCAACGAGCCGCTCGGGGCACTCCTCGAGAAGTATCCGTCGAAGGCCGTGCCGACGTTCAAGCCCGATGCCGCCGGCATGCTGACGATCGATCGCGCAAAGTTCCACGAGATCTTCGCGCAGGACTTGCCCGTGGCGCAGACGAACGTGATGGCGGTGACGCAGAAGCCGCTCGCCAGCTCGGCCTTTGGCGCGAAGACATCGGTTGCGGCGTGGCGGGACATTCCCTCGTGGTTCGTTGTGGCGCAGAACGACAACGTCATCAACCCGGATCTCGAGCGCTTCTTCGCGAAGCGGATGGGTGCCACGACGACGGAGATCAACTCGAGCCACGTGGTGTTCATGTCGCACCCCAAGGAAGTCGTGGCGGTGATCGAGGAGGCGGCGCACGCCGCAACGCCAGCGACCGCGAGCGTGCGATAATTGCGCTCGACAGCAG
>DASUGD010000081.1:0-45798 GCA_036274195.1 Gemmatimonadaceae bacterium | reverse complement strand
AGGGATGGGGGACGGGGGATGGGGGATGAGCGTAGAGAGTGAGAACCCTCGGGAGGCCTCACTCTGCGTGACTGACATCCCAAAGGTGTCCGACGTTAACCGCCATCCCTCATCCCTCATCCCTCATCCCTCATCCCTCATCCCGATGCTGTCGCCGTCGGCCTAACGAACTGCTCGAGGCCCACCCCGAGGAGCAGCGTCGCGAGCACGACAGCCGCCGAGGTGAAGAACGGAACGCCCGTGCCGAGGTGATCGTAGGCGAACCCCGCCCACAACGGCGCGATGATGCGCGCGACCCCGCCGAACGTCTGCTGTACCCCCATGTACAGCCCGCGCTCACGCGATGAGATCACCCGCGACAGGAGCGCCGTCACGCACGGGAACGTGAACGCAGTGCCTAACGGAATGAATGCCACGGCGAGCGCGAGCACCGGCAGCGACCGGGCAAGTGGCATCCCGCCCAGTCCGATCGCCAGCAGCAGCACGCCGACCCGCGAGAGCCGCGCCTCGCCCAGCCGGTCGACCGCCTTGCCGAGCAACAGCACACGCGTGAACACCGAGATCGACCCGATGTACATGAAGAAGTAGCCGATCGTCTGCTCGGTGACCTGGTAGCGATCCGCGAGGAACAGCGCGAGCACGGCCGTCACCCCCTGAAACGCGCCCATCGCGATCGCATAGATCCAGATGAGCCGGGAGGCCGGTTCGCCGGAATGCTCCAGCACGCGCAGCACCGCCTCACGCGACGAGCGCGCCTTCTGCGGCACCTGATGCTCGCCCGTCACGTGGTGCGACTCACGCAGGTAGTTCCACGCGAACACCATGTTCACGAGGCAGAGCACCGCGGCGACCAGGCCCGGCATCGCGTGTCCGATGGTGTGAAATCCCGGGACGTCACCGCCGCCGAGATTACAGACCCTGTTGCCTAACGTGACTGAAAACGACCCGAGTACGGGCCCGAGCGCCACGCCAAGATTCGTCGCGGCGGAGAGCCAGCCGAGGCCGCGCGCACGCTGGTCGGGCTCGACCGAGTCCGCCACATAGGCCTGAATCACGCCGACCGTGCCGCCACCGGCGCCCTGAATGAGGCGCGAGATGAAGAGCATCGCCAGCGAGTTGGCCAACCCGAAGATCACGTACGCGATCGCCGACGCGCCAAGCGCGACCAGCAACGCCGGCCGTCGCCCGAATCGATCCGAGAACCGGCCCCAGACCGGCGCGCTCACGAGCTGCGCGACCGTGAACGTCGACACGAGCATGGCCACTACCGTGCCGATCCCGAAGTGCACCGCGCCGACGTCGAACCCCTCGCCCCCCAAACGGCGCGCGTAGAATGGCAGGATCGGCACCACGATCAGCAGCCCGACCATGTCGAGGAATGCCGTCGCCATGAGCACCATGAGCTTCGCCGGGATCTTGGTGAGCTCGCGGGCCAGGGTGTACAGCAGACCCGCCGCGAGCACCCCGAGGGCCACGCGCACGGCAGGCGAATGCAGCGATGTCGCGATATCCAGGACCATTGAAGGCTGTTCGATCAGTCGACTGCCCTGCCAAGCGCTGCGGGCTGTACCGCCCGTCCCACCACGCCAGCCAGCGCGACGATGGTCAGGATGTACGGGATCATCTCAACGAACTGCGACGGCACGAGCTGCAGCGACTGCAGACGGATCTGCATCGTTTCGGCAGCGGCAAACAGGAGACACGCAATCGTAACACGTTTCGGGTCCCATTTGCCGAAGATGACGGCAGCGAGCGCGATGAAGCCGCGCCCCGCCGTCATCCCGTCCGTGAACTGGTGCTGATCGAGCGCCAGGTACGCGCCGGCCAGCGCTGCCGACGCACCCGACAACGCTACCGCCAGCCACCGGACCCGGCTCACGGAAACTCCGACAGACGCGACCGCCTCCGGCTTTTCGCCCGCGGCACGCACGCGAAGCCCGAACGGAGTCCGGTAAAGCATCCAGCCCACGGCAATCATGCAGAGAATCCCGAACCACACCAGAGGGTTCGCGAGCGATGAAAGCACACCGGTCCCGACCCGTCCGGCGCCAAAGCCCGGAATCCTGGGCGAATTGGACGAGCTGTCGAAGGCCAGACGGAGGAAGAATCGGGTCACGCCGACGGCGAGCAGGTTCATCGCGATGCCGACCACTACCTGGTCGGCGCGGTATCGAATGGTTGCGAGAGCATGGAGCAGTGCGGCCAGTATCCCGCCGGCAGCACCCGCGAGAATCCCGACCCACGGCGACCCGGCGTAATAGCTCCCGAGCGCCGCACAGAAAGCGCCCGTGAGCATGAACCCCTCGAGCGTGAGAGCGATGATCCCGGCGCGCTCCGAGATGATCCCGCCCGCCGCCGCGAACAGGTATGGCGTTGCGATGCGGAGCGTTTGAATGAGAAACGCAATCATGACTGGGAACCGGGACCCGGGAACCGGGAACCGGAGTCCTGCACCGCGACAGGTTTCTGTTCCCGGTTCCCCGTTCCCGGGTCCCTGGTTTTCGCAGCCGCCAACGCCCTCCTCACCTCTGGCACCGCCGTCGCGACCGCGATGATGACGACCGCCGTCAGCACGTCCACCATCTGTTTCGGCACGAGCGCGTTGACGGCCAGGCCGCCCTGGGAAAGCGTCGCGAACAGCAACGCCGCGATCACCACGCCAACCGGATGGTTGCGGCCAACCAGCGCCACCGCGATGCCGATGAAGCCGCTGCCCGTTCCGAACCCCTCCTCGTAGTAGTGCTTGTAGCCGAGCACGTAGTTGAGCCCACCGAGGCCGGCGAGGACGCCACTCAACATCATCGTCCGCGCCCACACCCTGCCGACGCGAACGCCACCGTACTCCGCGGCATCGGGCTGCAGACCCACCGCGCGAAGCTCGTAGCCCGGTCGCGTCCTGAACAGGTACCACCACACCGCCCACGCCGTCGCGATCGCCAGCAGAAATGTCGTGTTGGCCGCCGACCCCGCGAACAGCTGGGAGACAGCAGTCAGTCGCGGGAGCGCGCCAGCGTGAATCTCCGGCGTGTGCAGCGTCTCGCTCACGTGGATGTGCGCGGCAACGACGTAATTGAGCAGCGCCAGCACGACGAAGTTGAGCATGATGGTCACGATCACTTCGCTCGCACCGAAGCGAGCCTTCAGTACGCCCGGAACAGCGCCGACGACGCCGCCGCCGACGGCAGCCGCCACGAAGCAGAGGGGAACGGCGAGGGCCGCGGACGTACCCGCTGGCATGGCCAGCCCCGCGAGCGCGGCGAGAAAGCCCCCGCTCGCGAGCTGGCTCTCGGCGCCGATGTTGAACAGGCCGGCGCGGATGCCTAACGCCACGGCGAGCCCCGTGAACGTCAGCGTCGTCGCCTTGTAGATCACCTGCCCGAAGCCGTAGGCGTTGCCCCACGTGCCCTCGAGCAACTGCCGGTAGACGTCGCCGGGCGACTGGCCGAAAATGATGATCAGGACGTCGCCGACCACGGCTGCGATCGCGAGGGCGACGAGCGGGGGCAGAATGGACTCCTCGATGTGCGCACGAACACGCGCCGCGCGGCCCGATCCCTGGCGACTGATGGGCGCCGACGTCACGCGGCCGTGCCCTGCGCGCCGGTCATGTACGGTCCGAGAACATCAGCACTGGCCTCCCGACGCGGCAGCGTCACGACGATGCGGCCGCCGTACATCACGGCGACGCGGTCCGAGAGCGCCAGAATCTCAACCAGGTCGGCGGACACGAGCAGGATGGCCTTCCCCTCGGCGCGGGCTTTCCGCAGCTGATCATGGATGAACTCGATCGCACCGACGTCGACGCCCCGCGTGGGCTGCGCCGCGATGAGCACCGTGAAGTCGCGACCCATCTCCCGCGCGATGACGACCTTCTGCTGATTGCCGCCGGACAGTGCGCGGGCCGGCAGGGAATCGTCAGGCGGCCGGATGTCGAACGTCGTGATGCGACTGGCCGCGTTGCTGGCGATTCTGGCCTGATCGAGCACGCTGGCGCCGCCGGTGAACCGGTGCTGCTGACCGAGGATGAGATTGTCCGACACCGAGTAGTCGAGGATGAGGCCACGCCGATGCCGGTCCTCGGGCACGTGCGAGAGCCCTGTGACGGCTCGCGCGCGAACATCGTGCGTGGTGACGTCGACGAGCCTGCCTGACGAGTCCGCGATGCTCACGGTGCCTGACGCGGCGGGCCGAAGCCCCGTGATCGCCTCGATGAGCTCCGTCTGGCCGTTCCCCTCGACACCAGCGATCCCGAAGATCTCGCCGCGCGCCACGACGAAGGAAACGCCGTCCGCCTCGTTAGGCTTTCTCGGGGAAGGGACGGTAAGATTCGAAACCTGGAGAGCAGGGATGGGGGACGAGGGATGAGGGACGAGGGCACTACTGACAGCGGGCGCGCGGCCTGCATCTCCCTCATCCCTCATCCCTCGTCCCCCATCCCTCACGTCGAGCGCCAGCGAGACATCCCTTCCCACCATCATCTTCGCGATCGTACGCGGTGTCGAGTCGGCCGTTCTCATGCGACCGACCGTTCGCCCGGCACGCATCACCGTGATCGTCTCCGAGATGTCGATCACCTCATCCAGCTTGTGCGTGATGAGGATGACCGTGCCACCGTCATCCCGCAGCCGACGCAGCACGTTCCACAACTCGCGGACTTCCGGCGGCGACAGCACGGCGGTTGGCTCGTCGAGAATCAGCACCCGCGCGCCGCGATACAGCGTCTTCAGAATCTCCACGCGCTGCGCTTCGCCCACCGACAGATCCGAGACCACCCGCGACGGGTCGACGTGCAGGCCCGTTCGCTCCGAGAGCTGACGCACCTCACGCTCGGCGGCGCGCAGGTCGAGCGCGAGCCCGCGGCGGAGCTCCCGGCCGAGAATGAGATTCTCGGCGACGGTGAGCGTCGGCACGAGCATGAAATGCTGATGCACCATGGCCACGCCCGCCTCGATCGCCTGCCGGGTGCTCCAGCCAGTGACATCGCGAAGCGGCGTGCTCCCGGTCGCGACTTCGACGACGCCGGCGTCAGGCGGATACATCCCGGCGAGCACCCGCATGAGCGTCGACTTGCCGGCGCCATTCTCGCCCACGAGCGCGTGAATCTCGCCCGACGCGACCTCGAGATCAGCGCTGTCATTCGCGAGGATGCGCCCGAATCGCTTGACGATTCCGGCCATCCGCACGGCCGCGGCGCCACTCATCGCGTGCTGGGCACGTCGATCTTGCCGGCGATGATCTCCGCCTGCAGCTCGTTCAGCCGAGCGCGCACGGAGTCCGGGATCATCTTCCTGTTGTTGGCGTCGTACACGTAACCCACGCCGCCCTCGGCGAGGCCGAACTGATAGACTCCGCCCGTGAACGACCCATCCTTCGCGCGGCGGATCACGTCGTACACGGCGGCATCCACTCCTTTCACCATGGACGTGAGGACGTAGTTAGGCGCCTCGGCCCACTGATCCGCATCGACGCCGATCGCCAGCTTGTGCGACGCGCGCGCCGCCTCGAAAACGCCGAGACCCGTCGACCCCGATGCGTGGAAGATGATGTTGACGCCCGATTGGTACTGGCTGAGCGCGAGCTCCTTGCCGCGGCCGGGATTGCGAAAAGCCTCCGGCGTTACACCGGCGTACTGCGCGACCACCGTGCAGTCCGGGCAGACATACTTGACGCCGGCGCGATAGCCCGCTTCGAACTTGTGGATCAGCGGTATGTCCATGCCACCGATGAAGCCGACTCGCTTCGATCCGCCAACGAGCGCTGCGAGGGCGCCGACGAGGAAGGATCCTTGTTCCTCGCGGAACTTGAGGGCCGCGAGATTCGGCGGTGGGGGGATCGGGTTGCCCCGGGCGTCGGTGTTGATCGCGTAGTCGACGCCCGCGAACTTCATCTTCGGGTACTCCTCCGCGAGCTGCGTCAGGTCATCCGTGAAGATGAAGCCGACGCCGATGACGATGTCCATTCCCTCGGCCGCGAGGAGTCGGAGGCCGGCTTCGCGGTCGGAGCCTTCACCAGGCTCGATGAAGCGCACGCGCGCTCCCAGTTGTCGCTCGGCCCGTTCGGCGCCGAGGAAGGCGCCGTCGTTGAACGATTTGTCACCACGTCCGCCGACGTCGAAGACGATTCCGACGTCGATCGCATCGCGTGTTGGGGCCGAGGATGCCCCGCGTGGACGCACGAACAACAGCGCGACGTGCGCCACGACGAGCACGCCGAGGAGGGTGAGAAGCCGTTTCATCTGGCGGATAAAATCCGTTCGCGAACGGGGCCCGGCAAGCCTCGTCGTCCGCAGCGCAGCGAGGGATGATTATGGCGCGGGCCGAGAAGCAGCCGCGAGCTTCCAGATGCCCGACAGCATGTCCGACGCATACACGAAGCTGCCGTCGAAGTGCACGCCCCAAATGAAGGTCTGGCCGTTGGCGAGACCAGCCGCCACCTCGCGTCCCATCTTGCGCAGGTCGCAGCGCCCGTCGGCGGCCTTCTGGTCGTCCGAGCACGTCGAGAGGTCGCCGCGCACGTCGATGGCACGAACGCCCGCGTTGTAGTAGGCCGCGTAGAGGATAGCCCGCTCTTCGTCGACCGAGAAGTTGTGTGTGCCGGCGCCGTCCACGTGGTAGAACGCGACTTCGCGCGGCGCCGCCATGTCGCTCACGTCGAGGACGTGGATATCGCCGTTCGATGAGTTGAGAACGGAGCCGCCGGTGCCGGGCGCCTCCTCGCCGACGAACACGAAGCGGTTGGCATCGGCGCCGCCGACCGCGTCGTGGAACCACCACACATTGTGCGCTTCGCTGCCACCGACGGACGGCGACCAGGGAGCCGTGCGCACGTTCCCGATCTGTACAGGGTCGGCGATCGTTCCGCCCTTGTTGCCGCCACCCACGTCCCAGATGGTCACGCCGTCATTCCAGAGGGCGGTGAAGAGCAGCCCGTCGCGCACGAACACGTCGTGCACGAACGGGTTGCCCATGGCCCGCACCATCACCTCGCGCGGATTTTCGGGGCTCGACAGGTCCACGATCACGAGACGCGCGTCGGGCGGATCGATGGAGAGAAACGCGTACAGCGTGCCGGCGACTCGCGCCACCTCGGCCGTGTGAACGCCGTTGGTCGTGTTAGGCGTCTGGTAGCGGGTGACGCGGGATGGTTTGAGCGGGTCGGTAAGGTCGTAGATGACGATCGAGCCGTTCGCGCGCTCGGTGGCCACGACCAGCAGCGCGCCGTCATCGGACACCTGGATGTCGCCTAACGTCGTGGCATTCTCGACGATGAGCGAATCCACCATGACCGGCGTGTTGCCGCCAGTGTTCCAGATGTACACGGCGTTTCCAACGCCCGTTGGGGAGCGCTGGCCCCACGTGGTCGTGTACGCGATGTTGCCGCGCGTCCAGAGCTCCGCCGTGTAGCGCGCCGTCGTCGCACCGTGACCGATCACCGACAGCGACGCTCCAGTAAACGGCTTGGCGGTGGTGGGGGAATCGGATCCGCACCCAAGGAGCGCGGTGGCGCACAGGGTCACCAGCGGTCGTCGAACCGCACGAGGTCTGAATGCCATCTTGAACAGGTGGAGGTTGTTACCGATCAGTGCACCGCGTGGCCGCCTGCCATTGCCGGTTCGAGAACGTTAGGCACGCCGGCGCCGTACCGTCCCATGCGGTGGGCCATGGCGCCAATCCCGAGTCTCAATCCAACCGATGCGGTCCAGATCGACGTGGTGCCGTAGAAGTCCTGCGGCACGAACCCGGACGGGGTGAGCTCCTCGCTCGGATGAGCATACGAGACCTCCACGAACGGTGCGACGTCCACGCGTCGCGCCCGGAGTGGTGCGCTCACCGCGATGGTGCCGATCCGCCATCGTGTTATCCCGATGATTGCAAGGTCCGTTGGCGCGCGCGAGTATCGAAACGGATCGGCCAATCGCTCCTCCTCCGGCCGCGTGCTGTTTTCGAACCGCGCGCCCACCGTCGCATGCGCGAGGGCAGACGACCCCTCCGCGAGGAATGATGTGAATCGATTCGCTCTCACGTCGCCTACCAGCTCGTCGGTGCGCGCCCATTCCACGAGTGCGCTGCTCAGCAGCCCAACCGGCTGCGTCAGCCGAGCACCGACGCTCCACTTGCGCTGATCCCGGCCACCACCGCTCGCGATCTCGGGTGACGTGACCGACGCGAAACTGCCTTCGACCTCGAGCAGCCGATAAGGCATCACGGTTGCGCGCGCCGCCCAGGAATCCCCGAAGCGGCTCGCGTCAGGCGCCGCGCCGGGACTCGCTGGCTCGTCGCCATTGAACGCGGCACCTTCGAGCGTCACCGGGCCGGCGCTCACCGCCGCGATGGCGACGTATCGCTCCAGGATCTGAGCGAGATGATGGTTCACAGGGTAAGCGGCGAACGGCCGCGTCATCGGGTCGTCGGTGCCGAATGGCACGAAGCCTTTGCCTCCGGCGAGTGATACCCCGACGCGCCCGAAAGCTCCGCGGGCGACCGCTATCGCTTCGTGCAGGTAGGTGTGGGGGTGACGGCGATCGGCGTAGCCTTCGCCGTACGTGCCGGTGTTGAGTTGGCCGCGCTCGAGCGTCGATCCTTCGAAGTCGAGGGTCAGCACCGCGGCGAGGTGACCGTCGAGCACGCCGGCGTGCGCCATGATGAGTGGCTGGGCGAGGTAGCCCTCGGTGTACGTGCGGGCGGCGGGCCCGGGGTCCATGCGCGTCGCGAGCGCGATCGCCTGAGCGCGGAGCGCGAAGGTCGCGCTCGTGGAGTCGCGCGGTTCCATCGAATCGGCCGGCGTCTGCGCTCGCGCCGAACGTGGGAGAATCAGCTGGATGGCGCCGGCGATCGCGAAAGCAATCGCGACTCGCGGATGACGGAATCGCACACGAAGAACTTACTGACGGGGACGGGCGACGGGCGACGGCGAAACGGCGCGTGTCATTTCGGGCGGAGCGCCGCACGCGCGCAGCCCTGTCATTCCGAGCGGAGCGCCGCAGGCGCGGAGGCGAGGAATCGCCGTCGTCCCGGTCGAGGGGGTCTGTTCGGACGGGTGACTGCGCCGGCACGAGATGACCGATCGTCCTGACCGAGAAGTCCCTCTCCCGGGACGATCGCGATTCCTCGCTCCGCTCGGAATGACAACTGATCCCTGACCTGCCCGCTTCGCGCGCCCCGCGCCCGGGATGACAGCTGTGGCGGGACGACGGCGATCCTTCGCCGCGCTCGGGTTGAGGCCTTCAGTGATTCGGTTCGAATGGTGAATCACGCAGTTCGTCACGAACCATGCCGAGATGAACATCACTCGGTAGCGATGGCGATCTCGACCTGATCGTCGGCTCGCAGCCGACCGTCGTTAGGATGGGACGAGTTGATCGAGTCGGCCTGGCATCCCGCCTCCACCCTCGATCATCGACCCTATCGCCTCATCCCAGAATGATTGCTGTCGTTCGTTACGGCGATCTATCTGCTCGGTTCACCGCGCCGACTCAGGCGTTCGGGGCGTCGAGAGCTTCTCGACCACGAAACGCCCGACATCGGCGCGCGAACTCGAGGAGGACGCACGATGAAGAGAGTACTTCGTCGGATTCTCGCGAGTGGTGCGACGATGCTCGTGCCTGTCGTCGCCACTCACGCACAAGCGACCGGCACGATAACGGGTCATGTCACCGACCGGGCAACACAACAGCCCATCGCGGATGCGCAGGTCCTGATCGTCGGTACCACGCGCGGCGCACGGACGAGCGATGCCGGACAGTACCGCCTGATCGCCGTGCCCACAGGGGAGATCCGCCTGCGGGTCATTCGCCTTGGCTACGAGGCGGAGACGCGCACGCTCAGCGTCACCGGCAGCGAAACCGTCACCGCTGACTTCGCGCTAGGCGTAACGGCGACGCGCCTCGACCAGGTGGTCGTCAGCGCGACCGGCGAGTCCGAGCTGCGGCGCGAGTCAGGCAACAACGTCGCCACCATCAACGCCGATTCCATTCCAAAGACACTCGTCAATGGCGTGAACGACTTGCTGTCGTCGCGCGCGGCGAATGTCGTCGTCACACAGACCAGCGGAACGACGGGAGGCGGGTCACGCATCCGTATCCGCGGATCGAACAGTCTGTCGCTGTCGAACGAGCCGCTCATCATCATCGACGGCGTGCGGACCATCAGCGATGTGTCCGGATCCACGTTGGACATCGGTGGCCAGAACCCGAGCCGCCTCGACGACCTCAACCCCGAGGACATCGACAACATCGAGGTGATCAAGGGCCCGGCCGCCGCCGCACTCTATGGTACGGCGGCCGCGAACGGCGTCATCCAGATCACCACCAAGCGGGGCCGGGCCGGCCGCACGAGATGGTCGGCCTACGCCGACGGCGGCAGCGTTCGTGACGTGACGTCGTATCCGGCAAACTTCCAGCGGATCGGCCTAACGACGGGCGCCGTGCCGCGCCGAACTCGCTTCTGCTCGCTCGAGTCCCAACTCGGCGGCGACTGCGTACCGAAACCCGACTCTCTCATGAGCTTCAATCCGCTCGAGCAACACGGTCCCTTCGTGGACGGGTGGCGGAGCGAATTCGGGGCGAGCGCGAGTGGGGGAACGGACATGGTCCAGTACTACCTCGCCGGAGACTTCGGGCGCGAGCACGGCGTATACACGAACAACGAGGTGCGCCGCACCGGCATTCGCGCGAACCTGACAAGCCAACTCGGGCCGAAGCTCGACGTTGGCGTCAACGCCGGGTTCAACCAGTCGCGACTCAAGCTGCCGCAGAACGACAACAATGACCTGAGCCCGATCGCGAACGGCCTCTTCGGCAGCGCCGAGGATGACCCGGACCTCCATGGCAACCTGTTCTACCCGGTGGAGGTGCTCAACCAGATCTACACGGCTCAGAACACCGATCGCACGACGCTGTCAGGCAACGGCAACTGGCGCCCGCTGCCGTGGCTCAGTGTCGTGGGGGTCACGGGCCTCGACTACGCCGGACGCTCGGATCTGCAGGTCATTCAGCCGAACTTGATTCCGGAGCCGGACCGGCGGAATCAGGGGAACGCGACCTCGAACCCGTACGCCTTTTGGACCTACACCGCCAACCTGAATGCGACGGCGTCGTACAACCTGTCGGGTCTCGCAGCGTCGACGTCCGTCGGTACGCAGTACAACAAGGAGACGGTGAACGGAACGCAGGCGGCGGGCGAAGGGCTCGCTGCCGGCTCGAGCTCGGTTGCAGGGACGACCTTCGGGTTTGCCGCAACACAGCAGAACAGCGACATCGTCACGCTCGGCGGATACCTCCAGCAGAAGCTTGCTTGGCGCGACCGGCTGTTTCTCACCGCCGCCATCCGTGGCGACGACAACAGCGCGTTCGGCCAGGACTTCAAGCTCGTGTACTATCCCTCGGCGAGTCTGTCCTGGGTGATCGGCGACGAGTCGTGGTTTCCCAAGAGCAACGTCCTGAGCTCGCTCCGGCTTCGCGGGTCGGTCGGCCAGTCGGGGCAGCGCCCTGGCTTCCGCAACGCGGTTTCGTTCTTCCAGGCGGTTGGCGTTAGGCGCGAAGTGGGTGACGTTGGCGCGCTCGAGCTCGGGCCAAACGTCGGGAACGAAAACCTGAAGCCCGAGCTGTCCACGGAATACGAGGGCGGGCTCGACCTGGGTCTCATGAACAGCCGGGTGTCGCTCGAGCTCACCTACTACAGCAAGTCCACGAAGGACGCGCTCATCCAGCGGCAGCTCGCGCCGTCCACCGGGGCGCAGACCCGTTTCGAGAACCTCGGCGAGGTCACGAACAAGGGTGTCGAAGGAACGCTCAACGCGACCGTGCTCGACTACGACAACTTCAAGTGGAACCTGACGGTGAACGGGTCGGTCAACAGCAACCGTCTCGTGACGTTAGGCGCCGGTGTCGACACGATCTTCCTCGGGCTCGGCGCGGTGGACGGCAACGCCATCCAGCGCTTCGTCGAAGGCCAGCCCACCGCCGGCTACTGGCAGCGGCCGTTGATCTCGTGGCAGGACAAGAACAACGACGGCATCATCAGCCCCTTCGGCTGCGGCCCGACGTCCGCCGACGACACCCCCGACTGCGAGGTGAAGATCGGCGACAACGTCGCCTATCTCGGCAATCCGCTCCCGAAGCGTGAGCTCACCCTGAACACGAATTTCACGCTCTACAAGTATGTGCGGGTGGGCGGAGTGGTCGATCACCGTGGCGGCTACGAGCTGTACAACGCCACCGAGCAGTTCCGGTGCGTCGCCTTCCAGACGTGCCAGGCCGCCTACGACCCGAAGGCGCCGCTCTTCGAGCAGGCGCGCCGCATGGCATCGCTCCTGGGCACCGACGCCGGGTATGTCGAGGACGCCTCGTTCGTGAAGCTGCGCGAGGTGTCGGTGACCCTCCTGGCACCTAACGATTGGGCGCGCCGCGTCCGCACGACGAACCTCTCGCTCACGCTGGCGGGCCGCAACCTGGCGACGTGGACCAACTACACCGGCTTCGACCCGGAGCTCAACTGGAACGGGAGCTCGAACTTCAGCACGGCCGAATTCCTCACGCAGCCGCCGGTCCGGTACTTCACGGCGCGTGTGTCGGTCAACTGGTAGGTGAGGTTGGATTCGTTGTATTCGAGATCGCGATTCAACCGGGATGCGTCCGTTCAACGAGTCTGACCTCTGGCGCTGAGAAGCATCAACCCAACACCGAATCAACAGGATCGACATAGATGACCAACTACGTGACTCGCACGCGCGAGCTCGCGGCATGGGGTGTCTGGTTAGGCACCGTGGTGCTCGCCGCCGCGTGCAATCCGAACGAGGCCCTCGACGTCAAGGACATCGACGTCGTCTCGCCCGGCCAGCTGAACGACAAGTCCGCCCTTCCAACCCTCCGCAACGGCGTGCTCTCGACCTTCCAACTCGCGTTCAGTGGCGGCGCCGACCTCGCCAACGGCGGGCACGAAGGGCAGGTGACCATGTCCGGCATGCTCGGCGACGAGTTTCTGAACGCGGAGAGCTTTCCCGACCGCATCTCCGTCGACCAACGCGACATCATTCCGTCGAACCTGTCGCTCGTCGCCCTGTTTCTCGATCTCAGCCGCGCGCGCGCGACGGCGGACTTCGCGTCGGCGCAATACAACAAGCTCGACGCCGGTGCGGATGGACAATCGGAAGTGCTGAGCCTCGCGGGATTCTCGTACGTTCTGTTCGGCGAGAACTACTGCTCCGGTGTCCCGTTCAGCACGATCGACGCCGGCGGCAACATCACCTACGGCGACCCGCAGACGCGCGACGAGGTGCTGCAGATTGCGGTCGCCAAGTTCGACTCGGCCATCACGATCGCGACGGAGCAGGAGGACGCCGATCTCGTAAACCTGGCGCGTGTGGGCAAGGCCCGTGCGCTGCTCGACCTGGATCGGCCAGCTGACGCCGCCGCGGCGGCCGAAGAGGTGCCCACGAGCTTCCAGTATCTCGTCAGGAGCTCGTCGAACAGCCTCCGGCAGAACAACGGCGTCTGGAACTACACGGCGAACACCTTCGCCTTCAGCGTGCCGGATCGTGAGGGTGGAAACGGTCTGCCGTACGTGACGGCCAACGACCCGCGTCTCGACGTCGTCGTTACCGGAGAGCTCGGGTTCGATCGGGCGACGCCATTCAACCTGCAGTTGAAGTACCCGGATCTGCAGTCGAACGTGGTGCTCGCCTCCGGCATCGAAGCTCGGCTCATTGAGGCCGAGGCGCAGTTCCGCGCCGGGACGCCGGGGCCAGCGATAGCGACGCTCAACGCGCTGCGCGCGTTCGCCGGACTGGATCCGGTCGCGGATCCCGGGAGTGACGTCGAGCGGACGAATCTGCTGTTCAGCGAGCGAGCCTTCTGGATGTGGGGTACCTCGCACCGGCTGGGAGACATGCGGCGGCTCGTGCGGCAATACTCGCGGCCGCAGGAAACCGTGTTTCCGGTCGGGGAATACCACAAGGGCGGCGAGTACGGCAGCGACGTGAACTTCCCGGTCTCGAGCGACGAGCGAAACAACCCCAATTTCACCGGGTGCATCGATCGCTCGGCGTAGCGCCTTCGAGACTCTTGCGCGACATGACCAGCATGCATAACCTGCGTTTCCCGGTCAGCATCAGCCGGGACGAACTTCTGGGCAATGCAACGACGAATCGAACCATGAGCTCGGCAGCGCTCCTCCCTCTTACCACGCTCGTCAGCCTTAGCCTCGGACTCGGGGTAGGGCTTATTGGCGTTCGGAGAGGAGCAATGGCAAGGTAGCACCGCTCACTGTGGCCCCTCTCCGCAACGGGAGGGGCCACTCGTTTTTCATGGCGCGAGAGGCCCGTCCCGAACCGGACGGGCCTCTCGTCTTTCATCACTCCAGCGAAAGAGGGTCATCATGACATCGGGACAGAGGAATCAGAGCGACGCGCCTAACGATCGCCCGCAGCCACAGGCCGCGAGCAGCGAGTCGAAAGACACGAGCCGCGGTCACCAACCGGACCAGACGCAGCCGCACCCACCGCACGCAGCGATCTCGCAGGCTGATGGCGAGCCGTGACGCCCCCGACTGACTGGTTGCCGTTGCTTCCATCTTTCATGGGCGGAATGTTGATTCAGGCCCATGCCAGATCGCATTCGAACCCGCTTCCTGATAGTCGGAAGCGGCGTGGCCGGGCTGCACACGGCGTGGCGCGCGTCGCAGACCGATGACGTTCTCGTCGTCACCAAGCGCTCGCTCTTCGATAGCGCGACCGCCTATGCACAGGGCGGGATTGCCGCCGCGCTTGGCGCCGGCGATTCGCCGGAGCTCCACCGCAAGGACACGCTCGCTGCCGGCGCCGCGCTGTGCGACGCCGCCGCGGTCCAGGTACTGGTGGAGGAAGGGCCAACCCGGGTGCGCGAGCTGCAGACCGCTGGTGCCCGGTTCGACCTCGGATCCGACGGGAAGCTCAAGCTCGGGAGGGAAGCGGCACACTCACGTCATCGTATCGTACACGCGCACGGCGACCAAACCGGAGCCGAAGTCGCCCGCACCCTGAGCGCGCGCGTTCAGGAAAGCGAGCGTGTCGCCGTCTTCGAGAAGACGCGTGTGCTGGATCTCATCGTCGACCGCGGGCGATGCTGTGGCGTGCGCGCCAGCGTCGCGGGCCGAGCGGTGGAGATCATTGCCGATGCCACCGTGCTCGCGACCGGGGGATGTGGTCAGGTCTATCGATACACGACGAACCCCGTGGTCGCGACCGGCGACGGGTACGCCATTGCTCACCGCGCCGGCGTGAAGCTCGCCGACATGGAATTCGTGCAGTTCCACCCGACCGCGCTCGACACACCCGAGAATCCGCTCGCGCTCATCTCCGAGGCGGTGCGCGGCGAAGGCGCCAGGCTGCTGAACGCCGATGGCGAGCGATTCATGCGCGACCGGCATCGCCTGGCCGAGCTCGCGCCGCGCGACGTCGTGGCGCGCGCGATCTTCCGCGAGCAGGCGGGCGGTCGGAAGGTCTACCTCGACGCGCGCCGGCTCGGCGCGGGCTTCAAGAAGCGGTTTCCCGGGATCTATGCGTTGTGCAAAGCGCGCGGCATCGACCCGTCGCGACAGCTGATCCCGGTCACGCCGGCAGCACACTACATGATGGGCGGCGTGGTGGTCGATCTCACGGGAAGATCCTCGCTCACGCGACTCTACGCCTGCGGCGAGGTTTCGCGCACGGGTGTCCACGGCGCGAATCGTCTCGCCTCGAACTCGCTTCTCGAGGGCCTCGTGTTCGCCGAGCGAGTCGCGCGCGATCTCGTCCAGACGCCCAAGCTCGCCTCGGTGCCGAGAAAACAGACGTGGCGCGTGCCACCCCTCGCCGACCGTGGCGCGGCGCAGGTTGCGGCGGACGAAATTCGCCTCGTTATGTGGGAGTACGCCGGGATTGCGCGAACCGCGAAAGGGCTCAGAAAGTGCATTGGCAAGCTCGACGAGATCGTCTCGCGCTTGCCAGAGGGCGCAACCGAGGAAGCGAACATGGCCGAAACTGCCCGACTCATCGTCGAAGCAGCACTCCTGCGAAAGGAGTCGCGCGGAGGGCATTACCGATCCGACTTCCCGAGAGCCAAGCGCAAGTGGACCGGACGACACATCGAATGGTGAACGCGCTGACCAGTCGCCGGTAAGCATTCCGCATCAGGTAGCTGAGCTACCCGAGGCGGCTAGATTACGTCATGGCTCTCCCAGTCCAGACGCATCCCGATCCCGATCTTGCCGA
Source organism: Gemmatimonadaceae bacterium (assembly GCA_036274195.1). Classification (GTDB taxonomy): domain Bacteria; phylum Gemmatimonadota; class Gemmatimonadetes; order Gemmatimonadales; family Gemmatimonadaceae; genus JAJKIV01. The sequence goes on along the minus strand of DASUGD010000081.1, from coordinate 29,574 downwards.
GCGGATCCGTGAGCTCGCGAAGCGGCGGAATGCCGTCATTCTCGCACACAACTACGAGCGACCCGAGGTACAGGACGTCGCCGATTTCGTCGGTGATTCACTCGGATTGAGCAGAGAGGCGGCGAAGACGGAAGCAGACATCATCGTCTTCTGCGGCGTTCACTTCATGGCCGAAACGGCCGCGATCCTCTCGCCGAACAAGAAGGTCCTGCTCCCCGACCTCGCCGCCGGCTGTTCGCTCGCTGCGACCATCAACGCCGACCAGCTTCGCGAATGGAAGGCCGAGCACCCGGGCGCCGTCGTGGTCTCCTACGTGAACACGACCGCCGAGGTGAAAGCCGAGAGCGATTATTGCTGCACATCCGGGAACGCCGTCGAGATCGTGAACTCCATTCCGGCCGACAGGGAGATCCTTTTCCTGCCCGACATGTTCCTCGGAGCGCACGTGCGTCGTGTCACTGGTCGCGAGAACATCCACGTCTGGATGGGTGAATGTCACGTGCACGCGGGGATCGATCCCGAACACATCTCGCTCCAGCGCTCGCAGCATCCCGACGCGGAATTTCTGATCCATCCGGAGTGCGGGTGCGCGACCAACGTGGTCGAAGCCGTATCGGCCGGGGATGTCGAGCCAACGGGCGTGCAGATCCTGTCGACCGAGGGGATGATTCGGCGCCCGACTGAATCGACGGCCAACACGTTCATCGTCGCGACCGAAATCGGCATCCTTCACCGCTTGCGGAAGGCCAATCCAACGAAGACGTTCATCCCGGCAAGCGACCGGGCACAATGCGCCTACATGAAGGTCACGACGCTTCCCAAGGTGCTGCGGTCGCTCGAGGCTCTCGAGCATCACATCACTGTCCGGGGCGACGTCGCCAAGCGGGCGCGACGCGCGATCGAGCGAATGGTGGCGATCGGAGGTCAGACGCCGCTTTCGCCTGATCCCGCATCCACTCAGGACCCGGGCGAGTGACACTGGCCCGGCGTAGAGGAGCATGAGATGACGACGCCAACCCCTGGCCCGTCCCCGTCGGGTGATTCCTTCCGCGCCCCTCGGACGGTAACGCCGCTGTCGGTCCCGGCACTCAACTACGACCGGCTCCGGTTTCCGCTGACGCACGACCAGCTCTCATCGCTCGTGCGCTCGGCGCTCGAGGAGGATCAGGCGTTTAATGATGTGACCACCATCGCGACTGTGCTTTCTTCGCGCCGCGCCCGTGCGTCGCTCGTCGCGCGCCAGCAGGGATGCATCGCCGGTGTCTCCCTCGCGCTCGAGGCCTTTCGCCTGCTCGACCCGAAGATCTCCATGCGGGTCGACAGTGAGGACGGTGCCCGCGTCGAGAAGGGCGATACGGTCATCTACATGACGGGGCATGCCCGGGCCCTGCTCTCGGCGGAGCGCACGGCGCTGAACTTCATGCAGCGGCTGTCGGGAATCGCTACGCTGACCGCCAAGTACGTGGATGCGGTGAAGGGAACGCGCGCGAGGATCCTGGACACGCGCAAGACGACGCCGGGATGGCGCCGTCTGGAGAAGTACGCCGTGCGAGCTGGCGGTGGGGTGAACCATCGACTCGACCTCGCGCGAGCGGTCCTGATCAAGGACAACCATCTCAAGGCCGTGGACGGCGACGTTGGCGTCGCCGTTCGTCGTGTTCGCGAGCTTGCGCCTCCGGGCGCGAAGATCGAGGTCGAGTGCGACTCGCTCGATCAGGTGCGAGCAGCGATCGACGCCGGGGCCGACGAGGTGCTCGTGGACAACATGCCCCTGGAGAGCATCCGCGAGGCGGTCGCGCTCGCGCGGGGGAAGGCCAACGTGGAAGCCTCCGGCGGCGTGACGCTCGACACGGTGCGCGCGATCGCGGAAACCGGCGTGGACTACATCTCGGTTGGCGCGCTCACGCACTCGCCGCCAGCCATGAATCTGGCTCTGGATTTCGATTGACAGTCGCGCGCGTCCGAGATGGAACCGGCCAGTTCGGCGTCGGACCTACGGGGTGCCCGACTTCGACGTCCACTCCATCCGCCACTGCTTCACGACCCAGCCCGAGTCGGAACGCTCGACGCTGAACGTGTATCCTCCCGAGCTGTACCCGTCGTAGTTGTACCCCGCCGCCGCTTCGGCCCGGTCGCCGGCGGACAGATCGATCGCGCCGACGGTGTACAGCAGCGCGCGGCCCGCGACCGACCGGCCCGGCGCGTTAGGCGTGAAGGTGCAGGTCGAGGCGCGGCGCGCCGGCGTGCGAGGTGTCATCAGCCGACGAACCATACCCTCCGACGGGTCGGCTCGGTCCTGCGACGTCGACGCCTTCTTGAAGTCGTCGGTCGAAAGGCTCAGGCAGAAGGCCGACGCGAGCGTGGAGAAGCCCGCGCGATCCTTGTCCAGCAGGTTGTGGAACACCGCTTCACGAATCGAGTCGAGCACCGGCGACTGCGGCACAACCGCGGGGCGGACGGCAGCAGCGGCCGCGGGCGGCGCGCTGGGCCGGGCGGCCGTGGAATCAGGGGATTTGGGCGGCGTGAGAACCTTGGCCTTGCCAGTGGCCTGGGCGCCGAGAGTTACGGACCCAAGGCTCAAGCCGGCGACTGCCGTGACCAAGCAGTACCAGCGGAGGGTTGGTCGACCTAGCATCGGCGAACCACCTGAAAAGGGAAACGCGCTCGGCCACACGGGCCGGAAGCACGCCGCGGGAGCGGAGATCGCTCCGCCCCCGCGGTGCATGCAGAATGGCTTCGTGTGGTCCGTCCTACAAGGTGTTCGGTCACATTCCAGGCGGTGGCCGGGAGTCGTGCCCGTACCATTCCGTGGGCGCCGGCGGTCGGTATGTTGTGGCGTGCCCAGCGACGATGAGCAGCGGCCGTCCCGACCGGATCGCCCGAAGAGCCCGCAGGATGAGAAGCCCTCCCAGCAGCCGCAGGGAGAGGCCTGCGAGGTCTGTGGAGCGCAAAGGCTGGTCTGGCGAAACTGCAAGCTCATCTGTACGAATTGCCGATCCATTCTCAAGAGCTGCGCAGACCTGTGAGCGACTGGCGAGTGGCGGCCGCCGACCGGCGGGCGGGGACTACATAGAATCCGATGCTTTACCGACAGCTCAGCCCCGCTCCGGCGCTGCGGCCATACGTCCGGTGCTATTGGATTCTGCGCGCGGACGCAACGGGAGAGGCGAGCCCACAGCGCGTCCTGCCGGATGGATGCGTCGAGATCATCATCAACCTTGGCGCGCGCTTCGTCCGCCACGAGGAATCCGGCGTCACCGAGCGCCAGCCCCTGGAGCTCGTGGTCGGCCCGACGACTCGGCACATGACGATCGCTCCGACTGGGGCGATTCGCCTCGTCGGCATTCGCTTCGCGCCGGGGGGCGCGGTGCCGTTTCTGTCGGTGGCCCCTCGGGAGGTTCGCGATGCCACTCCTTCGCTGGCGGACGTGGCATCGCCGCTCGTCGGTGCCGTTGCGGAACGGCTCGCGACCGCCCCGCCGGGGGGCGAGCGTGCGCTGCTCGACGCCGCGTTAGGCGCGAGGCTCGCGCAGGCGAGACGCCTCACCGACGCTCGCGTTCTGGCATCGGTGCGCGCGGCGAGCCAGGCGGATCGACCGCCCCGCGTGGATGCGCTCATGTCGCTCACCGGGCTCGGCCCGCGCCAGCTCGAGCGATCGTTTCGTGACCACGTCGGATTCGGGCCCAAGACACTCTGTCGCTTGGTGCGCTTCCAGCGGGTCGTTCGCGCCATCGAGCCGGGCCTGAGGCCGTCCTGGGCACAACTGGCTGTCCGGCACGGGTATGCTGACCAGGCGCACCTCGCGCGCGAGTTCCGTGAGCTCGCCGGCACGACCCTCACGAGCTACGTGCGAGAGCTGCATCCGATGTCGGACCACTTCCATGACGTACCCGGCGCCAACGACCCGCCGCTCGACTGACGTCGGCGCCACGATGCCGTATTTCTTCAAGACGAAGCTGCCATACCGTCGTTAAGCTGTGCGCGGCTCTTCTTTTCACGCCGACAACGAGAGAGTGGATGCATGCGCAGTAGCCTGCTCGCAATGCCGCTTGCCGTGTTCCTGGCCTTTCCCGCCGGGCGCCGCGCGAAACCGGCAAGCCCACCGCTGTCCTCCATTGCGTTCATGACCGGCTGCTGGACGGGCCCTTCGCCGAACGGTGCGACGATCGAGGAGCACTATTCGGCCACGGCGGAGAACCTGCTGATCGGCATGACCCGGTATGTGCGAAACGGGCGCGTGGTCGACTTCGAGTTCACGACGGTGGAGCGGACGGATTCGACATTCGTCATGACGCCCCGGCCGAAGGGCGTGAAGTCGGATTCGTTCCCGCTGAAAGACGTGTCCGAAGGCCGCGCGACGTGGGAGAACCTCGAGCACGATTTCCCGCAGCGTATCATCTACCGGCGCGGTGCCGACGGTACTCTCATCGCCCGGATCGAGGGAACGACCCCGGCCGGCGAGCGCCACGTCGAGTGGACCATGCACCGGTGCGTCGATCGTTAGGCGCCGCTACGCGCCAACGCCGAGCGGAGAGCGCGCCGCGCGGGCGAGCTGCGCCGGCAGACTTTCGGGATGCGTGGTTGGCGCCTCGCAGAGATACTGCCGACACACGTACGCCGTCGCACGACCGTCACGCGGAAACTTGTCGGCGAGGAGCGCGATCTTGCCGGTGCCTTCACCACCCGGTGGGCCACCCGCCAACACGAGCGACGGGGCGTAGGTCGATCCGACAGCCTGCGCCAGCGCGCGAAAGTCGTCCGCTGCGGGGTCCCCCGCGAGCGCCACTTCGACTGCTCCGTGCACCGCCATGTCGGCGGTGCCGAGGAGGTGTCCGAACGCCGGCGCATAGCGCGCGAGTGATTCGCTCAGCGCTTCGAGCACCCGCATCGCCCGCTCGCGTCGCGCGGAATCGCCGAGAAGCTCCGCCAGTCGGAGAAGCAAGTCCACCGCGAGCGATGTACCCGACGGGACGGCATTGTCGGTGAGGTCCCGCGGACGCGTGAGCAGGGCTTCGTGGTCCCTGGCAGTGTCGAAATATGCGCCAGTGCGATCATCCCAGAACCATGTGTCGACCGCATCCGCGATCGCTCGTGCGGCATCGAGCCACCGGTGATCGAACGTGAGCCCGTAGAGATCGAGGAACGCGAGCGCAACGGCCGCGTGGTCGTCGAGATACCCGGCGATTCGCGTGACGCCGGCGGTGTGCGACCGCATCACCCGGCCCTCGCTGACCATCTCGCGCAGCAGAAATTCGCCGTTTCGGACGGCGAGCGCGCGGTAGTCATCACGTCCGAACGCGCGGGCGGCTTCCGCAATGCCGCGCACCATGAGACCGTTCCATGCGGCGAGAATCTTCTCGTCCCGACGCGGCCGGTCCCGTGCCGCGCGCCGCGCGAGCAGGACCGAGCGCGCGCTGGCGACGGCTTCGGCCATTGCGTCGACCGTGACGCCCGCACGGGCAGCGACGACGGCCGGATTGTGCGGGACGTGAAGAATGTAGCGTTCCTCGAAGTTCGGTTCGTCCGCGACGCCCCAGTATGCGGTGAGGATCGCTCTGGCGTCGCCTAACGCCTTGTCGAGCTCATCGCGCGTCCAGACGTAGAACGCTCCCTCCCGGCCCTCGCTGTCCGCGTCGAGCGAGGAGAAGAACCCGCCGCTCGGCGCGGTCATCTCGCGCGCGACCCAGTCGATCGTCTCCTCCGTGACGCGGCGAACTTCCGGGTCCTGCGTGGCCTGCCACACGTGCGCGCCGAGCCGCGAGAGCAGGGCATTGTCGTACAGCATCTTCTCGAAGTGCGGCACGGTCCACGTCGCGTCCACTGCATAACGATGGAAGCCACCGCCGAGCTGGTCGTAGATGCCGCCGCGCGCCATCTTGCGGAACGAGTCCGCCACCATCTCGAGCGCGTAGTCGGTGCCGGTGCGTCGCCAGTAGCGCAGCAGAAAGTCCAGCACCATCGGCTGCGGAAACTTCGGCGCGCCCTCGAAGCCGCCGTGTCGGGCATCATACCGTTGAGCGATCGCCCGATACGCACGGTCGAGCGTCGTCGCGGTGAGCGCGCCGGTCGATGTCATCACCGCCGCCGCGTTCGCGTAGAGCTCGCGCATCTTCGCCGCGGTTTCTTCCACGCCGCTCCGACGCGAGTGATAGGCGTCGGCCACCGCGCGGAGTACGCGACGGAACGACGGCATGCCGTGTCGGTCCTCCGGTGGGAAGTAGGTGCCGGTATAGAACGGCGCCATGTCCGGGGTGAGGAACACGGTCATTGGCCAGCCGCCCTGGCCCGTCATGGCCTGCGTGGCTTGCATGTAGATGCTGTCGAGGTCCGGTCGCTCCTCGCGGTCGACCTTGATGTTCACGAACAGCTCGTTCATGAGGCGTGCGGTCTCTTCATCTTCGAACGATTCGTGCGCCATGACGTGGCACCAGTGACACGCCGCGTACCCGATGCTCAGGAGAATGGGCTTGTCCTCGCGTCGCGCCCGCTCGAGTGCTTCGCTGCCCCACGGGTACCAATCCACGGGATTCTCGGCGTGCTGCGTGAGGTAGGGGCTGGTTTCGTTGGCGAGACGGTTAGCCATCGGGAACAACTGGGAACTGGGAAATGGAACTGGGGAACTGAGAACTGAGAACTGAGAACTGAGAACTGAGAACTGAGAGCCGGGAGCCGGGAGCCGGGAGCCGGGAGGGAAGTTTCGCCGTTTGAGCTGATGGCTGATGGCTGATAGCTGATAGCTGGTTGCATTACCCGCACCAGCCTGGGCATCCCGCGTCGTATGCCCGGTGCTACAACAACGGCTCAGCCGACGGCTTCGTCGATGATCACGCGGTGCATCGTTCGGCCGAGCCTAACGCGAACACGCCCGACGAGTATCAGCGCGACGGCAGCGAGCCCCACGACGATACCCCACCACATGCCCACCGCGCCCCCGCCCAAGCGAAACGCCAAGACCCAGCTCACCGGTAAGCCGATGAGCCAGAAGCCGACCACGTTGATGATCGCCGGCGCGTGCGTATCGCCGATCCCTCGCAGCACGCCCGCCGCCACCGCCTGAATCCCGTCAAAGACCTGAAACACCCCGGCGATCGGGATCAGCAGAGCAGCCAGGAGGATGACGTCGGCGTTGCCGGTGTACGACCGGGCAAGCGCCACGGGGAACACGCGGAACACGAGCGCGCTCGCGCACATGAACGAGGCGCCGATGAAGATGCCCGCAACCGCCGACCGTCTCGCCTGATCTTCGTTCCCTGCGCCGATCGCGTGACCGACCAGCACGGCCGTCGCCGTGGAGACGCCGAGCGGGACCATGAACGTGAACGACGCGAGGTTGATCGCGATCTGGTGCGCCGCCATCTGGGTCGTGCCTAACACGCCCATGAGGAGGGCAGCAGCCGCGAACGCGCCATATTCCAGCAGATACTGCACCCCGATCGGAAGCCCGAGCCGCAGCATCCGCCTGAGCGGCTCGACCGCGAGCGTTTCGGGCCGCCACGGCGTTAGGTGGTGCCAGACCTGCCGGCCGGCAATCGACAACACCGCAAGCGCCATCGCCCAGCGGCTCACGCTCGTCGCGATCGATGATCCCGCAACCCCCAGCGCCGGTGAGCCGAGGTGGCCGTAGATGAACACCCAGTTCAGTCCCGCGTTGAGCAGGTTCGCGAGCAGCACGGTCCACAGGACGGGCGCCACCCGGTGCATCGCCTGCAGCGATTGGCGAAACACGATGAACGCGTAGAACGGAAACACGCCAGGAATCGCGATGCGCACGTAGCTCGCCGCATCGGGGACGACTTCCGGCGGTTGCTTCAGTGTGTAGAGCACCCATTCGACGGGCACGAACGTCGCACACGTGAAGATGGTGAGCGCGAGCGCCACGACGAGCCCGCGCTGCAGCGCGCGCGAGATCGCCTCCTCGTCGCGCGCGCCAACCGCCTGCGAGATGACCGGATCGAGGGCCATGAGCGTGCCCTGCCCGAAGATTCCGGCGATGAAGAAGTAGAGGTTCCCCAGGGCCGCGGCAGCGAGCGCCGCTGGCGACAGGTGACCGACCATGATCGTGTCGGTGACACCCATTGCCATGATCCCGAGCTGTACGGCGGCGACGGGCAGCGCGAGCCGCAGCATGGCGCGGAGGTCTGACGGCGTCGGAAGGACCATGGGCGGGAAATCTGTAGTCTTTCGTTAGTCTTTAGTGGTAGCCCTTGCTTGCCATCCGTCATCTGCATCTGTCATCTGGCATCTGCCGTCTTCAGTTGTCTGCCGTGTGTCGTCTCCGCTCCTTGCCGCCGCCCGTCGTCCGTCCCCCGTCCCCGGCTTTCCAATGACCGATCTCGATCAGTACCTCCAAGCGCACGATCGACGCATCCACGATGAGCTCTTCGATCTGCTCCGAATCCCCAGCGTGAGCGCTCGCTCCGAGCATGCTGCCGACGTCCGCCGCACCGCGGAGTGGTTGCGTGATGCGCTCACCAGAATCGGTTTCGACGCGTCGATTCACCCAACATCGGGTCACCCGATCGTCCTCGCAGAATGGCGCGGTGCGCCGGGCGCGCCGACCATCCTCATCTACGGCCACTACGATGTGCAGCCCGTAGAGCCGCTCGAGCTGTGGGAGTCGCCGCCATTCGAGCCGACGATCCGTGACGGGCGCATCTACGCCCGGGGCGCGACCGACGACAAGGGACAGCTCTTCCTCCATGTGAAGGCCCTCGAGGCGCACCTGGCCGTTCGCGGCAAATTGCCGGTCAACGTGATCGTGCTCGCGGAGGGCGAAGAGGAGGTCGGCAGCGAGAATCTCGAGCGGTTCGTCCAGGAAAACGCGAAGCGTCTCGCTTCGAGCGCGGTCGTGATCTCGGACTCGTCGATGTTCGGCCCGGGTCAGCCGTCGATCGTGTCGTCGCTGCGGGGGCTCGCGTATTTCCAGATCGACGTCACCGGTCCGACCGTCGATCTCCACTCGGGGAGTTACGGCGGCGCCGTCGTGAACCCGGCGACCGCGCTCGCGCGCATCATCGCGTCGTTCCACGACGAGAATGGACACATTGCGATCCCCGGCTTCTACGATGCCGTGCGTGATTGGGGCGGTGCCGCGCGGGCGGCGATCCGACGCCTTCCGTTCGACGAGGGCGTGTTCCAGCGCCAGACCGGCGCGCCCGCCCTCGGCGGCGAGAAGGGGTACACGACGCTCGAGCGCATCTGGACTCGGCCAACCTGCGAGGTGAACGGCCTGCTGAGTGGGTACACCGGCGAAGGTGCGAAGACCGTCTTGCCGTCGAAGGCGATGGCGAAGGTGAGTTGCCGGCTCGTACCGGATCAGCAGCCGGAGGAGATCGAACGGCTGATGGCGGCCCACGTCAAGCGCGTCGCGCCGCAGGGCGTGACGGTGACGGTGGAGAACCTGAGTGGCGGGCGGCCGTGGCGGGCCGAGTTGGACGGCCCGCTGTTCGATGCCGCGCGTCGTGCACTCACAGCGGCGTTTGGTCGTGAGCCCGTGATCGTCGGGGAAGGGGGATCGATTCCGGTGGTCGGCGACTTTCAGCGCGTCCTGGGCACGCCGGTGCTCCTCATGGGCTTCGGGCTGCCGGGCGAGAACGCGCACGCGCCTAACGAATGGATCAGCGACGAGAATTTCGTGAAGGGCGCGAAGGCGGTGGCCGCGTTCTGGGACGAGCTGGCGGCCGGGCAAGGTGCGCCGTTGCCCAATCGCTGACCCCTCGCCGGGGCTGTCTTTGTCGGGAACGCCTACTGTCCACCAGCGGGGACAGAACGCGCCTTACGGTAGAGCTCGGATAGGAGTGTATCACATTTATTGACAACGGTTTGACCAAGCACGCGAAGCCGACGATCGCCGGCACCTGTCCTGCCTTTCTCCGGGGCGTATTTCCAACGCCTTACCGTCAGCAAAGAGAGAGGGAGGATAGATGAAACGCCTTGTTCTTCGTACTTCGGTCGTTGGCCTGGCCGCGAGCCTCGGCGCGATTCCGCTCGCAGCCCAGCAGCCCAAACCGACGGTGTTCGACGTGTCACCGTACGCTGGCTACATGATGTTCGGCAAGTTGATCGAGGGGCCGATCGGCACGAGCGTGTCCTCCGGGAACGGCCCCGTGTACGGCGCCCAGATGAGCCTAACGATGGCAAAGAACATCGCCCTCTACGGCAACGTGGGCTACTCCAGCACCGACCTGAAGATCGGGCTCCCGATCGTCGGCGGGATCGACGTGGGCTCGAGCAAGGCGCTCCTCTACGACGGCGGTGTGGAGCTCAAGATTCCCATGCAGGCCGCCTCGAAGGTGACCCCGTTCGTCCAGGGCGGTGTTGGCGCGATGCGCTATGAGGTCTCGTCGAGCATCCTCAGCACGAACGCCACCAACGTCGCGTACAACTTCGGCGGTGGGGTCGACCTGAAGCTCAGCCCGAGCTTCGGCGTCAGGCTCATGGCGAAGGACTACCTCGGCAAGTTCGACTTCAAGGAAGCGACGTCGTTCGACCTGAATGGCAAGACCACGAACAACGTCGCGCTGACTGTCGGCGTGCACTTCGGGTTCTAGCGTCCCGGATTGTCTCACGTGACCGCGCTCTGCGAGCGCGAGTTAGGCAGGGTGACCACGATCGGTGCGGCCCGTGACCGAACAGGTTGCGGGCCGCACGTGCGAGCAACGTCCGAGCGAATTCTTCTCGAGGCACGACGATGCGCCATTTGACTGCTGCGCTGCTCTTCGCCGCGCTGGCTGCCTGTTCGAACAACAAGCCCGCCGACATCACGGCGGCCTCACCGAACAATCAGTCGGTCTCCCGGCAGGAGCTCGGGCGATCGTTCTCGATGAAGATCGGTGAGTCGATCACGGTCGGTGAGCTTCGCCTCACCTTCAGGGCCGTGGAAAACGATTCCCGGTGTCCCACCGATGTGGTCTGCGTCTGGGCAGGCGACGGCGAGATCGCGCTCAAGATCGAGCAGGGGAGCAAGGCCGCCGTTGCGGCGCTCCACACGACCCTCGACCCGAAGAAGACCGAGTGGGATGGCTACACCATTGCGCTCGTGAGTCTTGCACCGGAGCGCAAGTCGAATGCGCCGGTGAGCTCGGCAGACTATCGGGCTGAGATCCTCGTGACCCGATAACGACGGATCCTACCGAACCCGGTCGGATCCGGTCGGATCCGGTCTTCTCGGGGCGTGAAAATTGGAGCGGCACACGGGAGCGACCGGAGCCATATTTCCGGACTTCCGCCGGCACGCCGAGTGCGAGTGCCAAGCCGATTCCCTGACCACGACGCATGCGCGCCCTCGTTGCACTGCTCGCCGTTTCGCACGTCTCCGACCCCGGTTCGACCTACAGTGGCCGCGAAAAGAAGCTCGATGTCCCTCCTCCGCGTGTCGAGGCAGATGTCGCCATCGACGGCGAGCTCACCGAGCAAGTGTGGACGCAGGCGGCGGTGCTCACGGGCTTTTCACAGTTCCAGCCGGTGGACGGCTTGCCGGCGACGGACTCGACGCAGGTGTTGGTGTGGTATTCGCCGACGGCGATCCATTTCGGCGTCCGCGCGTACGAGGCCCACGGCCTGGTGAACGCGCACCTGCTCGACCGGGACAAGATCTTCACGGACGAGAACATCCAGATCCTGCTCGGCACGTTCAACGACGGGCGCCAGGCCATGGTCTTCGCCGTGAACCCGTTAGGCGTTCAGGCGGACGGCACGCTGAACGAAGGGACCGGCAGCAGGGGCGGTGGGGCATTCGGCAGCGGGCAGTCGGCACGCGAGCAGCCCGACCTGAGCGCGAACTTCGTGTTCGAGTCCAAGGGGCGGGTCACGGAGTACGGGTACCAGGTCGAGATTCGCATTCCGTTCAAGAGCCTGCGCTACCAGTCGAAGGACGTTCAGGACTGGGGTATCAACGTCGTCCGGCAAGTGCAGCACTCGGGACAGGAAGACAGCTGGGCACCGGCCAGTCGTGCCGGAGCCTCGTTCCTCGGGCAGTCGGGGCGGTTGATCGGCCTCAAGGACCTGCGGCGCGGGCTCGTCGTGGACGTCATCCCCGAAGTGGTCACGCGCAGCAACGGCGCGGAGGCGTCGGACGGCCGGTGGGACTACACGCGCGAGGGGCCGGAGATCGGCGGCAACGTCCGCTGGGGCATCACCAACAACCTGACGTTCAACGGGACCGTCAATCCGGACTTCGCGCAGGTCGAGGCCGATGTCGCGGCGATCAGTTACGACCCGCGCGCCGCGGTCTCGTATCCCGAACGACGCCCGTTCTTTCTCGAAGGGCTCGAGAACTTCTCGGCGCCGTCGAATCTCGTGTACACGCGACAAATTGTGAAGCCGGATGGGGCGGCGAAGCTGACCGGCAAGATCGCCGGTACGAACATCGCGTTCCTGTCGGCCCTCGACGACCGCACCACCTCGCTCGACTGGACGAACCCCGACACTCGGTCGAGCGCGAACCGCCCGCTCTACAACGTGCTCCGCGCGACCCGCGATCTTGGCGGCCAGTCGCGTCTGGGCCTCGTCTACACCGACAAGATCGATGGCAACTACTCGAATCGGGTCCTGGCCCTCGACGGCCGATTCCTCTTCGACAAGATCTACACGGTTCGCGCGCAGGCGGGTGGGAGCTCGACGCGCCTGATCGGGGAAACGCAGAACGCGCCGCTCTGGAACGCGAGCGTCGACCGCAACGGCCGGAACTTCGGTCTCACGTACTCGATCGCCGCGACCGACCCCGACTTCCGTGCGGATGCGGGTTTCCTCTCGCGCGTCGGACTGGTCAACACCGGTCTCAATCACCGGTTCAATCTCTTCGGGAAGCAGGGCGGGCTCGTACAGACCACACAGCTCCAGGTGAACTACATGCTGACGTGGCAGTACGATCGGTTCATGCACGGCCAGTCGTATCAGGACGGAAAGCTCCACTTCAACGAGAACACGACGTTCCGGGGTGGGTGGCGAGGCGGCGCCTCGGTGCTCATCGAGAAGTTCGGCTTCGACGACGCATTCTACAGCGGCTACCGCTTGCTCCAGCCCACGGCCGCGGGCTTCGACACGATTCCGTTCACGGGTGTGGGGCGTCTCGACAACCTGGACTTCGTCCTGTCGTTAGGCTCGCCTCAGTTCAGGCGGTTCGCGTTCGACCTGTTCGCCGTCTGGGGGCAGGACGAGAACTTCTACGAGTGGGCGTCGGCGAACATCCTGAACTTCACCGGCAACCTGAGCCTCCGTCCGGTCGACAAGCTTCGCATCGATGCGACGTACCAGCACATCGAGTACAACCGGAAGACCGACGGCAGCACGGTGGGCATCCGGAAGATTCCGCGGCTCAAGGTCGAGTACCAGATCGCCCGCCCGATGTTCTTTCGCGTCGTGGGCCAGTACGACGCCGAGCAGCAGGATTCGCTCTACGATGACTCGCGAACCTACTACGCCATCGTCAGGCAGCAGGCGGACGGCAGCTTCGCTCGCGATAACGGGTTCTCGCGGAACGACCTGCGCGTCGACTGGCTGTTCTCGTATACGCCGGTTCCGGGGACCGTGCTGTTCGCCGGCTACGGGGGCTCGTACGAAGGGCCAGAGCATCTGCGCTTCCGCGGAATGGAGCGCACGGTGGACGCGTTCTTCATAAAGCTCAGCTACCTCTTTCGTTTGTAGTTGAAGCGGCGGCCAATCCATCCGCCATCAGCCACCAAACGTCCAGCGGTGACCGACGCGCGAGCATGCCGGTGAGCGCGAGCGTTACGACGATCTGCACCGCGATGAACGTCACGACCAGGAGCGGCCTGCCGGCCAGGAAGCCTTCAGGTCCCGGAATCGTAGCGGAGAACAGAGAAAGGTTCGCCAGATTCCCGAGCACCACGAACGCGAGCAGCCCGCGTCCGCCGCGATAGATCCACCAGCACACAACGCCATAGATCGTCTCGACGACGAACGCCGCCATTGGCGCAGCGTCGTAGAGGCCGAGCCCGAGCCGGGGCGAAATCCGGCCTGGCCAGAGCACGATGTCGTGCGCGTGCGTGACGAGGTCGAGCGCGAGATGCGACGCGATCCCGATCCCGACTGCACGCCCGAGCGCGCGCCGGCCCATGCCGAACTCGATTCCGACCCACGCGACCACGGCAGCGCCCAGCGCGGTCGCCACGGAGTGGGAGTACGGCATCCAGGCGAGGTGGATGTCGGCGACGCTTCTCACGACGGGCTCCGTGGTCGTGTGCTCGAGCCCCAGGTAGTTGAACGCGACCCAGGCGAGCTCCATCGCCTGGACGGCAAGCAGCAGCGGGGCGATGGGCACCGAGGGGTAGCGTCGCTTGATGAGCAGCGCGGTGGCGGCGTGATCGACGGCGAACATGGAATACACCTCCGAATGCGGACCCTCGTGTGGAGTTAGCAGTTGCTAACTCACGAGTCAAAAAAAGAGATCAACCCACGAGCTGGCGGAACAACGTGACGAGCCGGTCGTGCCAGCGCCGCGCAGGTCCAGGGACGACACCGATCTGGATCATGCGCCCGAGCTCTGAGAGCGTTCCCTGCATGCTCGCGGCGGCGACGTCGCCATCGATGGCGCCCTGGGCGACCCCTGGCGCCTCTCCAACGAGCTTGCGGGCGAGTCCGATCATCGTCTTGCGACGCACCGACGTGCTCGCGCGCGGCCAAAGCACGCGAGCGCTATCGGCGAGAAACGCGAGCACCTCGGGCTCCGTCTCGAGCAGGTCGATCCAGGCGGCGATGTACGCCTCGAGCTTGCTCTCGAAGCCCGAAGCCCCGGCCATCGCGGTCGCGCAGCGGTTCCAGACGCGCGCGTGACACGTCTCGAAGAGATGGAGCGCGAGCTCGTCCTTGCTCTCGAAGTGCTTGTAGAGCGCCGGATTCGTGTAGCCACTCTCGTCGGCAATGTCGCGGACGCTGGTGGACGCGAGCCCGCGCTCACTGAACAGCTTGAGCGCGGCGCGCAGAATTTCCCGCTTGGCAGGCGGGTCGCTCTCCTGGACATAAAACGGAACGCGCGCGGGCATGACTGGATGGTTAGCGAGTGCTAACTACCTTGTCAAGAGGCTTGGCTGGCCCAGTGCTGCGTAACGTGCCTACCCGGATGTCGTGATGAACGGTCACCACGCCGCGCGTTACGGCGTCCGCGCCGTCAGGTCGTTAGGCTCGCGGGCCGTTCGTTGTGAGTGAACGTTGCGTAGCCGACAATGACTCCCAGAATCGCTCCGGGCGTCATGATCTGCCAGTAGTACGCCGGCTGGCCCGCCGCGGCCTGCAGCAGCGACACGCAGAACGCCAGCGCAAGTCCCACCGCCATGCCGAACACGATCGCGAGCGGGAGTGAGCTCGTCTTCCGGGCGAACCAGCCGATCAGCAGGCCCGTGATCAGGCCCTTGACCGTCGAGCCGATCACAATCCCGACAATGCCGGCGCGCACGTTAGGGTCGTCGCCCGCCGACACGAGGGCCGACAGACCATCCGGGATTCCGAGGAGGCCGCCGAGGAGCATGCCGAATATGGGCTTTTTCATGGTTCGCGAAGGGTGATGATAGGGAATCGGGAATCGAACGACTCTTCAATCCCATTCAACGTCAGGATCGAATCCTTTAACGGCCGAACACGGCGAGAAACGTCACGCGCATCACGAGGTACGCGAGCACGAGCAGAATCGGCGTGCTGTGGCGCACGGCGATTCGCCGCCCACGCTCGAAGAGATTCTCGTTGTATGCCGTCACCCGGTCGCCGGCGCGAAACGCCGCGACGTCGCGCGCGAGCGCCGTCACGTCGGCATATCGATCCCACGGCTCCGGCGCCATCGCTCGGCGAATGATCGCTCGGAGCGGCCGCGGAACGTCTCCGGACGCGTCGGGATGCGATCCGTCCGCATTGCCGGTGCACACGTCGCGAAGCAACGCGCCGATCGCGTAGACGTCCGTGCGCGCATCGACCAGCGACGAATCGCCAGCCGCCTGCTCCGGTGCCATGTATCCGGGCGTCCCGAGCACGACGCCGTGCCCCGTCGAAGGCTCCGCCGAATGGTCGGTGCCGGGCACGCCGTCGGCACCTAACGACGACGCAGGCTCGCCCACGACCTTCGCGACGCCCCAGTCCATCACGAGGACCTCACCGAACGGGCCGACCATCACGTTCTGCGGCTTCAGGTCCCGGTGAATGACGCCGTGCGCGTGCGCGAACGCCACGGCCTCACACACTCGCTCGACAATCCGCAGCCGCTCGGCCAGACTGGTGGCGGGCAACTCGTGGAGCGGAGCGCCGCGCACGAGCTTCATCGCGTAAAACGCGCGACCATCCGGGAGCGTACCCACGTCGTGAACCGGCACGATTCCGGGATGCTCGAGCCGGGCGAGTGTGCGTGCTTCGCGCATCATCCGGGCGGCAACATCCGGCGCGCCCTCGGGAAGCCGCACGACCTTGAGGGCGATCTCCCGACCCAGCTCCCGATCGCGCGCGCGGTAGACGGTCCCCATGCCGCCTTGCCCGATCCGACCCACGATCT
This sequence comes from Gemmatimonadaceae bacterium, assembly GCA_036274195.1. Taxonomy (GTDB): domain Bacteria; phylum Gemmatimonadota; class Gemmatimonadetes; order Gemmatimonadales; family Gemmatimonadaceae; genus JAJKIV01. The sequence goes on along the minus strand of DASUGD010000081.1, from coordinate 13,082 downwards.
CGTACTTCGTGCCGGAGAGATCCGGGGCATCCGCGGCGTCACGCAGCCGGCGCAGCGCGGCGTCCGACAGGGCGCTCATGCGGGCCGAGACGCTGGATCGGTGCCGAGTAGCTCACGCGCCTCGAGCCTGAACTCCTCATCGCTCGCGCAGAGCGACCGGAGGCGCTCGAGCAGGAGACGGCGGAGCTCTCGACGCGTGAACGCGAGGTAGTTGGTCACCTGCGTGGCGGGAATCCCAAGCTCCGCGGCGAGCTGCGCATAGGTCGGACGAACTTCAGCGCTGTCGTCCAGGTCATAGCGCTGAAACACGGCGAACTGCGTCGTCTTGCCCGCAGCCTCGCACGATGCGCGCAGCGCGGCGACGGCGTCGGAAAAAAGGCCGCGGACCCATTCCTGGCGAAAAAGGCCGTCCTCGTCAGGGTCCGCGCCCAGCGCTACGCCGGCGCCGAGCGCCGCGGGATGTGTCGAGAGCTCGTGCTCAGCGGCGGCGAAGTCGAGCGGGACGAACGACACCTCGCCACCGCGCTTGAGACGCCCGCGAGCCTTGATCTCGTTCGCCACGAAACCATCGAGGCACACGCGAAGGAACGTGCGAAAGCGTGCGCGCGCTGGCTCGAAACGCCCGAGCGATCCCCGCTCGAACGCGCGCGCGAAGAATTCCTGCGTCAGGTCGGCGGCATCCTCACGGTCGCGACGCCATTTGATCCGAACGTACTTGTACACCGGTCGCCAGTACGCCGACACGAGCGCGTCGAAGGCGACGCGTCGCGTGTGAGTGTCCGCGCTCGCGATGCCGGCAACGACGGAGTGACGCGTGGCGGGGAACGATCCCACGGCGAAGGACGGAGAGAAGACGGGACACGAGGGAAAGCCGGAGCGACATCGTAGGTGGCGAGACCACGACGCGTCAATACGACGAGCACGCCGCTGGTGCGTTCGCTCTGCGCCGCACCAGTCGCTGGGCAATCGTCGCGGCGAAAGCATCCCTCGCAATGCGAGTGGCCTCGGACGCCCGACGTCCGGAGATGGTGCCGAGCTCTCGTGTCAGCGCCCGGGATGAGGCGTAGCCCACCATCGCCGCTGCCTCGGCCACCCGGACGCTGCCTCCCGCGAGCAGGTAGAACGCGGCGTTCACGCGAGCGCACGACAGCACGGTCCGCGCTGGGCAGAACCCGGCGCGCGCGAGCCAACGGTCGAGCGAGCGACGAGTCATTCGCGCGGCAACCGCCAGATCGGCAACCGATCGCACCTGCTGCGGATGCGTGAATGCTGCCTGAATCGCGGTGGCGATGGGACCGGGGAGGGCTTGCATCGGCCCTTCGATCGCGCTCGCGACGCCGCCCCAACCGCAGGTGGCGACGGCGCGATGGATCGCGCCGGCGAGCGCATCGCCTGAGTCATCGACCCCGCGAATCACGATCTCCGGCGCACCCGAACGAACCAATGTCTGCACGACGCGGATTGCGGACGCCGTCACGGAGACATAGCCGATGACGGGGATGCAAGGCACGAGGGTCATCGCGCGGGTGAGTGCTGTGAGCCGGCCAGACGCGCAGTGATCGCCGCCGGCGCATGGGTCGACGATCGCGACGTCGCACCGTCGATGGCGGAGATCGGACACGAGCGCTCCCCACGTGCCAGCGTTGCGCACGCAATGTGGCGGCGGAAACGCGTGCTGGACTTGCGCGAGCGATTGGGACGAGAGGTAGCAGCAGATGATCACGCGTGCACCGGGTGGGCACGCGATGATAGGTGAGTCTATTCAGCTCACCGACATCGATTCATTGCATGCGGCGCCGAACGAACGCTCCGACCCGCGCGGGGCGCCGACCGATTCACCAGCGCGAGTCCGACTCGCGCCCCTCGTCATCGTCGTCGTCCTCCAGATCGCGGTCGGGTGTCCAATTCACCGCAAAGTCATGTGGCTCGTCGATGGTTTCGCCGCCGCCGTCCTCCGACTGCAGCGGCGCCTCGGCGTCGAGAATCCGCCGAGCCTCATCGGCATCCTCGCGCCGCACGGCGAGGCGGACGGGATACAGCAGCGCCATCGACGGGATCATTCCGCCGGCGGTATCGCGCATGATGGCGGACGGAATGTTGTGCGCCTCGAGCACGAGGTGAGCCATGGTTGCCTCCACCTCGCTCGAGTATTTCCTAAGGACGATCACTGCGTCGTCGCTCACGCGATGCCTCCAGTCGTGGTCACGAACGGTCGTCCACGGGACGCGTCCTGAATAAGGACGATAATCACCGTGCCTGCGCGTCGCGATCCTGCCGGCATCTCCAGAAAAGCACGAAGGGCCCGGGCTGCTATGAGTCCGGGCCCCTGGGGCGATCGTGGCCGCGTTGGCGAGCCTTCAGGCGCGGGGGGCGATTGGGCTCAGGTCTGCTTCGGGGCGGAGCTTGCGGTAGGCTTCGACCGCGTGCTGGAGAGCGAGCAGGGCTGATGCTTCGAGCTCGTACTCGACACCGAGCGATGTGAGCTTCGTGACGTCGTGCGCTCTGAACTCGCCTGACGCGCGATCGCTCAGAGAGTGCCGACGATTGTATTCCCGGCAGGCGAGCCAGAGGTTGTTCGCCTTGTGCCACCATTCGTCACGTCGCTCGCCGTTGACGTCCATGCACGACGACTCGTACGACGCGGCCGCGGTGGTGAGTTGTTCGTCGCTGGCGGCGACGAGTCGCAGCGCGGCGAGTTGCTCGGTCTCGTCGGTTCCCATCTCGATGAGCCGCGCATAACGACGGTGCTGGCGGCAGCACTCGGCGGCGGACCGGAAGAGGATGTCGGCCTTGTCGCAAACCGTGGGATGGGAGCCGCTGGTGGCCGCGGGACTGGTGGAACGGCTCTGCTTCGTCTTCGGCATCGGGGCGGTCGCGAAAGAGGACTCGGTGGTAGTCCGGGACATTTGTGAGGGCGGCTGTCGAGATCGCGCCGCACCCACATGATAATCAGACGACACAGCCTCGCGCCGGGTCAATATACTGTAGCGATCTCTACAGTAAACTGGCGACTGGCGACAGCCGGGGACGGGAGACGGGCGACGGGCGACGGCGAAACGGCGCGTCATTCCGAGCGGAGCGGCACAGGCGCGGAGGCGAGGAATCGCCGTCGTCCCGGTAGAGGGGCCCGGTTCTCAGTTCCCCGTCGCCAGTCGCCAGTCGCCAGTCGCCAGTCGCCAGTTGCCAGTCGCCTATTTCAGTTGTTCGTTGTGCTTGTAAACGAGATCGTTGTACGTCGCGTAGCCACCGCGCGTGGCTTCCTGGACGAAGGAATCGACCGTCTGGAGCAACTGCGTGCTGAAGTAGCCAGGAACACTCTGCGGGTGCGACCCGTAGAACCCGCCGCCGAAATAGCTCCGGATGATCACGCTGTGGGCGCTGTAAGGGAGTGTCCGGACGCTTGCCGCGTAGGTGTCGAAGCTCCCCTCCCGCATCAGGTAGAATTCCACGTTCGACACGTAGAGGGTCGAGAGCTTTTCCCCGCGCTCGGTGAGCACGCGCCCGATTTCCCGCAACGCATGAGGTCCTGCGAGGTTGCCGACGACGGGGATGACGAGGTTTCTCCCCTCGAGCGACTTGAGGTACTGAAAGTCGTCCTCGCTCGCGAGGTAGTTCAGCTGTTTGCCGCTCAGATCCCGCTCGAGTAGCAGCTTTCGCAGGTTCGGGTAGTACTCCCGCGGCGCGCGGCCGAGGCTCGTGAACTTGAGGTCGAGGCCCGCGTCGAAGAACGCCTGCTGGATGTGGCCAATGGTCTCGAATTCCGCGGGCGCCACGGGAATGCCATACCGCCGGATCTTCGCGCGGACGACGCCTCGCGTCGTCTCGAACTGGTCCGGGTCTGGCGCGCTCTTGTCGATGAAGTCGACGATCTCGGTGATCGTGCGGTGGTTCCACTTGGCGACATCGTTAGGCACCGCGCGCCCCGTCAGCAGTGCCAGGTACTCGACCCGGTTCCGCGACATCTCGAACAGCGCCTTGAACAGGAGGTGCTGGAGGAGGTTGTCGCGGCGAATGTCGATGATGAACGCGATGCGCGGCCGGACCTGCGCCATGTACGAGAAGTTCTGGTCTGGCCCGACGCCGATGTACGCGCCGCCGTTGACGCCGATCCGGCGCATGCCGCCGAGCACGTGCAGGTAGGACGACTCGTTGGAGATCAGATTGTCGGAGTCGAAGTACCCACCAGGCTCCGAGATCCGCGCCGCGAGCGCCGCAAAGGCCGAATCGCTGAGGGCGGGCGCCGCGTCCTGCACCGCGGCGTGGGCGATCGCGTTCTCAGCGCGCTGTCGTGGTTCCGACAGTGGAAGGAGCGACAGCAGCGCGGCAGCAAGGAACGACTTCGTCAGCATGGAGCGGGTAGTGGGATGGGCGGCATTGGCATGATCGAGCAATTCATGCGTGCGAGCGTCATGTCGGCTGCGCCATGGCTCGCAGGTAGGCGTCCAGAACGGTCTGGCCAAAGCAGGTGAGCATCACGCGCTCCACGACTGGATCGGATTGCAGGAACGACCGAACCTCGCCCACGGCGATCGAGGCTGCTTCCGCGACCGGGTACCCGTAGACACCACAGCTGATCGCGGGGAACGCGATCGTCCGAACGCCATGTTGCCCCGCGAGACGCAGCGATTCCCGGTAGGCCGATGCGAGCAGCTCCGGCTCACCGTGGGCCCCGCCGCGCCACACGGGTCCAACCGCGTGGATGACCCAGCGAGCTGGCAACCGGTATCCGCGAGTGATCTTTGCGTGGCCAGTCTCGCAGCCACCCAGCGTTCGGCATTCCGCGAGCAGTTCCGGGCCGGCGGCGCGATGTATCGCGCCATCGACGCCCCCACCTCCCAGGAGCGAGGCGTTCGCCGCGTTGACGATCGCGTCAACGGCAAGCGTGGTGATGTCGGCCTCGACGACCTCGATGCGATTCATGCGGCCGGGATGAGAGATCGTTAGGCCTCGGCGGCAGATCGATCCCCGCGACGCAGCAGCAGCAGCGCCAGCAGGATCGCGCCGCACGTGACACCGACGTCCGCGAGGTTGAAGGTCCAGAACCGCCAGCCGCCGACCCCGATATCGATGAAGTCCACGACGCCGCGGTACGTGCCGCCTGGCGTGCGGAATCGATCCATCACGTTCCCGATCGCCCCGCCGGCAACGAGCGCCAGCGCGGCCGCCTGCAGCCGGTCCTGTGCCGGGGTCGACCGGTACACGCTGCCCAGCGCGACGAGCACCGCGATGGCGAGCACGGTGAAGCCCACCCGCGAGTGCTGGCCGAGTGAGAAGGAGAATGCCGCATCGGGGTTGTAGGCGAGGGTCAGGCGAACCACATCACCCACGACGGGATGCGGGATGTGCTCCGGCACCAGGTGCTCCTCGGCGAGCCGCTTGGTCGAACAGTCGGCGAAAACCAGGAGCAAGAGGAGCGGCCAGAACGCTTTCGCCTTTCGTGTCAGCATGTGCGAACCCCAAATGCGGCAACCATCACCGCGACGCCTCGCGTATCAGCCATGGCAGCATCCTGGTAAGGTAATGATGGGACGAGCCACTCAACGCCCGGAAAGTGCGGGGATTCTGTTGACTTCCAGTCGGGCCGACCCGTTCGCGCTCGCACGGACGAGTATTCCGCTGGACGTCGCCCGGACTGCCAGCACGTCGCCCGTCGCGATCCGCGCCACGAGCCGGGCCGTCTGCCCGAGCGAACGATTCATGCCCCGTTCCAGGCGCTGACGTGCCTGCTCCACGAGATCCGCCACGGGGAAGCGTGCCCGCGTGCGAAGCAGGTCCTGTACATCACTGCGACGCATCCATTCCAGCCCGCGCACCAGGAGATCCGCGCTGCTGACGTCGTAGGCGAGATCGGGCACGTAGAGCTGTCGGGCCTCGGCATCGAAGCGCGGGGTCCCCACGAGATACACGATGCCACTCGCGGCCCCGTCGAACCGGAGCGCGAGCGCGACGCGACCGCCACCGATGCCCGAGAGCCGCGCGTCGCGGATCGTGATCCACCTGACGCCGCGGCGCACTCGCTTGCCGACTACGTTCCTGGTGAGGACGGCGTTGGCGAGATCGTAGCTGAGCTCACCCTCGAGCAGGACGTGAAGCGCCTGCTCGTGCTTCGCCCGCTCTCGATGGAGGGGCGGGAGCGAATCCGTCCCATCGGCAGGCCGCGATCCGGTGACCACGTGGGGCTGGCCCGTGAGGCCGACGTCGAGCGACAGCACGCGCGCCGACCCCGTAATGGGTCCCAGATGCACGGCGCGCGGCTCGAGAAGCAACCAGACGCTGTCGGACAATCGGATGGGCCGCTCGAGGAGTCGCCACCAGTTGTCGATGCGCGATCGCACGTCCACCGCCGCGATCTTCTTGTCGAGTGTCACGAGCCGCTTCTCGAGCTCCGATCTCGCGGCGGCGATGACGCGATCGGTCACGTCGACATTGAAGATCGTCACCTTGCACTGGTCCCGCCGTTCGCTGCTGAACGGGACGACGGAGGTGACCTCGCTCTTGCCACGCAAACCCCAATCGGGCGTCATGCGAAGGGTCGTCGCGATCGCGACAGCCACCCGGGGCCGGGGTCCGCTCATGCCACAGGAGCCGGACACCTCGGCACCGAGTGGCCCTCTGTACCACCCTTTCCCCTGGTACTCGAGGACGGTGGCGACGCGCACCGTCGTGCCCTCTCGCGTGATCTCGAACGGCGATCGGTCCGCCGCGAACGCGGTCGAGATGTGGCGATTGGTGGCGCTTCGCTTGCGTGCTCGGATGTCGCCGAACGTGCGCGGCACTGCCGCCTCGAGCGTGGCGAACGCCGGGCCGAGGTCGTAGGTGATCGGCGCGTCGACCACCGACGGCGGCAGCACCGGCAGCGAGTCGCCGGCCGCATCGGCGAGGGCGGCAGGCGGAGGGGCATCGACCTTGCTGCCGATGCAGCCTAACGCGGTGGCGAGGAGCGCCGCGCACACGGCCTGCCCCCAGACCGGTGTCAGATCGATGGATCTGACGCTTCCGTCCGACCATCGAGCCGGCGCCATGCCTAGCCTTTCCGGTGCTTGCGGAGCCAGTCCTCGACGAACGCGGGCAGGAACATGTCGTCAGCGATCGCCGCGACCTCTTCCGCCTCCTTCCATGCCTGCTCGAGCAGCGCGAGCTCGCCCTCCAGCGCCCGCCGTTCGCTGTCCTCGTGCGCTGCCATCTCCAGCGCAAGCCGCGTCGCCTCCGGCAGCGCCGAGATCTTCGAGGTGCTGCGATTCTTCGCCTGGCGCGCGGCGACGTCGAACAGGCGCACCGGGTCCGTCGCTCTCTCGATGAGCGATACGGCTTCGGCCACGCGCTCACGGGAGCCCCCGAATCGGTTCAGCTGCGGAAGCAGCTTACCCAACGCCTGCACCGCGCCGTCGCCCTCCAGCGTCACGATGGCTTTGCGATGTGGCACGCCGAGCTGCCAGCCGGCCCGGTCGAACCCGATGAGCATGAGATGCTTGAGGTGCTTTCCGCGAACGGTTATCTCGCCAGCGTCGGGGGACGGCAGGCGCGCCACGATGCGCTCGGGTGAGCCCTTCACGATGCGCTCGCCCAACTGGCCGATGATCCATCCGAAGCTGCCGATGCCTACTCCCACCGCGGCGCCGCCAGCCACTACCGCGCCTAACGCGCCGAGGCCTATGCCGACCTTGACGAACGCGGCTCGGCGGCGGCGGCCGAGCTGGTCGCCGTACCGCCAGGCGGCGAATTCGGGGCGCTGCGGACGGCCAATGCGAACGAGCTCGAGCCCGGCCGGCAACCGGGCCAGGCCGATCTGGTCGGTCGAGACACGCAGCCGGGTGTCACGGTACAGCCGCTCGCATTCCTCGATGGCTTCCCACCGCTCCTCGACGGGGGTGAGGTTCCACTGGCGGCAGCGTCTGCAGACGACCCAGAGCCGGCCGCGCTCGGAATCGAACGCGAGTCGCCGGCCTATGGGAAAGTGCTCGATCGTGTCATTGGCCTCGAGCGCGGCGTGGCAGAAAATGCACGTCGAATACATCCCATCCGAATATGGTCGGCGGTGCGAGGGACGGGGAGGCTGTTCCCTGTGGGCCGCACACGGGCACCCAGCGCCGGCAGCTACCGAACCAGGAAGAACGCCATGCCGAGAATGACGTAAACCGCAAGCAGCAGCAGCCCCTCGAACCAGGTCGTCTCGCCATCGTGAGCAATCGCGTTCACGCCGAACGCCACCGCGGCGATCGCGATCAGCTCGATCGGGTTCGCGAACACGAGGTTCATCGGGTGGCCCATGAAGTACGACACGATCACCAGCACCGGGGCCGTGAGCAGCGCGACCTGCACCGTTGCCCCGACCGTGATCGTGAACACGAGGCCCATGCGGTCGCGGCGCGCGAAGTAGACGGCCGACACGTACTCGGCCGCGTTGCCGACGACCGCGAGCACCGTCACGCCGAGGAAGAAGGGTGACAGGCCGAGCGACTCGGACGTCGCCTCCAGCGCGCCGGACACCAACTCGGCCTCGAGCGCGATGGCTGCGGTCGCCGCCAACAGGACACCGATCGACTTCCAGAGTGGCCACGCCTCGCCGTGCATCGCGTCCGCGTCCTCCTCACGCGAAAAGACGTTGCGATGGGTGACGAGCGTGTACGCGATCATCGCGAAGTACATGAAGATGAGCACGACCGACACGCCAAGGCTCAGGTTCTCGTCCAGGCGAGAGCGCTCGACAGCGGTCTGGTTGAGCCCACGCTCGGTGAAATCGAACAGCGCCGGAACGAGCAGCGCTATGACCGACAGGATGAGGAGGCTCGACTGCAGCCCGGCACGCTCGCGAGGAAAGGTCTGGGTGTGACGCTTCCATCCGCCGACGACGATCGCCAGCCCGAGCCCGAGCAGCGCGTTCCCGATGATCGACCCCGTGATCTGCGCCTTCACCACGTCGGTCGCGCCCGCGGCGAGAATGAAGAGCGCGATGATCAGCTCGGCCATGTTGCCGAACGTCACGTTCACGAGACCACCGATCTCCGAGCCGGCACGCACCGCGAGGTGCTCCGTCGCGCGGCGAATCCATTCCGCGAGCGGGACGATCGCGAGGATCCCGACCACGAACACCCACACCGGCGAGGCGTGGAGGACGTACTCGAGCAGCGCCGAGACCGGGACCAGCAGGAGCAGCAGGTTGACGATCATTCGTCTGGGCTAGTTAGCGGCCTTCGACCCCGGTGACGACCCGGAACGTATCCCGGGCGATCAGAAGCTCCTCGTCGGTTGGAATGACCCAGACGGCGAGACGCGACGAAGCTGTTGTGATGCGACCTTCGACGCCACCCACCATACGCGCGTTCGCGTCCGCGTCGATCTCGACGCCGGCCCACTCCAGCCCACGACAGATCTCGGCACGCACCTCCGGCGCGTTCTCACCGATTCCGCCAGCGAAGATGACGGCGTCGGCGCCACCTAACGCGGCAAGGTACGCGCCGATGTACTTGCGAGCCCGATAGCAGAAGATGTCGATCGCCAGGCGCGCACGGCGATCGTTGTTCTCGTGTGCTTCCGCGAGCAACTCCCGCATGTCGTTCGTCAGGCCCGAGATGCCGAGGAGCCCGGAATTCTTGTTCAGCAGACTATCGACCTGGGTCGGCGACAAACCCTCCTTCTCGCCGATGAACTCGAGGACCGCCGGATCGAGATCACCGGAGCGCGTTCCCATGACGAGCCCCTCGAGTGGCGTAAAGCCCATCGAGGTGTCGACGGAGTTGCCGGCGTCGATGGCGCACGCGGAGCAGCCGTTGCCGAGGTGGAGCGTGATGATGCGGGTGGCCTCGCGAGCCACGAGCGTGAGCTCGCGCCAACGATAGGCGACGTAGCGGTGCGACGTGCCGTGGAAGCCGTACCGTCGAACCTTGTGGCGCCGGTAGAGCTGATACGGGATCGCGTAGAGATACGCTTTCTCGGGCAGCGTGTGGTGGAACGCCGTATCGAACACCGCCACGTTCGGCAGCTCGGCGCCTAACACGGCGCGTGCTGCAGCCACCCCTTTCAGGTTGTGTGGATTGTGCAGCGGGGCGAGGTCGATCATGTCTTCCATGCCACGCAGCACGCTCTCGTCAATGCGAACGGAGCGCTGAAAGCGCTCACCGCCGTGCACGACCCGGTGGCCGACGGCCTGGATCTCGCCGACGCTGCCGATGACGGGGCCCGATTCCTGGGACGCCAGCCACGTCACGATATACTCGATGGCAGCCCGCACATCCCGCATCGACGCCGAGCCGCGCGACACGGCGTCACCGCGACCACGCAGTGAAAAAACCGCTTCGCCTCCAATGCGCTCGATCGTTCCGCGCGCGAGCTTCTCGTCCAGGTGGTTGGCGATGCAGAGGAGGTCCGTGCGAACGAGCTGGAACTTGAGCGAGGACGAGCCGACGTTGAGCACGAGGACGATCATGCGGGCACCTCGCCGTTGAGAATCGTGGCGAGCTTTGCGCCGTCGATGTTCCCGCCGGAGACGACGCAGACGACCTTGCCGCGAACAGGGTGGCCTAACGCCGCGGCCAATGCCGCCGCGCCCGCGCCCTCCGCCACGACCCGAGCGCGCTCCATCAGGAGTCGAACCGCGGCCGCAACCTGTTCGACGCTCGACACCAGGGCGCCTGCGAGCAGCGTGCTCACGAGTGGCCACATCTCCGAGAGCACACCGTTGCCGCCAATGCCGTCGACGAAGCTCGGGCTTCGCACCACGCGCACGGGCTCCCCGGCGGCGAGTGCCGAGGTGAGCGGGGTCGACGTTGCGACTTCACATCCGAATACGTTCACGTCGGGTCGAAGCGCGCGAACCGCGGTGGCAATCCCGGAGCTCAGCCCGCCGCCGCCGAACGGCACCAGCACCGTGTCGACGTCGGGCAGGTCCTCGACGATCTCGAGACCGATGGTTCCGTTCCCCGCAATGACGGCCGGGTCCGACACGGGATGGACGAACAGCCCATCGATCCCCGGATAGGAATGATCGACCAGCGTCTGCCACCATCGATCGAATGGCACCTTGACGACGCTGCCGCCGAGCCGCTCGACCGCGTCGACCTTGGTCTGGGGTGCGTGGTCCGGGACCACGACGGTGCAGGGGACGCCAAGATGCCGGGCGCTCCACGCCACGCCCTGCGCCATGTTGCCAGCGCTCGCCGTGTACGCACCGCGTGCCAGGCGGTCCGGGTCCGCGCTCAGCATGGCGTTGGCCGCGCCGCGAAGCTTGAAGGAGCCGATCGGCTGGAGGTTCTCGAGCTTGAGCCAGATCTCGCCGGCCGCGTCCGGCGCTTCGAGCCTAACGAGTGGCGTTCGCGTCACGAGACCGGCGAGCCGGTCACGCGCCGCACGAATGTCCTCGATCCGAATCTCGTCAGGCGTGGGCATCGCGCAGTCCACCGAGCTCGAGCCATTTGCCGGCGCCGGTGGCGAGCGCGCGGTCGTAAATTCGGCGAGCCGCCGCGACGTCCTCGATGGCGAGGCCGAGTGACTTGAACAGCGTGATCTCCTGTGGCGACCTCCGGCCTTGCGCTCGCGGTGGCTCGACCAGCAGCTCGCCGATCTCCCCCACGATGTGGTCGTCGCCGATGAGCCCCTCCCGCTTCGGCACGAGGAAATCCCCGCCCTCGTTGAGGGTCGACTCCCGGCGATCGACGTACAGCCGCGACTTTGCGACGGCGGCGCTATCGAGCTCACGAGACGTCGGGAGGCTGGCGCCGACCGCATTGACGTGCGTCCCGGGCGCGATCCAGTCGCCAAAGAGCACGGGCTCGCGTGACGCCGTGACCGTGCAGACGATGTCCGCGCCGACCACCGCGTCACGAGCCGATGGACACGCCACGATGCGCCGATCGGCCGTCGTGAACCGTTCCGCGAATCGACGCGCGCGGTCGCCGGAGCGACTCCATACCCGGACCTCGTCGATCGGGCGCACGAGACCGATCGACTCGAGATGCGTCTCGGCCTGGACGCCGGCGCCGAGCAGCGCGAGCGTGTGCGCTTCGGGACGTGCGAGCAGTCGGGTGGCCACCGCCGTTACGGCGGCCGTGCGGAGTGCCGTGATCGTGCTCGCGTCCAGGATCGCGATGAGGCGCCCGAACTCGGTGTCGAACAGCAGCACGGCGCCCTGATGCGAGTCGTACGGCGTCGCGTCGTTCCCGGGGAAGACCGTGATGATCTTCGCTCCGAGCGCCGATGGGTCGCTCAGCGCGGCCGGCATGAGCGCGAACGCGTTAGGGCCGTCGGGCAGCCGGACGACCGTTCGGAGCGGAAGCAGCGCGCCGCCGAGTGACAACGTTCGCAGCGCGTCGGTCATGGCAGCGATGCACTCCGACATTGGCAGCAGCGCCAGGACGCCGGCGTGGTCGACGAAGAGGGTACCAGCACGCGGCTGCTGCGTCATACCGCTTTCCGAGGGCCGGAGGTCGACATCAGCAAGCCGCGAAGCATCTCGATCGCTTCGCCGGCGCTCGTGGCAACGCGGACCAAGTCGGCGTCGAGGCCTCGGAAGAACCTCGCGGTGACCTCGTCGCAGCGAAGCAGAATCACGGGCTTCCTTGCACGCACGGCGAGCGCGACCTCGGACGCGGTCCCCGCGTTCATGCCACACACCACGAACGCGTTGGCGGACAGCGCGATCACCGCATTCCGCGCCTCGCCAAGCCCGGTCGCGAGCACGACATCCACCGCGGGCGAGGCGCCGAGCGTGTCGTGGCTTGGCAGGATCCCGATGGTGAGCCCGCCGGCCGTGCGAGCTCCCTTGGCCGCGGCTCCCATGACGCCGGCGACCCGTCCGCCGGTCAGGACTGCCCACCCCGCCTTTGCGACGAGCTCACCGATGAGTGTCGCGTCGTCCATCTCTCGTTGGCCGGCGCCTTCGCCGGGCCCCAGTACACCGATCAGGATCCGTCGCATGGTGAGGGGATGCTAACGAAGCCGGCCCCGTTTCGCGACCGTTGGACTCGGAGACACGGGAAGCCAGTGTCATTCCGAGCGAGCGACAGCGAGTCGAGGAATCGCCGTCGTCCCGACCGAGGGGCTGGCCCCTCTACCGGACGACGGCGATTCCTCGCCTGCCGGCTCGGAAT
>DASUGD010000080.1:0-7438 GCA_036274195.1 Gemmatimonadaceae bacterium | reverse complement strand
GACCTGGAAGTTCACCGCGCCCGTCTACATCGGCGACACGATCACGGCCCGGGCCGAGGTGGTGAGCGTGCACGCGACGAAGCCGGTGACGCAGCTCAAGATCCAGGTGACGCGCCAGACGGGCGAGACAGTGCTCGAGGGTGAGGCGTGGTGCTACACCATGCGGCCGTCGTCGGGCGCCTAACGCCTGGCGCCCACGCCGTCAGTCGGGAAGGTTCACGCGTCGGACGATGGCGCGGAAACGCTCGTCCGATCGAATCGGGTCCCATCGGAGGTCGCGGTTGAGCCACAGCACCCAGTGCGTTCGCTCGTCCACAGCCTTGTTCAGCCAGACGAACGCCGAGTCGCGCTGACCGAGCGCCGCGTGTACGAGAGCGATGGCGTACGCGGTCACGTACTGCGTCCGCGAGAGGGAGTTGAGGCGAGCGAGGATCGCCTGCGCCTCGTCGCGCCGGCCCTGCTGCGCGTACACGTAGCCCTCGCCAGCGACCGTGGGCACCCAGGCGTGCAGCGGACCCGTCGCGGCGAAGTGCGCGAGCGCGCTATCGAGCTGGCCGTTGAACTGCAGCACTCGGCCCAGGTAGAGGTGAGCGACCGCGAAGGTGGAATCCGTCCGGACCGCAATCCGGAGCTGGCGTTCGGCGTCCGCCTGCTTCCCGCTGTAGTGGAGCACCCAACCGGCGGTGGAGGCGATGCCTAACGAGAGTGGGTCGAGCCTCAGCGCCCGCTGCTCCTCCGCCTGCGCTTCGTCGTAGCGGCCCATCGCGGCGAGAAACAGGCCGTACGACTCGTGGGCGGTAGGATAGCTCGGGTTGATCGCAATGGCGCGGCGGTACTCGCGCTCCGCGGCCGACCAGTCCCAGCCATGATACATGGCGACGTAGCCTAACGTGGCGTGCGGCTCCGCGATGGTGGAATCCAGCTCGAGCGCCCGCTCGGCCGCTTTCTTTGCTTTCGGAAACGCGTCGTCCGGCCGGAGAACGCCAGCGTAGCCGAGCTGCGCGTACGCGTCACCCATGCCGGAATAGGCCGCGGCGTACGTCGGCTCGATGTCGAGCGCATCCTGGAACGTCGCGACGGCCCTGAGCAGGTTCGCCGGGCCGCGACGGCTCAACCAGTACCGCGCCTTGATGTGCAGCGTCCGGGCGCGCGGATCGATCCACTGGCCCGTTCGCTCGATCAGCGTCGTGTCCGACGGAATGAAGACAGTGCTATCCGAGTGGGACCGCGTGGGTGCGGTGGCGTCGCGTCCGGAGAACGCCGTGATGTATGCACCCAGCGCAAAGACTCCGCCGGCGGCGAGCAGCAGCAGCGTGCGATACGCTCGTCTGGCAGGCGGAGATGGTGTGCCCTCCGGCGCTGATGGCAGCGCCGCGACGCGTGCCGCTGCTGGTCGGGCAGACATTGCTGGCGGCCCGGCGTCGGTGCGCGACCGGATGTCGCGAACCAGCGCACGCGTTTCGGGCGACGGCTCGGCTTCGAACTCCGTCGCGAGATGGCGCACGAGATCGTCGTACGCGGCTAGCGCGCCGGCCCGATCACCCGCCGCGTCGAGAAACGCAATGACTCGTGCGACTTCCGATTCGCTGCCCGGCGAGAAGGCGGCGGCGCGCCGAGCCATCTCGAGAGCGCCCGGTACGTCGCCGCCCGCCCGCCGGGTTTCGGCGAGTGCCCAGGCGGCCCTGGCAGCCATACCGCGCAGCCGAGCGCGCTGATCGTCGACCCACTGCTCGAACGCCTGCCCGGCGTCGGACAGAAAGAACCCGTCGAGAAAGTCACCACGATAAAGCGTGACGGCGTCGGCGTGGCTGCCGGTCTCGCACGATCGCTCGAACTCCCGCACGTCGATCGACACGGCTCGGGGCTCGAGGCCGATCTCTTCCTCGCCGCGAGTAGCGATGATGCCATCGCCGAGCTCGCGTCGCAGGAACGTGAGCGACTGGCGCAGCGCTCCGCGCGCGTGCTGTTCGTCCCTTTCGGGCCAGAAGAGGGCGACGACCGTGTCGCGGCGGCGGAACCGCTCCGGGCCAGCGAGCGCGAGGTACACGAGAAGCGCGCATCGCTTTGGCTGGCGGAGCGCTGCTCGCACGTCCCGCCCGTCGCTGGCGGTTAGGTGCGAGCATCGGCGAGGCGACCACGGGAAATGCCGTAACCGGCGCCGGTCACGCTCGGATCACGGCAGGATCACGCCGTCGCGCGATGCTGGACCGGTCACCGTGCAGTCGAATCTATCCCCCGACCATCGGGTCGCCAGAAGCAGGGCGGCGCGATGCCGGCGGTCGCACGTCACTTTCAGCCGATCGGAGGTCGTATGCGTCGCACACGAACGCGGGCGACGGTCCTCACCTTCACCCTGATTGTCGCCTCGATGGGCTGTTCGCGCGCTGATTCACGGTTGCCGACGTCGCCCGGCGTCCGAGCCTCCACCGCGTCGAGCGGTGTCGCCTGGGGACCGGAGACGCCCAACTTCAATCTCGAGGTCATCCTGCGCGGTCAGGGGTTCGGCCACGTGAAGTTCCGACAGCCGAACGACGCCGACGCCATCATCTACCTCGACACGTGGGTCAGGGATCTCGTCCCGAACACGAGTTACCTCCTGCAGCGCGCGGTCGACACGACGGTCGATGACAACTGCACGAGCACAGCCTGGCTGACGCTTGGGAAGGGGCTGGATCCGCAGACGATCGACACGGACGACCGCGGGACCGGCAGGGCGGAGCTCTTTCGGAGCGTTGCGGCGTTCCCACCGGGGTCGAGGTTCGACATTCACTTCCGCGTGATCGACGCGACGACGTCGGCCGTCGTACTGCAAAGCGAGTGCTATCAGTTTACGATCAGCCTATAAGCCATTCATCGAACACCTAACGCCGGCGGCTGGAGTGGCCGGCGTTAGGTGCATCGACGATGCTGAGGCCGGCTTCTAGACAGACGCGCCCATGGCGTTCGCCAGCACCAGGCGATAGGTCTCCGCGTTCTTCCGGTACTGCTCGAGCTCCGCGACGAGGGTGTCGATCTTCTCGACCATGCCTCCCTCGCCGGCGGTCTTGCGAACGCCGAGGTTGAGGTAGTTCATCCGCAGCTTCCAGCGCCCGTCGTGCCATTTGTAGGCGTCGTAATAGACACGTGACTGGTCCTTGTCATACGCCGCCTGGCTTCGTCGCTCGCCGCCCTCTTTCAACGCCCCCTGGGCCTGCTTGCCGAGCGCGATCGCCGCGTCGGCCTCGTTCACGAACGCTGTCACCTCCGCGCGGAATTCAGCGATCACTTCGTAGCGCGCCCCTTCCTGCTTCCCGATCCCCGCGGCGCTGATGGCCCTGCCGAGATCCCTGATCTGATCGCGCATCACCTTCTGCAGCCGGTCGAACTCGGCCGCCTCCGCTTGGAGCGTTCGCATTCCCTGCGCCCACTTTAACGCCGCTATGCGTGCCTCGTTCGCCCCGATCTCCTTGCCGTACCCAGCGACCATCTTGTTCGCGACCGCGAGGGCGCCCTCGGCCCGCGCCAATTCGAGCTTGTAGTGCTCGGCAGCGATCGTACCACCAATGTCCTCAGCCGCCTGCTTCACGAGCGCCTGAGCCTTCTCCTTGCCCATTTTCTTGACCTCTTCCGTCCCGCTCTCCTTCATCGCTTCGATCGCGGCTTGGCTCATCTCTGTTGCCGATACGGCGCCCGCTTTGGCGGCGCCTCCGACACCGGCAGTAGCAACGGTTACGGCCAACTCGATCCCGCCAGCGATCCACTTCTGCATCTCGGCGATCTCGCCTTTCACCTTCTCGACCTCGGCCTTCTTCTCCTCTGCCTTCTCCTTCTCGGCCGCCTGGCTGATTGTAGCGGTCGCGTTCGTGAGGCTGAGGAATCCGGTTCGCGCGTCGGTCGCGGCCGTGTCCATGTGTTTCTTGCAGTCCGACATGGCCGTCTCAGTCGGTGCAAGCTTTGCCTGCGCGGCCGTGATGTCAGCGGCCTTCTCCGGACTGAGCTTGGCTTTCTCGGCGTCGAACTTCTTGCGCGCCTCCTCCGCGGACTTCGCCGCCGCCTCCATCTCCAGCATGCCCTTGGAGGACGCCGCGCTCACGCCAGTCATCTGCTCGTACTGCTGCGCGAGACCCTGCAGGCGCGCGAACTGGGCATGCGCCTTCTTGTACCGATCCATGAAGTCGACGCCGGTCCGCGTCTCCTCGCCGGTGAAGCCGATGTAGAAGCCGAGGAGCTGTTCGACCTCAGCGTTCGCCGCCTTGTGCTTCGCCTCGCCCTTCTCGCCGACCCAACCACCAGGATCCCCCATCTCCAGAGTCGCCGTCGCGATCTTGACCTTTTCGATCGCGGCCCTCGCCGTCGTGACGTCGCCGATGTTCGTCATGCCACCCAGTGCGGGCGACAGAGTGTCCTCCTTTGCCGCAGCGTCTTCGGCTTGGCGGAGTTGGTCGAGCGTCGACGGCTCCGGTGCCGTCGCTGTTCCTCCCTGGTCCTTTTGCCTTTGTACGATTGGGGTTGGATTCGCGCTTTCCCGGAGTCCGACGCCGCCTGTCTGCTGCACGACGTGCGTCAGTTCGTGGGCGAGCAACCGGTTACCGGCGTCCGTTCCCGGCGTGTACGTGCCGGCGGAGAATACGATATCGGTGCCAACTGTGTAGGCGTGTGCACCCAGAGCTCGTGCCGATTGCGACGCCTGATCATCGGTGTACACCCGCACCTTGCTGAAGTCGTGGCCAAAGCGGGGCTGCATGTAGTTGAGTGCCGCGGTGCTCAGGGGCGCGCCGCCGGAACCGAGAGTCGATGCGACTAGCGACTCCTCCGCCGTTGGCACTTCGGGCGGATCGCTTTCCGCGCCGCCTTCATCCACGCCGACGTGGCCGTATATCGGTTGAGAGCCCCGCTTCCGCTCGAGCTCCCGCTCTGCTTTCTCCTGATGGTTCGGATTCTCCGGTTCACCGAGCCCCACGACCTGGTCCGCAATGCGATCGGCCTCTTGTTCCAATGGATCCGCGGGCTGAGACACAGCCAGCTTTGGCTGGAGAGGAGCGACGGAAAGCTTACCGAACTGGTGCCCCCGCAGCGTTGGCTGTTCAACAGACTTTTGCTCGGGGTTTTCGACGGCTTCAATCTCGTCGCGCGTCGGGTCGGAGTCTGGATGTGCGCGGCTAGCCTCTGTCGGAGAGGCAGCGGAGTCCTGGACGAGTGTCGACGGGGTAGCGCTCGTCGGAGCCTTTTCAGGACCTGGGCGTTTTGCGCGAAATTTCATTGTGACATCTCCAATGATGGTGCTGCACATGCGCCCGACGCCGTGCACCTAACGCGGCAGCGTCGTCCCTCAAAACCGTCGCGTCAGCGAGATGGCGCCGACCATCTCTCGCACGTTCGCCGTCGCGATCCCCGTGTCGAGCCGACCGAGCTGTGCACGCACCACCGGCTCGAGTGTGTAGCCGCCGCGCTGGTACCGCAGACCCAGCGTCGCACCGGCGACTCGTGCGGCAGCCGAGGCGACCCCGGAGTCTGCGCTTGCGCCGGTCTGGTGACGCAGCACGACACCCATCACTAGGCCGGTACGAGGCGAGAGCGGTGCGACACCGTTTGCACCGACATCGAGGTAGTTCGCGCTGCTCTCGGGCACCTTCGCGCCAGCGCGCGAGTACTGCATGCGGTAGCGGTCCGTCAGGTAGACAGTGAGCTCACGCAGCCGCTGCGTGGCGACACGCAGCTGCCATTCACCCGTGAGAATGGGCCCGAGGCGAGTGCGCGCGCTCGTGATCTGTTGACCGCCTGACGAGTAGTCGTCGTCGGAGAACACGTCGGCACTGAGGCCGACGGTCATCGCGTGAGGCCCGACCAGCCCCTCGGTGCCCAGCGACAGGTGTACGGCGTCGCTCGGGTTGAAGTCGAGCGCCGGGAACCCCGACGCAATGACGAGCGGCGTCGATCCGGTTCGGTGCTCATACGACCCGCCCAGCGCCATGCCCCACGAGCCCAGTTTCCTCGCGTACACCACGCCGGCCGTGGCTGCGTTGCCGAGCCCCAGCGAGGGCACTCCCACACTGAGCGACGGCGCGGCGAACACGCGGACGGCCTCTATCTCTTCGGGCTCGAGCTCGGTTCCCGAAGGGGCCACATTCAAGCCGACCGTGACCAGGAACCGATCCGGCAGAACGTGCGCCGTGAACGCAACCTTCACGTCGGTCAGGTCCTGAAGCCGGTATTCACTCACACCGAGGCCCGCGTCTCGCGCGTCGAGAGAAACTCGCTCGTCGACGAAGGCAGCGGCAGCGCCCAGCTGCCACCGGTCCCCGAACCACATCTCGGCGGCCACAGGCAGCGACAGCTGCGTCGCGCTGCCGAGTCGCACCGTGTCACCGCGTAAGGTCCTCTGCAGGAGGCCGTCTCCGAAGCTCCAGCTCTCGATCGTCGGCGAGGCGACGACGTAGCGCGTTGTCCCCAGCCGCTCCTGGGCGAACGCACGGCCAGCGTTCGTGACGAGCGCGATCGCCGCGACGAGCGTCAGCGTCGTGTGACGGCGACCAGCGGGAGTCGTTAGGCTTCGCACGGCGACCTCAGGGGCGACTGATGGTGATGACCACCGTCAGCATCTGCGACGGGACGGATCCGTCGGCGATTCCGCCACCGAGCCGAGTGGTTCCGTACCCTGTCGGCGTGTTCACGTGGTCGAGCGTGAATCCCGCGATGCCAGCCGGAGTGAGGGGCACCGTCATCCGCACGCGCCGACGTGCATCGCGCGCGCGGAGGCTTGCGTCCACGAACGCCGGATCCAGCGCCGCAGCGGCCTGGTATTCCCGTGCGGCGTCGTCGAAGCGACCAAAGACCTCGTAGCGAACGCCGCGGCTATAGGCGAGAAACGCCGCGATGTTGGCGGTCGGGCGCTGCTCGATCGCCGCCCGTTCAGCGGGTGTGAGCGTGATGCCCAACTCCGTGAACGTCCGGTACACGAGCGCTCGTTCCGCCGCGAAGAAATCATCGAGCCGGGCCGTGGCGTTGATTGCCGGCCGCACCTCCGTCGTCTGAACGTCGGCGAGACGAGCGGCGATCCCGATCTCCTGTCCCGGGAGCTGGGTGATGTCTCCGAGGACGAGTCGCCGGGCGCGAACGATCCGGCCAACCCGCGGTGCGGTTCCCGACTCGACGAGCCCGGCGTCGGCGAGCTTCATCTCGCGCAACACGGCATCGAACCGCAGGCGATCGACGATCTGCACCTGGGCGCTGCGCGACAAGTCCGTCATCAGCATGTCGGCGATCCCGTATCCGAGCGGGGCGAGTGCGGTGTCGGTCGCGATGACCCGCAGCGGTGGAATACCGAGCGAACGGACGGGCAGGGAGTCGTCCGCGAGGGTCCGTTCGGCAGCGATGGCCCGGCGAGCGTCCGCCTCGGCGACGGCGGCCCGATCGGGTGCGACGCGCGTGGCGAGCGTCTGCATGCAGCCGGCGAGCGAGA
>DASUGD010000079.1:0-14551 GCA_036274195.1 Gemmatimonadaceae bacterium | reverse complement strand
GAACCTGCTCGCCAAGCGGCTGCGTGAGATGGAGGCTGACGGTCTCATCGAGCGTGGGGACGGCACGCGCGACGCCACCGCGTATCGTCTCACCGCCATAGGCCGGGATCTGGAGCCCGCGATCCACGCGCTTGGCCGGTGGGGCTGGCGGCGCATGGGCAAGCCAACCGGCCGAGATCGTCGCAGCGTCGAGTGGCTTCTGGTCGCGTTGCGCCGTCGCTACCGCGGCGGTGTCACCCTCTCCGCCGAGCTGGAGGCCGACGGCGCCTTCTACCATATAGTTCTGCGAGGCGACCGCCCCGAGATCGGCCGAGGCCACGTGCCGGCTCCGGACCTGCGCATTCGCGGAAAGGGGACCGAAATCGCGCGTCTGTTTCTGGACGGGCTTCCGAAGGACGCCGATGCGTCGAGCCTGGAGGTCGATGGCAACGCTCGCCAGCTGCGAGCACTCGTCGGTGCATTCGAGCATGGCGACCCGTCACGCGTGTCAGCGCCAGAATGACGAAGGGGCCCGGACGACTCGTCCGAGCCCCTTCCTTGTCAGGAAGCTATCGTCGATCCGTCAACTGGCCGAGTAGAACCGGAGCTCCATCAGTTTGAGCCCGTTGTTGTCGTAGTTCCAGAAGTAGTTCTCGAAGCAGCGATCGAACAGAGACACATCGAGCGTTGTTGACGTCGTCGTACTGATCCCGAGACACCCGGCCAGGTCCGTGTTCACGGTGCCGTCGACCGTCACGGTCATGTGGAGCAGGTTGCTCGTGATATCCACGGCCTTCTTCGACTTCGCGTACAGTGTGATCCCATTACTGCCACACCACGTGTCGCCGGCGGTCGTGATCGTGTCGGTGGCGCAGGTGGTGAGCGTCGCGCTGCCGCTCGGGCCATGTGTGCGAGCCCAGACGGTGTACGACGGTGTGCACGGGGTGAGCGGATCATCATCCTCGCAGGGGTCCGGCACGGCGAGGATCGCGCCGTCGCCGTCGGTCGCGTTCGCGTCGATCACGCCGAACGAATTCGGGTGCGCGGCGCGCCACGCGTCACAGCGCGCGTCGTTGACGTCGTTCTGGCCGTTGGTGCTGTTGCAGAGATAGATGTGATTTTGGTCATCGCCACCGCCCTTGGCGAGCTGGTTGTTCTTGCCGCCGGGAGCAGTGACGATGTTGTCCGACTGCAGCCGGACGAAGATGCGATGACCGTCGCTGTTGTCCATCGCGACGCTCTTGTCCTTCGGAACGCCAATGATGTTCAGGTGGTAGTCGTGCCCGCCCTTGGGAAACCCATTCCCGAGCAGTCTGGACGGGCCGGCGAGTGCAGATGCCTTCGAGGGCGTCGTTGGCGAATCGCTACACGCCACCAGGAGTGCGATTGCGGCAGCAAGGGCAATCGGGGATTTGTGCATTCGGCTGCTCCTGTGATACGGTGAGGCAACTGCGACCATCAAGGTCGGCTTCGATGACGACTGGTGGTGCACGACTTAAACGATGGCGTTGCCGCTCACCAGAACGTGGATCACCTTTTCCCTAAATCGATGCGCGCGCATAACGAGCCGGTGATCGGCGAGCGCGCCATGCCGTAATGCGCATCACACTCGGGCACCGTACGATCGAGGACGGTGGGCTGTGCGGTCCGCGGCGCTACATGCCTAACGCCAATCCGGCGATTGCGCCACCAACGACCAGCCACGCAGCATTCACGCGCCGCGTCGCCAGCAACGCCCCGGCAATCACCGCCAGCGCGCATGAGGAAACGCTCACGATGCTGGCGCGCCCCAGCTGCCACGTCACCACCGCCATGAGGCCGAGCGACCCGGCGTTCACGCCGTCCAGCGCGGCGCCAGCAAGGCGGGAGCGCCGCAACCGCGGAACGAGCGGGCCACTCACCGCGACGAACACGAACGCGGGCAGGAAGATGCCCACCGTCGCTAGCACCGCCCCCGGTATGCCGCCAAGCACGTACCCGATGAACGTCGCGGTCGTGAACACCGGTCCTGGTGTTACCTGCCCCACCGCAACGGCATCGAGGAGCTGGCGCTCGGTCAACCATCCGAGACGCTCCACGAAGTCCGCGCGAAGGAACGCGAGCAGGACATAGCCACTCCCGAAGAGCACGGCCCCGATCTTGAGGAAGACCGCGAACAGCGACCAGAGCGAGACGGCGACGGGCACGCCCGCGACGCCGCCTAACGCCCCAGCGAGCTTCGGCGTGCTCGCGACCAAGGGCGTCACGATCGGCGTGACCGTGGAGGCCGGATCACCGGCCGCGCGCGGCCGCGCGACCGTACCCACGACCGACAGAATGCCCGCCGCAACGAGGACCACGAGCTCGTGGACCCCAGCCGCTACTGCCACCATCGCCGCAACGGTCAACACACCGAGCCAGCGGGTCTTCACCGCGGTTCTCGCGAGCCTCCAGAGTGCCTGCACGACGATGGCAATGATCACGGGCTTGACGCCGGCGAATAGTGCGAGCGCTGCGGGCAAGTTGCCGAACCGCACGTATGCCCACGCGGTGATGCCCACAATGAGCGTTGCCGGAACGATGAACGCGACACCCGCCACGATGAGGCCCGGCCAGCCCGCGCGATCGCGTCCGATCTCGATCGCGAGCTCGGTGGAGTTCGGGCCGGGAATCAGGTTCGTCGCGCCCAGGTAATCCAGAAACGCCTCGCGGGTGAGCCATCCCCGGCGGCGCACGACCTCGTCCTCCATGAGTGCGATGTGCGCCGCCGGACCGCCGACGCCAATGGTGCCGAGCTTGAGGAAGAGCCGCGCCAGGTCACCAAGCGTCGCGCGCTGCCTAACGCGGTCGTCGGTCATGCGCCGCTGGGCGCGTTCGCGAGTGAGGCAGGGGTCGCAAGCTCGGCGTTCGTCAACGTGGCGCTGAGGTCCCAGAGCGCCCGTCGGCGCATCGCGTCGCGCGCGCGGCGCGGAAGGGACACTGGGCGGAGTGTGGCCGCGAAGCACTTGCCGCTGACCCCATCGAGTGCCTCCGACGTCGCCACGCGAACGACGCGCGCGGCCGCCGCTTCGGGTGAGAGCAGCCACCTGGACCAGAGCGCGCGTAGCCACTTGGGGTGAAACCACCAGTGCTCCCGCATGAGATCCGTCGCTACGAGTCCGGGAGAAACGCAATTCACGCCGATGCCCGAGCGCGTGAGGCGGTTGGCGAGCTCCATGGTGAACATGGCCGTGGCGAGCTTCGACTGGTTGTACGCACGTGTGGAGGAGTAGCGCCGGCGCTCGAACATGACGTCCTCGACGTCGATCCGGCCGACGTGCGCGAACACCGACGTGACGTTGACGATGCGCGAGGGTGCACCGGCGGCCAGCGCCGGGACGAGCAACGACGTCAGGAGAAATGGCGCGAGGTGATTGACCGCGAACGTCAGCTCGAAGCCGTCCGCGCTCAGCTGCCGCCGACCGGCGTTGATGCCCGCATTGTTGACGAGCACGTGGATCGCCGGCCAGCGCTGCGCGATCTCGTCAGCGGCGCGCCGAACCGACGCGAGCGACGCGAAATCCGCACGAACGCAGCTCAGGTCTGCGTGCGCCGCGCGATCGGCCTCGCGGCGGACCTCGTCCAACCGGGCCGCGTCGCGCCCGACGACCACGACCTGCTCGCCGAGCTTCGCGAGCGCGATCGCCGTGGCGCGACCGATGCCGCGTGTCGCGCCGGTCACGACGCACACACGATCTCGCGACACGCTAGTGCCTGCCGCGGGCTGGGACATACGGGCGAGCTGCTATCTGAATTGCGACTAAACGCATCGGTCGTGGGTTATGCGGGAACGACCTTGGCCGGCACGGCCCCTGCGACGACGTATCACTTCCAACACGCAGCGCCTGGCACACCAAAAATGATTCAGTCGAACCGTAGCACCAGGTTCCTGACGAGTGTCCCCGATCTCTCGGTGGTCATCCCCGTGCATGACGAGCAGGACAACGTCGGACCACTCGCGTATGACATCGACGCGGCGCTCGCGGGTGTCCTCGAGTACGAGGTCATCTTCGTCGACGACGCCAGCACGGATTCGTCATTCCCTCGGCTCGTGGGCCTGTCGCGCGACCATCCGCGAATTCGCGTGCTGCGTCATGCACAGCGATGCGGTCAGAGCACGGCGCTTCGCACTGGCGTTACACACGCGCGCGCCGCCCTGGTCGCCACGCTGGACGGGGACGGGCAGAACGATCCTGCCGACATCCCGAACCTTCTCGCAACGCTCGCGACCGCCGACATGGATGTCTCGCGTACTCTCGTGGCCGGGCACCGGGTGAATCGCCGCGACTCGCGACTCGTGCGTCTATCGTCGCGGCTCGCAAATGCCATCCGCTCGAGCATTCTCCGTGACGGAACTCCGGACACCGGGTGTGGCCTCAAGGTGTTTGGTCGCTCGCTGTTCCTCGAGCTTCCGTACTTCGACCACATGCACCGGTTCCTGCCCGCGCTCGTCCGGCGCGCCGGCGGGCGTGTGGTCAGCGTTCCGGTCAACCATCGACCGCGGCTGACGGGTCGGTCGCACTACGGCGTCCGGAACAGGCTCTGGACGGGTATCGTAGACCTCGTCGGGGTCATGTGGTTGACACGACGCGCGAAGGTCGTGACGGTGACGGAGGCGCTCGTTCCGGCGCCGTGGGATGAAACGGTGGTCCAGGCGGATGACCACGCGGCATCCCCACACCGGTTGCGTGGCGGGCCGGGCGGGACCGTCGCGTGAATGGGCTTCTGACGTCGCGCGTCTGGCTCGTCATTGGACTCGCGGGTCAGGCGCTGTTCACGCTGCGATTCCTCGCGCAGTGGATCGCGAGTGAAAAGGCGCGGAAGAGCACCGTGCCGATAGCGTTCTGGTGGCTCAGTCTCGCTGGCGGTGCCGTGCTGCTCACGTACGCGATTCATCGGCGGGATCCGGTGTTCGCGTTAGGGCAGGGCGCCGGCCTGTTCATCTATATCCGGAACCTCATGCTCATCGGGCGCCAGCGGCGACGGAGTGGCAAGGTGGCAGGTGTCTCATCCCTTGGGTGACGGGGGAAGGAAAGCGCACAGGTTACAGCTTACTGGAGCTGGTTACTGACTATCAGAACCCCCGGGATGCGCCGGGCGAACGTACTGCTCGCGTCGGCGTGGCTGGCATCCGTCGCGATCGCGATAGCGAGTCGGCCCCTTCTGCCGGTCGACGAGACGCGATACGCGTCGGTCGCGTGGGAGATGTGGCTCCGCGGCCAATATCTCGTTCCGCACCTGAACGGCGCGCCATACAGCGACAAGCCGCCGCTCCTCTTCTGGCTCATCCTCGCTGGATGGCGAGTGGTCGGGCCGGTGGAGCTTTGCGCTCGACTCGTCGGCCCCGCGTGCGGCGTGGCATCGCTTGCGCTCGTGGCGCCGCTCGCGAAACGCTTGTGGCCCGACCGGGGCAGCGTCGCTCGGCTGGCTCCGATCGTGCTCGCCAGCACGCTCGTTTGGCTGGTGTACAGCACGCTGCTCCTGTTCGACACCGTGCTGACCGTCTGCGTGCTGCTCGCGGTGATCGGCATTCTCGACACGCGGCGCGGGCGATGGCATGGACTCGTCCTGATCGCGATCGGCACGGGCCTCGGTATCCTCGCGAAGGGGCCGGTGCTGTTCATCCATGTGCTGCCGGCCATGTTCCTGGTCCGCTGGTGGGACGTTAGGCAGCAGTCAGGTGAGCCGCGGGATACCCTCGAGCAGCCGCTCCGACGCTGGCCGCTCGCTGTCGCCGTTGCGACGCTCGCCGGAATCGCGATAGCGCTCGCGTGGGCGATCCCTGCTGCGATGAGTGGAGGGCCAGCCTACGAGCGCGCGATCTTCATTGGCCAGACGGCGGGACGCGTAGTGAACAGCTTCGCCCATCGCCGACCGCTGTGGTGGTACGTGCCGAACCTCATCTGGATGCTGTTGCCGTGGATCGTGTGGCCGGTGGCCTGGCGGTGGGCGAGAACCACGCGCGGGACGAAGGCGTGGCGCGACACATTCGCCCGCGACCGAGGCCTTCGACTCTGTGCCGCCGTCGTCGTTCCGGCATTTGCCATGTTCAGCGTCGTGAGCGGCAAGCAGGTGCACTATCTCCTGCCGGAGGTGCCATTCGTAGCACTGGCCATCGCCAGCGTTCTCGCGGACGCAACGGACGAACGCGACGCCGATGGCCGTACTGTCCGTCGGGTGCAGTGGGTCGCGCTGGGGCAATTCGTCGTTCTCGCTGTTGTCTCCGTCGTCGCTAGCCGCCCACTTCACGAGCGGTACGATCTGCGCCCCATCGCGGCGCATCTGTCGTCGATCGAGCGGGCCGGTGACCCGATTGCGCACGAAGGGCGCTACGCCGGTCAGTACACTTTCCTCGGCCGCCTTCGACACCCACTCGTCGAGATCCCCCGCGACAGCGTCGCCGAG
This sequence comes from Gemmatimonadaceae bacterium, assembly GCA_036274195.1. Lineage (GTDB taxonomy): Bacteria > Gemmatimonadota > Gemmatimonadetes > Gemmatimonadales > Gemmatimonadaceae > JAJKIV01. Next base: position 8,149 of record DASUGD010000079.1, on the reverse strand, counting down.
TGGCTCGCCGCGCACCCGAATGGGCGCGTCGTGATGTACTCGCGGTCGCCTAACGCACGGGGGCCGGGGATCGCCGAAATCGTCCATCGCCTCGGCGGCCGGTTCGTCATCGTGCGCGCCGCCTCGCCTTCGGGCCAGAGGGGATCCCCTCCGACACCGAGCGACGATAGGATTCGGCACGAACCCTCGCGCATCGAGAATCCGTGACCGCATTGGGACGCACGCTCGCCTTCGCTCTACTGCTCGGCATGATCCTGCTCGGCTACGGTGCCGCGGTGCACCCGATGCTGGCGGGTGGACCGGAAATCCAGTTGCGCACGATCGCCGACACGCCGCACTGGCGTACGATGCATCTGTTGATGCTGGCGGGATCGGGGCTGATCATCGCTGGCATCTGGGTCCGCCTTCTGACGGATCGAAGCGGTGCTGGCGTGGAAGCGCCGGTGCCGGCCGGGCAGGCCTTCAATGCGCCGCTCCTGGCGGCGCTCGCGCTGGTCGCACTTGGCCTGGCGATCAACGCGCTGAACATCGCGTTCATGGCCGGAGCCGGAACGCACATGGCGGAGGAGTTTACGGCGGGCCGCACGGGAGTCGCGGCGCTTTTCGACGCGACGCATCCGATCGGGCTCGTTGCTGCGCGGTTCGGGAATTTCATCGTGGCGCTCGGGGCGTTGGCGCTCGGGTGGGTGGAGTCGCAGGATCCGTCGCGACCGCGGTGGCTCGCGTGGCTCGCCTGGGCAGCCGCGGCGGGCGGGTTCTTCGGCGTGATCTTCTTCAACGAAGCGAGCCGAATCGCGCTGGCGGCCGTCGCGCTGCTTTCTGGCTGGGAGCTCGCCACCGCGGTCCTGGCGCTTCGCTCACCCGGGCTTTCGCGTCAGGCGCCTTGACCTGCGCGGTTGGCCAGCGTTTCGTTCAGCAACCGGGCGCGCGTTTGACGCGCCATCATCTCTTCAGCCTTCCTGAGGCGCCTGTGCGTACCGCCGTCGTTGTGAGTCCGGCCGCGAGCTTCGCGTCCTGACGACGGGTCGTTCGACGAACTGAAAGGACCGGGGGACTCGGGACTGGGGACTCGGCCGGGGAGGGATCCGGGAACGGGGAACAGGGAACTGTGACTCCTCGTGAAGCCTCGGTTCCCGGTTCCCAGTTCCCAGTTCCCAGTTCCCGGTTGCCAGTTCCCAGGTTCCCAGTCCCCGGGACGCTCCACTCGCGGATACGGCGTGATCCTTCGCCGATCGCCGCGCGCGGTCGGCACATCCGTGCGACCAGGAGCTCACAGTGACGACAGATGATGCGACGCATCTCGCCTCGTTAGGCTGGGATGCAGACTGGGCGGCCGCGTTTCGCGCCGCCGGCGAAGTGCCCGGAAGGCCATCGGGGAATGTTGCCGTCCCCGGACGGGTCGTGGCGGAGCATCGCGAGCGCTACTCCGTGTCTACGGCTGACGGTGAAGTGTCGGCGGTGCTGGCGGGGCGACTGCGCCACGACCTCGGTAGTCGTGAGGATCTCCCTGCGGTGGGCGACTGGGTCGGCATCTCCCGCGAGTCCGGCGAGGGGACGGCCGTCGTGCGATTCGTTGTCCCGCGCCGTAGCGCATTCGTCAGGAAGTCGGCTGGAACGGTGACCGAAGCGCAGATCGTCGCCGCGAACGTGGACGTCGCGCTCATCGCGACGGCGCTCCCGGGCGACCTGAGCTCCCGTCGGCTCGAACGGTACCTGACGCTGGCGTGGGAGAGCGGAACAACGCCCGTCGTCGTGCTCACGAAGTCCGATCTGAGCAACGATGTGCGTGGTGCAATGAGCCAGGCAGCGCTCGCCGCGCCGGGCGTCGAAATCATCGCCGTCTCGGCGGTGAGTGGTGAAGGGATGGACTCGCTCTCGAGATGGCTCGAGCCTGGTGCCACCGCGGTGCTGCTTGGCTCCTCGGGCGTGGGCAAGTCGACGCTCGTGAATCGGCTGCTCGGGACGAACCAGCTGCGGACAGCGACCGTCCGTTCGACGGGAAAGGGTCGTCATACGACGACGCATCGCGAGCTCGTTAGGCTTTCCAACGGTGCGTTGCTCATCGACACGCCCGGGATGCGCGAGCTTCAGCTGTGGAGCGCAGACGCTGGGTTGGGACCCACGTTCGCGGATATCGAAGTCTTTGCCGCGCGGTGTCGATTTCGCGATTGCGTGCACGGCCATGAGCCGGGTTGTGCGGTGCGTGACGCCGTCGCGTCAGGCGAGCTGGCGAGCGAGCGACTCGAGCATTGGCACCGACTCAGGCGTGAGCTGGCCTTCCTCGCGCGCAAGCAGGACGAGCGCGCGAACGCCGAATACCGTGCCCGGATCCGGGGGCTCATGCGTGGCGTCCGGGATCACCAGCGAAGGAAGTACGGTGACGCCTAACGCCCGAACTGCGCGGTAACCGTCGGGGCCGCCCGATCATGCGGCTTCGACGGGCCGATTCCCCGGTCCGGGCTGCCACGTGTGCACGGGTCTTGCCCTTCTCTGGCGGTCGAGATGTAGGCCACCACACGGAGGAGGAAGCAATGCAACTAATCAGCACAACGCGGCTTACGGGCGCCTTCGCGATGGGCGTGTTCGGAATCCTGGCCGCGTGCTCGCCACGGAAGGAACAGACCACCGATACACTCGCCACGACGCCGCCCGCTGCGGCGACGACGCCAGCGGCCGGTGAGACCACGAGCGGGTGGACCGACGCGAACGTCGTCGACGTCCTCACGGTCGCGAACCAGGGTGAGATCGACTATAGCCAGCTCGGCGTCGAGAAGGCGACGAACCCGAGCGTCAAGCAGTTTGCGCAGTTGATGGTGAAGGACCACGGCACGATGCTGGACGCGGTCAAGAGCCTCGCGACCAAGCTGAATCTAACGCCAGCGCCGAATGACAAGGTCAACGATCTCCAGAAGGAGAATCAGAAGGACATTTCCGACCTGAACGGCAAGACGGTCGGCAAGGACTTCGACAAGGAATTCATGGATGAACAGGTCGACATGCACCAGGAAACGCTCGACCTGTTGAACGACCTCGATAGCAGAACGACGAACGCGGACCTCAAGGCCGCGATCGCCGAGGCGAAGCCGAAGGTGCAGGCGCACCTGGACCAGGCGAAGGCGATCAAGGACAAGATCGACTGAGCCAATCGCTTCGAGCCCGGGTTTACGCCGGGCGGATTGAAATCGTTAGGGCCGGTCCTGGACCGGCCCTTTCGTTTTCCCCGTCTGTTCGCAGCACGCTCCTTGCTCACGGACCGCTGCGCCTTTCGCTCGCACAACTGCGGCGGGGTGGTGGTTTCGCAGAAGGAGGCAGGCAGTATGCTCAACAGATGGCAGGGAATCGCGGCCGCGACGGCGTGCTCGACGCTCGTCGCATTCGCGGCATGCAGCAGCGGCAACCGGAACAATGCCGATACGACGACATCGGGTGGCGAAGTCGCGCGCTCGGATACCGCGGCGACGGCAATGGCACCTGGCGGCGCGGGCGCGACGGCTGCGGCGACAACGCCAGGGTCGACTGCGGGAAGCACCAGCTCGATGAAGATCACCGGTGGTGACCCGGAGATCCTCCAGGTCCTGGCGGTCGTGGACCAGAGCGAGATACAGGACGGGCGTCTCGCAGAACAGAAGGCGCGCAACAGGGAGGTCAAGTCGTTCGCGCGCGAGCTCGTTTCCGACCACTCGAAGTCGCTTCAGCAGGACAAGCAGATCGCAAGAACAGCGAACGTCGACCTGTCCGGCGTCATGATGTCGGGCTCGAGCAAGACGAAGAGCGCGAGCGGCGCGCCGAAGACCGGCTCGGACACCAGCCGTTCGGCTGCGGCAACCGCGGCCCAGTCCGGCACGTCGGGCCCGACTGGCGCGACCGGCGTCGTGGCGGAGCTCGTCAACATGCATACGCAGGCGATGGATCAGGTTCGCTCGCTGCAAGGCGCCGCCTTCGACTCGGCCTTCGTGAATGCTCAGGTCCAGGCGCACCAGCAGGTGCTCAGCCTGCTGCAGTCCGCGCAGGGCCAGGCTCAGAATTCGGAGCTGCAGCAGCACGTGGCGGCGGCGGTCAAGGGTGTGCAGTCGCACCTCGAGAAGGGGCAGCAGCTGCAGCAGTCCCTGACGAGTGGCGCGTCGGGTGCGATGAGCGACACGGCGTCGAAGTCGACGAGCAAGTCCGACACGGGGAGGAGCAAGTCCGACACGGGCCGCCGGGGCTGAGCACGTCCGAGCGCTTCGGCCGAATTGCGGCACGAAGCGTGAATTGTGGCTGGTGACAAGCAAGGGACGGGCATCGCCCGTCCCTTCGGGCCACCTTTACGCGGAGCAGCCATCGTGCGGAACGGGCGGAACGGGCGGTACGAATCGCGCGCGAGCGTCAAGGAGCGGAGGCCAGCTCGGCCCGCCCCCGCACGTCGCGGCCGGCGGAAGGAGATGCCTAACGCCACTCAGCCGGCCAAGGCCGGCCCGAGGCCGCAGTCCGAGCGCGTCATCGTCGACGCGTCCAACGTCGCCCACTCCACCGAAAAGAACTCGGCGCGACTGGCGAACGTGCGGCTCGTGCGTGACCGCCTCACCGAGGATGGCCTCACGCCGATCCTGGTCGCGGATGCCGCGCTGCGCCATCAGATCGATGACCCGGATGGATACGAGGTGCTCGTGAAGGCGGGGGAGATCCAGCAGGCGCCGGCGGGCACCGATGCCGACTACTTCATTCTGACGTTCGCGCGCGAGCTCGACGCGTCGGTGCTCTCGAACGACCGGTTCAAGGACCGAATCGCGAGCTTCCCCGAGGTGAGGCAGCGGATCATCCGGTACATGATCGTGGCCGGCGAGGTCGTGCTCGAGCGCCGCACGAAGCGGAGAGGGCGTTGACCGCCCGCGGGGACGACAGCCGCCCGGCCCAAGGCTCCGGCGAGGGCGCGATCGAAGCCGTCCTGCTGGACATCGACGGCACGCTGCTCGACAGCAACGACGCGCACGCGCAGGCGTGGTCGGATGCCTTACGCGAGGCGGGGCACGAGATCGGCTCGGAAACCGTCCTCCCCCTGATCGGCATGGGGTCTGACAAGCTCTTGCCGAAGCTCACGGGAATCGACGCCGAGAGCGAGGAAGGGAAGCGGTTGGTCGAGCGATCGAAGGCGATCTTCGCGAAGGAGTATCTCCCGCTGGTGAAGCCGTTCCCGCAGGCGCGCGAGCTGCTCGAGCGGATGCGGGATGATGGCGTGAAGCTCGTCGTCGCGACGTCGGCGGCCGAGGATGAGCTCCGCGGCCTGCTCGCGGCGTTAGGCGCCGAGTGGTTGGTGGATGAGAAGACGAGCTCGAGTGACGCGGATCGGTCGAAGCCGGATCCTGACATCGTGCGCGTGGCGGTGGACAAGGCGGGCGTTGGTCCGGCGGCGTGCGTGATGCTTGGCGACACGCCGTACGATGTCGAGGCGGCAACGCGGTCGCGTGTGCGGATCGTCGCGGTGCGGTGTGGGGGGCATGGTGACGAGGAGCTGCGAGGCGCGGTGGAGATCTACGATGATCCTGCGGCGATCCTGTCGCGCTATGAGGAGTCGGTGATTGGTCGTGGGATTCGGCAGTCGCGTGGGCGGCCGGCGTCAGGGCGTGGCCGCGAGCGGCGGGAGGCGGGACCCGAGTCGGGGCAGCGGCCATAGCGGCGATAGCGGTCGGAAGGAAACGGTGCGCTCGGGCGAGCGCGATCAGAGGGGCGGGAGGAGGGTTCTCATGCGGTTGGCATTTGGCGCGCGCGGATTGATGCTGGTGGCGGTGGCCGCCGGTCTTTCGGCGTGCAACGCGAAGGGCGGTCGGACGGACTACTCGAAGTCGCCGGATTCGGGAGCGGTGGCGCCGGCGATGGTACAGGACACGTCGCTGTCGCGGACGTATCCGGACAGCACGACGGGTGGTCCGGATCGGACGGGGAAGCGGGGTGTGGCGGGTGATACGCTGTCGACGCGTGGGCAGCCGGTGGGGACGAGCATGCGGCGTGGCGATACGGCGAACAAGGCGAAGGCGCGTCCGAGGCCGTAGGAGGGGAGCGGATTGGTTAGGCGGCGTTCACGGGCGGAGCGGCGTTGGTCGAGCCGAGCCGTTGCTTTCGGGCCGCGCTCAGGTGAAATTCCATGACTCCCGCGTGAAGGCGGGCTTTTGGGGTGTAGCTTAGCTGGCAGAGCGCCTGACTGTTAATCAGGAGGTCGGTGGTTCGAATCCACCCGCCCCAGTTAAGGTCCCGCATGCACTTACGCGTGCGGGACTTTTTCGTTCTAGCGACTTTCGCCGTAGTTTCTCACAGCGTCTTGCCAGCTTTTCTTTCACGTAGCTTGGTCGGGTCTACTGGCGGAACGTCCGCTCCTCGAAGTCCGCGAGCTCGTCGAGGCCCATCGTCGCGATGAGCCTGACCCGTGGGGCCACGGCCCCAGGCGGCGCAGGGCCAACACCGACACCGTCGTTAGACGCTGGCGAGTCGGAAGTGGTGGGCGCTCGACCGCCCCGACGACCGGGGGCAGTCTCGGGCAACCCGTGCGACGCTGACGTGGACCTTGGGTGGCAAGCGTCGACGGCGGGGCAACTTGGAGCCCGCACAAGGCAACCGACCTGCCGCGCGGGGGAGGGAATGATGCAGGTTGTCGTTCACTTCCCTGTCAGTGTTTACGAGCACGCCGTTCTGACGAACAATGAGGTGACGGATGACGAGTTATTCCGCCGCCGACCACCTATCTGAACTTATCCACAACTCCTCCGCTCTACTCGTTAGGTCTGTTAACGCCATTGTAGCGTTAGAAGACCTTTGTCTTCGGCGAATGTTGAACGCCTAACGAACATCGTGCGAGGGCTCCGAGGAACACGCGGGCGGACGCGGCGTAACACCGCATGCGTCTCGACGGTGCCAGTCGAAGTGTGTACCTTGCGTCACAGCGATTCGCCAGACTCCGCACCTTCGACCTGCCGAAGATTAGCAACGGCTACTCGGTACAGGGGCGACTACGTTTTGGTCACCGAATAACGAGACCATGTATACCTGCGTGCACCTGTAAGGTGGACGACCAGGGGGCCAACACTTGGGATCGCGATCGTCTAGCCACTCCATGGCAACAGCGTGACGCGGTGATCACTGGGGTCGTCGATACCAGGAAGCGGAAGGCGGCCAGGATCACGTCGCCGTCCCAGTATCTCGTCGTCGATTACGCGGAAGCAACCGCGCTGCCGCAGTCTTGCGTCGGCACCCACGACGGGCACTTGTGTGCGTGGCGCCACAACCCCCCTGCCAGGCGCGGACCCTATTCCCCGACCGATACCACACGTGCTCAAAAGGCTGCGCATGACCCGCTGGAACATGCTTCGCGTTGGCAGCGTCATCGCCGCCACAGCGCTGTCTGTCTCGAATCATCGCGATGCCGGTGCTCAGTCACTCCATTCGACGTCAGAAATCGCGCGTGAAGCCACGCCCGCTACTGTCACGATCATCGTTTTTGGCGCGAACGGTGACACGCTCGGGCAGGGCAGTGGATTCATAGTGCGCCCCAGTGGCGAGATCGTCACGAACTGGCACGTTATGAGGGGAGCCGCCCGCGCCGTCGTCGTTCTCGCAAACGAGGAGCGTTACCAGCGGGTCGAGGCGCTGGACGGCGACGAGGCAGCCGACTTGGCCGTCATCAAGGTACCTGGGTTCGGACTGCCGACGCTTACCCCGACTTCGGTACTACCATCGCCGGGCGAGCGGGTTGTCGCCATAGGGAGCCCGTTAGGTCTGTCGCGTTCCGTGAGCGAAGGCGTTGTCAGCGCTGTCCGGCTCGACGACGGTCGGCAGCTCCTCCAAATCACCGCGCCGATCAGCCCCGGCTCGAGTGGAGGGCCAGTGCTGGACGCCACCGGACGCGTCGTCGCGATTACGACAGCCTATTTCGCCCGGGGCCAGCAGCTGAACTTCGCGGTCCCAGTGAAGTATGCGATGGGGCTATTGACGGCCAACATCCAGGCTCGGCCTCTCGCATCGGTCTTCGGTGTCGCCCCGCCTAACGTTGGCTCGGCGGTTGTGACGGGGGCACCGGGGGCATCCGAACGCAATGCGCCCGGTGCCCTCGCGTCAGGGGCGTCGCTCGCCGATCCGCCTCCGGCGCCGAGTACACGCCCCAACGCATCGCGCTCCCTCGTCG
>DASUGD010000078.1:0-6537 GCA_036274195.1 Gemmatimonadaceae bacterium | reverse complement strand
GCCCGACAACCCCCGAGCCGATGATTCCGATCTTCATAAGTCCTTCTGGTTCGACGATGAGTGTCGCCTAACGAAAATACTCACCGAGGCGCCGCAGTCGCCTGGCTGTCCTCACTCGGCCGCTTACGGCACTGCACGATGTCCGGACATCCGGGAATCGGAAGACGAGTCCATACAGAGCGGTACTGTGACCCGATTATCCCACCGAGTGTAGTCGTAATTGCCGTGAGGGAAGCGGTGAGTAGCACGATTTCTTCCGTCTTGCTTATCCCGGAATCACCACCCCCCGGAACTATAAGTCCGACCACCACGAGGAAGGCGCTGGCACCCAGACCGATCATGAGGCCTCGCCGCGCGCCGCGCCGAACTCCTTCGAATGAGCCAAGTCGTCCGTCGTGCCGCTCGAGGCGGACGATTTCGTCCAGCGGTACGATTTGCGTGGCGCCGTGGGAATCTCTGAGCATCAAGTTGACACTGTCGACGGCCACGACCACACCCGCGACCTGCGGCGGCGGGCGATGGAAGGGCTGAACGCGCACGCAAACACCCATGCGCAACGAATCGGCACGCTGCGCCGACGCCGGCGCGGCCGAGGTGATCGCCGCAGCGACCGCGAGAGCCAATCCGGCGGTGACACGACGGGATCCCCGGCGCGCGGGCGGCCGGGGGACAACGCATATTGTCGATTCGATTCTGTCAGACACGATAGGAGGTTCCCCTGCGGGCGTTCGCGATCGGAGCCGGCCTCGCTTTCGCGAAAAAACGGGGTCAGAGTCCAATTTCATCGTTCGAACGCACCTCGGTGCAAACTATCGAGGCGTGCGTCAAAAACGCCTAGGTGTGCAATCCAACGATGAAATTCGACTCTGACCCCGTCCGCCGTTCAGACGAACCTGCCTGTCGGTTTCCGATTGAGGAACGCAGGCATCGCGATGAGGGTGGCCTGGAATTCCGCCAGAACGTCACGCGGGCTGTGGCTTCGGCAAGACGAAGCGAGGTTGATACAGCCCTTCCCCCAACTCGATCGTCTCGCCCAGGAGCTGGCCCACACGCTCGACCGCCGCGCCAAGCTCCGTGACCGAGGCACCAAGGCACCCAAAGAGGTCGTTGAGGCGTGGGCCGAAATCCCGGGGCGCACGATCGAACTCCGCGATCTCCGCCAGCGCCGTCTTGTCGTTGATCGGATACGTGCGGTTGAGCGCGAACAGCGCCAGCACCAGGTGGTTCGTCGCCCGCGTTAGGCACGTCGCTGTCCCGTGCGCGTCGGCCCGCGCGGCGAACTTCGGCGCGAACGCGCCGAGTGTGAACTCCGCCATCCACAGCTGGTCTCGCACCACCGCCTCACGCAACGGCTCGGGGTAGACCGAGACACGGCGCTTGAGAGCGTCGAGCCGCCCCGCGGGATCGAACAGCGGAACGCACACGCCGATTTCCCCGAGATACGTCGGCCCGAAGAATCCGAACGGCGGCTGCTGCAGGTAGTCCAGCTCGTACCGGCCTGCGAGTGCGTCATCGATGACGCGACCGAGGTGCTCGAGGCTGCGGTAAATGAAATCGACGCGCTGCCCGCCAATGGTGAGCCACGCACCGCCGTTGACCCACGGTCCCCATTCGCAAAATCCGGTGACGACGCGGTCCGGCGTGTCGTTGACCGCCGCCGCCAACTCGCGAATCGCCTGGACCGCGAACGGAGAAGACTCCGAGTACAGAAGCCCAAGATCGATGTCCGAGCCGGGCCGCGCCCGACCCCGCGCATACGACCCGCCGAGCACCACGGCCGCGACGCCGGGGATGGCCGCGAGCCGAGTCGAGAGCGATGAGACCAGCTCTCGCTGCACACGCGAAAGCTGCTCGACCATCAGTCGATCTGCCGGCTCCCCGATCCGAACTTCAGAAACACGAGCGCTCCCACCACAGCCACCGCCGCGGTGACGAAAAAGGGTGCCGAGTACGCGCCCGTGCGCTGCACGAGCCATCCCGTCACGGCCACACCCACGATGCCAGGCACCGTCGCGACTGTGTTGCTGATGCCCCAGATCACGTCCGCGTACCTGGGCGCGATGTCGAAGCTGTTCGCGGCAAAGCCCCCGGCGCATAACGCCCAGGTGCCGGTCGCACCGCACATCAGGAGCATTCCAATCGCCGGCGAACCGGCCGTCTGCACGAGAAGCAGAAAGAGTGCGGCGCCGAAAAGGCTCGTCGCCTGTATGAGCTTGCGCACGAAGGTCCGGGAGTGGCCACGATTGATCATCCAGTCGGACAGATGACCGGCGAAGTTTCCCATCACGAAGCTGGCAAGCCACGGTGCCGCGGACAGCAGGCCCGCGTTCGCGATGCTGACCCCGAAGGTGGTCTTGAAGTAGCTCGGCATCCACGCGAGCAGCACATAGAGCAGCCAGTTGCCGCAGAAATGGTTGACGACGATCGCCCACACCGACGGGGCAGACGCGATCCTCCGCCATGGAATCCGGGGCCGCTCGGCCGGCACCGGTTCGGCTTCCACGCCGCGGCCATTGCCGACGCCCACGACCCACACGGCCACCCACACGAACCCGCCGATCGCGAAGATGTAGAACGGCATCGGCCAACCGTAGTCGCGCACGAGCCACCCCGTGACCGGAAGCGACACGAGGGTGCCGAGGGAGAGGCCACTGACGAAGAACGCGACAGCACGCGACCGATTCGCGACCGGAACCCAGCGCCCAACCATGTTGATGGACGCCGGGAAGACCGCGGCTTCGCCGATGCCTAACGCGATACGCGCCCCGATGAGGGCGGCCAGCGAACCGTTCGCGGCTGGTGGCGTGAGCATCGTGAACAGCGACCACCAGAGGACAGCGACGCCGAGGACGATCTTGCCGCCATACCTGTTGGCGAGGGTGCCACTCACCACCTGCAGCAGCAGGTAGCCGACGAAGAACGCCGAGAGGACGAACCCCTTCGTCGTCTCGGTCCAGCCGAACTGCTCCTTCATGGGGATCGCCGCGACCGAAATATTCGTGCGATCGATATAGGAGATGAAAACCGCGGCACAGCAGAGGAAGACCACCGTGTGCCACGACTGCCAACCTGAGCGCGCGGCCGTCGCCGGAGCGGGCAACACGTGCGGCGCGGCGGATCCCGCTGATACCGTCGGTTCTGTCATGGGCGTCGGCTGGGCTCGCGTGTACGATCGTCGAGATCGGTTCCCCGCAGGCGAGAACATGGCGACGCGTTCGCGAGCCGTCCAGCTTGCCCTGCCCAGCCGACGATGCATACTACGAGCATGGTGATCCGCCCCGACTCGGGGCAATCGATTCGACGTTTCTGGGAGGCGGGTAGGCAGGATGCCGGAAACGATGAGTGCAGGATACGCCGCCGCCGAGCGCGAGGCGTACCGCGGCGTTAGGCGCGCCTGTGGCGCAGGACTCGATTCCACAGCCCTTCGCGTCGAGCTCACGCGACGCGTCAGGGGTCTCATTCCAGCCGAGGCGAGCTACTTCGGTTCGGTCAACCGGTTCACCGCCCTGCTCGACGACCTCGTGGGCGATGACGTGTCCACCGAGGTCGAGCGGGACCTGGTCGAGGCCTCGTATTCACCAGCCGATGCGGAGCGCGCGATCGATCTCGCCCGCTCGGGCCAGGTGGTCGACACCGACGCGTCCGCCGCGATGTCGGCGTGGATGCGCGATGCCGGCTTCGGCCGGCAGCTCCGCGCCGCCTTCGGCTTCGGGCACGAGCCCGGTGGCGTGTTCCTGGCGTTCCGCGAACGCGGGTCGCGCGCGTTCGGCGAGCACGACACGGCGTTCCTCCGCCATATCGCCCCGCACATCGCCGGGGCGCTGCGGCGGGCCGCCCTCGTGGACGCGGCCCGGATGACTCGCCTCGGCGACCTCACGCCTAACGACGACACGAGCCCCGGACCGGCACCTGGCGTCGTCGTGATCGATGACCGCTGGCGGATCACGCAATCGACCCTCGCCGCGGAAGCGCAGCTCGCGGACCTCGCCGACGCCACGGACGCCACGTCGGCTCCGACCACCGCGATCGTCGATTTCCTGCGGCGCCACCGGACGGCACGTGGCTCGACCGGGGTGAGCTTCCTCAGCCTGCGGGGCCGGTCGGGCCACTGGTATACCCTGCGCGCGGCGCTCACGGAGCCCGACGAGCTCGGGCGCTCGAGCACGGTGCTGATCATCACGCCAGCCGCGACGCGGAGGAGCCGGCTGGCAATCGCGGGCTCCGCCGCGACTCACTAAATAGTGGAGCGAATCTGAGTTCGGCTAGCGTTGCGGCGCCGTCGCGTCTCTAGCCGGGACGTCGTGGCAGGAGCACGACAGTACAGCGTGCCCAGCGCCGGCGCGCCAGCGCCGTCCGCGTGTTCAGCGTTCGTAGTTGCGCCCGTCTCCGCGTTCCGCGGTCGTTGTTGCGCCCGTCTGCGTGTCCAGCGGTCGTGGTTGCGATCAGAAACTCTGTCTCAGACCACTATTAGAGACTTCCCTCCGGCCGTCGCCCCTCGCGAATGGCCGCCACTTGCTCGGGTGTGAACGGCGCCGTGAACAGCTCGGGCCGCGCATGCCAACACCGGAACAGGTCGGCGATGTAGTGCATGCGCTGCCGCAGGTTCGCCCAATCCTCGGCCCCGCTCCCCATCGTCGCATTAGGTGTCGGGTCGATGGACGCGAGCAGCGTCCGGAGCGGTGGGTAGTCGATGGCGCGGAGCTCCGGTGGAAACTCCCCTCTGACATCGCGCCCGAGGTGCAGCGAGACGCCGGGCAAACGTAGCGTCATCAGCAGGTCCGTGATGACGGCACGGAGTCGCCGGCGAATGACTGCCACCAGGGCATCCACGGCGACGTCAGCAGGCATCGGACGCCCGATGAGGCGAGAGATCCGGGCGCGGAGGCGAAGCCACACGCCCGGCATCACCAGGGGAAAGAGCGCCGCCCGCACCGCATCCGGGTCGATCGTCGCGTCGAGCGCGGCTTGAATCTGCGGCTGGAGCCGCGTCTGCTCGTGCAACCCGACGAGCAGGTTGCCCAGCAGCATGAGCGCCGCCCGCTCCGAGTCGCTGGTCGCTCGACACGCATTGCCGTACGCGGCGAACGCCTCTCGAAGCAGGCGCTGACCGTCGGGCGGCTCGCCTGCCCGTAGTGCGTCCGTAAACGCGGCGGTGGCCGCGGCATCCGGCGCGTCTGCCGCGGCAGCGGTGCCGCGCCAGCGCGCGAACTCACGCCCGATCTCGACGAACACCTTGCGGTTCCCGATGGCGACGGCGTCCGCCGCCCGGCGCAGCGCGGCCTCCGGATCCACCGCGCGGTGCACCGCTTCGAGAATGGTGTCGTGCGTGAGCGCACCCGCCGTTCGGGACGAGAGGCGGATGATGTCCGTGACAACCTGCGCGACCTCGTGCGATCCGAGGATGTCCTCAGCCGCGCGGACGAAGTCCTCGCCACGAATGGTCTGTCCCGCTTGACGAGAAGCCCACGTGGCGAACGTGCACCAGTTCGCGCCCGGCGTCGCCCGCTGGGCAATCGCGAGAGCGAGCTCGTGGTAGCACTGCGTGATACGAAGGTTGCGGATGACCGGGTCGCCAATGGCGCCGATCGTGTCCACATCGCTGACTGTCGGAACGCTCACCCTGACGCCTCGTCTGTCGTCCGCCTAACGCTACCGAGTGACGCGGGATGAGGGAAGCGGGAAGCGGGAAAGGGCGGCGGTGGGTTGGGCCCGCGGTGTGCTTCCGCCTCCGGACTACCGACCCGGACTACCGACCCCGGACTACCGACCCCGGACTACCAACTAACTGACTCCGGGCTACCGTCTCGGGCTACCGGAGGGGAATACCGACTCGGGCTACCGGCTCGCCTCTCGAGTCGTGTGTGGAGCGACTAATGAACGAAACACCCCGGCGGTCACCGATGGGTAGCGCGCCGCGCGCATTCGCTGCATAGTAGTCGCGCTAACCGCCCCGGCCCTGAAGACACGGGCCAACGCACGACTGGTAACACGATCGATGCGGATCGAATGCGCTGCCCGCTGGGCGCGTTGTTCAAGCCCGCGCGGGGACTTTGTACGGCAATACCCGGTGGACCGTCGTGGACCCCTGTTCAGGAGCATCGCTATGCCAATGGTCGTGAGATCCGTTGGGCGCGCCGTCATCAAGAGCAGCGTTCTCCTCTTGATACTGGCGTGGCTCGTCCCGCTCACATCGGCCCAGGCGCAAACGCGCTCGGTGAGCGGCGTCATCATCGACTCCCTCACGGGGCGGCCACTCCCCGACGCCACCGTCCGGGCCGAGGGCACCCAGCTCGTCGCCCATTCGAACGCGAACGGTCAGTTCACACTGCTCGGACTGACCGGGACCACGGTGAGTCTCGCCGTCACGCACCTCGGTCATCAGCCGGCAACCGTGTCGGCGAACGTCGGCGCGACCAACGTGAGGATTCTCCTGGCCCGCACCACGCTGCGACTCGATGAACTCGTCATCACCGGCCAGGCAGGCAACACCGAGGTGCGCGCGCTCGGCAACGTGGTGGGCGTTGTCGACATGGCGGC
>DASUGD010000077.1:0-3246 GCA_036274195.1 Gemmatimonadaceae bacterium | reverse complement strand
GTCGAATTTCATCGTTACGTTGCATGCAACGTAACGATGAAATTCGACTCTGACCCCTTACGCATCTTCCTAGCGCTTGCGACGCTCACCTCGTGTGGCAGTGTCAGCGCAGCGCCGCGGGTGGTAATCAGCGAGGTCATGGCAAACCCGCGTGCGGTGGCGGACGACCGCGGCGAATGGCTGGAGCTGCACAACCTGGAGCAGCACGCGGTCGACATCCGCGGCTGGTCGCTTCGGTCGAAGAACGACCGCGGCGTCACGATCGAGCGACGCGTCGTCATCCCGCCTGGCGGATTCGTGGTCCTCGCGCGGGACGGCGATCGCGCGGTGAACGGCGGCGTCACCGCCGCATACGCCTGGCGCGACGGACTCACCCTCGGCAACGCCTTCGACTGGGTTGCGCTCCACTCGGCCGACGGCTCCACGGCGGATTCCGTCGCGTGGACCTCGACTATCGCGGGCGCGAGCCGAGCGCTTGTCGACGGCACCGGGTCGCACGCCGACGTCATGGGTCCGGCCTGGACGACGTCCACTGCTCCGTACGGGGCAGGCGATCTCGGCACGCCAGGCAGCGCGAACGTGGGGCCCGAGGCAGCCGCGCGAGAACGCGCGGCGCCGCCGGACAGCGCGCGGCATGAGCCCATCACAGCTGGCGGCACTGCACACGATTCGACACTGACCGTACGCGTGCTCGACGTCGGACAGGGTGATGCCATTCTGATCGAGAACGGCGGCAGCCGGGTGATCGTCGATGGAGGGCCCGAGCCGTCGCGATTCAGCCGTCTGCTCGACCAACTCGGCATCGCGGGCGATACGATCGACGCCGTCATCCTCACCCATCAGCACCACGATCACTACGCCGGTCTGCGCGAGCTGTTCAAGAGCAGCCGCCGGCTCACGGTCCGATACGTTTTCGAGAACGAGGACCCTTACGCGAGCACCTCGCTCGCGCAGCTTCGAGACTCCATCATCGCTCGCGCGAAACGCGGGACGCTCGCCTACCGCGACACGGACGATCCGTGCCGGACCGGCGCCTCGGAATGCACGATCACGTTGCGCGGCGGGGCGCGACTGCACCTCCTCCGGCCCGACCCCCGCGGCGAGGGGCCGAACAACCGCTCTGCCGTCGTGAAACTGATCGCACCGGATTCGGCAGCGTTCACGATGTGGCTCGCGGGCGATGCCGAGCAGCAGGAGATCTCGTGGTTCGATGCGACGGACTACGACAAGGCGCCGGGCATGCGCGCGACCGTCCTGAAGGGCGACCACCATGGCAGCTGCGACGGGATCTCGCCGCGCTATCTCGACCTGGTCAGGCCGGAGGTCGTGCTGTTCTCACTGGCGGCGAAGAACGACTACGGATACGTGCACGCGCAAACGCTCGACCTTCTCCAGTCGAGACGGATTCCGTGGTACCGCACCGACCAGAATGGCACGATCACCATCACGGTTCCGGTGCATGGCGGCGGATACAATGTGTCCGCCGAGCGCGGCGGCCCGAACCTGCGCGGTCCGAGCGACCGACCGGCGCGGCTCTGTGGCGACGAGTCGCGCGGGCGGCGTTAGGTGTTCAGGTCGATGTCGCCTGAGCCTCCCGGCGGTGCGTTTCGCAGCTGTTCGGCCGAGCGCTGGTAGGCGAGCCGGGTCGCGTCGTGGTCCACCTCGATCGTGAGGGTCGATCGTGATGCGGATCGGGTGTGGGTGACGTGGAGGACGTCGCCGTCCTTCGCGTCGGTGGGCAGGAGCCAGCGGGGGATAGGCGTGACGCGCCGTCCGTCGACCTCCACGGCGGCCGCGTCATCCTCGATGACATCGACGACCCACGTGTGGTGCGATGCGCGACGCTGCACGTCCGCCCGGGTCCCTTCTTCAGCCGGCAGGTCTGCAGGATCGGACGTGCGTTCCGCGAGCGGCGCGCCGAACATCGCGTCTTCGCGCCGCTCGTGGGCCATCTCGGCCAGGTCCACCTCGCCCGCCCGACTTCCGATGAACTCATCGCGGATGTTCTCGCGGAAGTAGGAGTCCCGGGAGGGAGCGCGTGCGAGCTCGTCGTACACGCGCTCCGGGATGTCGGCGTAGTCGAACACCGCGCCGCTCTCCAGCTCCACACGCAGCGTTCGCGTGCCGCGATCGAAGTGGACCGCGCGGATCGGGGCGTCGTCTGGATGTCTCGTCATGCCTGCCCGGCCCGCAGACACCGTGCCGCTTCTTAGCCATCAGCCATAGCTCCGCAGCCATCAGCCATAGCTTTACAGCCATCAGCCATCAGCCATCAGCTTCCAAGGCAGACATCGCGGCCCGCCCGCCGGTCGGTTCCCGCGGGTCGGCGACCCGAGGCTATCTCGTAATGCTGAACGTAAAGGTCTGCTCGACCAGCTGTCTCACCTTGCGGCCGCCCACCTCCGCAGGCGTGAACCGTGCGCGTGCCAGCGCCTCGCGGACCGACGTGGTAAAGAGGTCGTGGGTGCTCTCGAGGGCGCGGAAGCTTCCCTGCTCCACCTTGCCGAGCGTGTCCACGACGAACTGCGCGCGTACCTGGCCGTCCACGCCGGCGCTCTGGAGCATCGACGGATACCGCGGCGTCGCGGTCCCGGGGAGAGCGACAACCGCTTTCTCGACCACGTTCGCCGTGAGCGGCGCGTCGCCGCTGACGTTAGGCGTCCCGGTCGGCTGGCTGGCTATGGACGTGCGGTTGGGGTCGAACATGTGTTCGAGCAACCGCCCCATCGACCCGGGATCAGGCAGCTTGTCTGGTACGACGTCGGCGATGTTAGCCGGAAGCGTTGGGGGAGCCGGGATCGCCGGGCCTCGCGCGTTGGACGGGCGAGGGTCGAGGTTGCGTTGCGGCGGCGTGGGTGCGGGCGCCGGGGGGCGGAACACCAGGATCTCCCTGGTAGCTGCCTTCGGCCGCGGCGCGGCGGTCAATCGAGTTGCCTGAACCGCAAGCGCAATGAGCGCCAGGTGAACCACCGTGCTGACGACGAACCCGCCGGTTCGTCGCTGCCGTCTCGCATTCGATTCGGGAAGTCGATTGAACATGGTTCCTCCGCGAAGTGGGAGCGTGAGCCTGCGGTCGGCCCTGCGACTCCTCGGAGGATGCACAGCTCGGATGAACCACTCGTAACGGTGTGGTTAGGCGGCCGTGAATCGAATGTGAAGTTTGGCGAACACCCGGATTACGGATGCGTGAATACGATGCGTTCGGGGTCAGACTCCTCCCGAATCATTCCGTTGCCAAAGGCAACG